>CAIZMI010000045.1 GCA_903934015.1 uncultured bacterium
AACCATTCCATCCTTAATTTGGCTTCTTTGGACACCTTCAGGATATCAGCCACTTTTCGCCATCTGACGTATTTATTAAGCAATACGATCTCTCTTGGTATTAGGTAATATCCGAAGGTTTTGAGCATGGTTTTCATATGATTAATAAAGTTATCTCGATGAGATACATGGGTTACACTTTTTTAGCAACTGAAATACGACGAAAAACGCCTTCCGGAGTGTTACCTATGTATCTCATCTTTACCAGTTGGTTGTCGTTGATTGTCTTTTTGAATCAGTAGACTATTGAATATAATTTCCCTGATGGACTATAATTAAAATGTCCTTTTTCACAATTTGGATTCCAAATGGTCAAACAAAAGGAGTATGTGTGATTTGTCTTGCTGGTTCTGTTGCGTTAGATACTCGTTTCGAAAATGGCCACAGAAAAGAAGGGAGGCAAATAACAACTCATCATGTTTACTGTCAAGAACTCTTCGGGTCGTTACGTGACTTTGAGTGGAATCAAATTCCTTGCTCAAGAGGTTCGCATGTCCTTCTCCACCGGATATTTGGGAACCGAACACCAGGCGAATCAATTTCATTGTTAAGGTGTTTCAATTCCCTTGTACAAAATCGACCCAGGCAACAAGCAATTGAATACCTTGAACAGACCTTTTGGCGCTGTCTTCTCACTGGAGATGACCCTGCTTGTATTTGGCCTGGACAGTGGCGAACGCACCTTCGTGGACATCCAAAAAGGAAAGAGTTGGTCGCCGTGTTCGATAAGATTCCTCCATGGAAGATTGTTCGCTGGGTGAATAACTTGGATGCTCTTGTTGGCGATCGAGATTGTGAGGAAGCAGTCTCATTTCTTTCAGAATTTTTCTGGAATGGTTTTTTATCGGACGAGTGGGCGATGAGTATCTGGAATTCAGTTCGTCGACCTCGAAAAAAGCGGACCAGAACGTATCATGCACCTCAAACGTTTCATCGACCACGATTTCGGTTACGAACTGCCTAGGTTCAGCCTTCCCTTGAGGAAGGTTTTTTTTATTGCACTTCCAAAAGAAGTGCAATAACCGCGTGGGGCGTGAGCGCGTAGCGCTTTTACGTCCTTTACGCGGAATCCTTCGTTACTTTAGGGGTAACCCCTGTAGTGGCTCGAAAACTGTTTACCGTGTGGTCGCTTCAGCGACTTTACGCGGCTATTCAATACAGCAGTCGATTGCTTTTTTTACCAATCCGCCCAATTTGCCCATAAAACCGGTTTTTTCTTGATCGTGTTTGTTAACGGCTTGTTCGTCGATCTTTTTAACATCGCCGACACTAATGACGTTCAAATTGATGCCCCAGAAAAGGGAATAAAGATTGTAGGATTTACGAAACAGATCGTAGGCGTCTTCTTTTTTACCCATTGATTGTTGTTTGGTGCCAACTTCAAAAAGACGCATTGAAGCCGCCAATAAGTGTTTGCTGATGCACCACGTTTCGCCTTCGGGGTTTTTTACAATTTTCTTTAACAATTCTTTGCGCATCTCGCGAACTTCGTTAATCATATCGAAATATTCTGTTTTTTCGGTTTTATTGCCCGAGAACAGCAGATGCTCTTCAATGCTGACGAGATTCATAATCGCGATACTCAAATCCTGATCGGACGAAAGGTCCATCTTTTCTTGCTTCTTCATATTGTCCACTTTTTCAATGAACGCGTTGATTTTTTCTTGGTTATTTTGGTCCATGGTGATTAATTATTTAGTAATGATATAAAAGACAAGACTAACTATCAGTAGAGAAGCAATCGGCATCACTACTTTCTGGAAAGGAAAATAGGAGTGACCGTTGTTCTTGTTTTTCAGATAAGTATAATAAAAATTTCCTAGCGCGAAAAAAATTGTGCCGATTGTCATTCCAAGTAATATTTTATCCATCCCCCAGAGCTTGTTGATGGGGTGACCGATAAAATTACTCCAGCGGAGAGAAACCAGAATTAAAACGTAATAGGCTAAAAAAGTCAGAATATTTCTCGATGGGAATTTAATATTTTTTCTTTGAAACCAATTAATGTTCCATATAATAATAGATAATGTCAGGCCACCGATCCAAATGCCCGTGATTGAGTCGTCAATGCCTAGCCAACGTGAAAAACCAACTCCGGCACCTACCGCAACAACGCAAACAGGGCAGACGGCGTAGGTGGAAAGTGGGACGAGAAACAAAGCTAAAGAAATGGGTGAAATTGCCAATAAGAACTTCTGTAGTTCACGTCTTTGCGAGGAGCTGAAGCGACGAAGCAATCCCTCGAAAAATAGTACGCGGAGATTGCTTTGTCTCGACAATTTTAATAATTGTCGTTGGCTCGCAAAGACAGCGCTTTTGATAATTTTAGTAGGTGTTTTCACGGTTATTTAATCCCCGCTTTATCTTTAAAAAAGTTTATTGCTTGATCTTGGCCCTCAAGACATTTACTTCCATCCCAGAGGAACGGAACGCCGATTGCGTCAGTCGCTAGCCCGCATTTTTTGGCAACAGCCGAAAGTTCTTTGGCATTGGCTTGATTGTTGTACACTTCTTTTTCCTGGAAGTTAACTTTTTCCTTTATTTTATTATCTTCAATAAATTGCGCGACAACTTTACAGTGTGGACAAGTGTCACCGAAATACAAAACTATTCCGGTGGGAATTATTGGTTCCGGCGTGGTTGTATTTGTTTGGTTTGTTTTCCACCACATTGATCCGCCGATAATTAATACTGCTATTACAATGATCCATAACGTTGGGTTTTTCATGATAATTTCATTTAAATATTATTCGTAACGCAAGGCTTCGATGGGGTCTTTTTGGGCCGCTTTTCGAGCCGGATATAGTCCAAAACCAAGTCCCACCACTCCAGCCATGCCTACCCCCAGTATGATAGCAGATAATGGTAATTGGAAAGGCCACGCTAAATTGAACTGCGCTTTTAGTACAACAGAAGTAATGAAGGCTAAACTGATTCCCAGAATTGTTCCAGTGGCACCTCCGCTGACGGTGAGGATTACCGCCTCCAAAAGAAATTGTCTTAAAATGTCGCGATTTGTAGCACCCAGTGCTTTACGGAGACCAATTTCTCGTGTTCTTTCAGTGACGGAAACCAGCATAATATTCATAATTCCAATACCGCCCACAACTAAAGAAATTGAAGCAATCATTGCCAAAAAGATTGTTAATGCTTGAGTGATTGTGCTTAGACGGTCCACGATGTCTTTTTGGGTCATTGCAAAGAAGTCGTCTTTTTCAGGGTCAGTGATATTGTGTAAATCACGCAGGGTTGCCTTAATGTCGCTTGCTACTAAATCCACATCGGCTCCGTCTTTTGCGCGAATAAAAATTTCGTTGAAATAGTTGATACCAAGAATATCTTTTTGGGCGGTGGAGTGAGGCAGTAGTACCATGTCGTCGATATTGAATGCGGAAACTTGTCCGCGACTTGGTAAAATACCCAAAATTCGAATATTTTGTCCGCGAATCTTTATGTATTCACCTAAGGCATCGGAAGAGCCGAATAATTTTTCGCGAACCTTAGAACCGATTATGGCCACTTTGCTTCGCTGAAGAATATCATCATCGGAAAACAAGGTTCCTTCTGATGGGGAAATTTGGAACATTTGCACAAGCGCATCCGCTGTCCAGCCGAGAATCATTGGTCGATAAGTGTTTTCTTGATATTGAACGGGGCCGGTAACTAATACGGCGGGGTCAACGGATTCAATGTCCGGAACATTGATTGGGTTATTTAAGGCGTCTATTTCACGTTGTTTTATCGAGTCGGAAAGTATTGTTTCCGCCGCGGAATCGGGGCCGGTAGGTTGTCGTCCCGGGCGTAAAATTATTGTGTTCGCGCCAACACCCTTAACTTGATCTAGAATTAAACCTTGAGCACCTTGTCCAAGAGCGACAACAAGCACAATGGCCATAACGCCAATGACGATGCCGAGGATCGTGAGTAAAGAACGTGCCAGATTGGTACGAAGGCTATGAAACGCAGTTTTAGTGATTGTGAGGAGGTCCATTTTAGTATGCGGTATTAAGTATGTTGTATGCTGTATTTTCGTGTTTTCGCGGGTGTTGGTTCGGGATCATCGTATACAACATACTGCATACTAAATACAACATACTATTTCTCATATCCATTGTGACCATGAACACCTTCACTGTCTTGATCCGCAACAATCACCCCGTCTTGGACACGAATAATGCGCTGGGCGTAACGAGCTGCCGGTGTTTCGTGTGTGATAACCAGAATTGTGTGTCCTTGTTCATGGAGAGCATCAAGAGTTTCCATGACGTTTTTTCCGGATTGCGAATCAAGGTTTCCCGTTGGTTCATCTGCCATCAAAACCTTTGGATTATTTACCAAAGAACGAGCAATTGCCACACGCTGTTTTTCGCCACCCGATAATTGGGATGGTCGGTGTTTGAGTCGATGCAACATATTTACTTTTTCCAGTACTGTTAATGCTCGTTTTTCATGTTGATTTTTTGGAATAGATGAATATTGAAGAGGTAATAATACGTTTTCCATTACCGTAGAGCGCGCAAGAAGATGAAAAGCTTGAAAAATGAACCCAATTTGCTCATTGCGAAAATGCGCAGCGAAAGGTTCATCGAATTTTGTGGTGTCGTGACCATCAAAAAAATATTTTCCTTCTGATGGTTTATCAAGCAAGCCAAGAATATGAAGCAGTGTTGATTTTCCGGAACCGGAAGGCCCCATAATCGAAACGAACTCACCTTTGTTAATACTAAAACTCACACCACCCAAAGCGAGCGTATTCACACCGTCACCTTGATATGATTTTTTGATGTCTCGAAGCTCAATGAGCGGAGCCATTTTTTTTGCGTTATTTTACCGTCGAAACAATAACTTTATCGCCGGAGTTTAATCCGCTAATAACTTCAATTGTTCCGTTTGAGCCTAAAAGACCTGTGGTAACTTCGCGTTCCGTTTCTGTATTTTTGGCATCAACAATTTTTACATATTGTTTTTCACCGCGCGTTATGATTGCTCGACGTTGAATACCGATTACACTTTCTTTTTTTGCGGCGTGTACGATAACGTTTGCGGTAATACCGGCTTTAATTTTTTCACTTAAGTTGTCGATTTTTAGGCGAACTTCAAAAGTTGGCACGCCACCAATGACTTTTGCGGCCGGGGCGACGCGTGACACAGTTGCTGAATATTGTTCGGTTGATGGGAAAGCGTCAAAAGTAATTGTCGCTTTTTGGTCGACTTTAAGTTTCATGGCGTCGGTTTCCGGTACGTTGGCTGTTACTTCCAGTATCCCATATCCTTGAATGCTTAATACCGGTTTTACAGCGCTGGCTAATTCTCCTTCGTTTATTTCACGGGAAGAAATAATACCGTCAAAAGGGGCTACTAATGTACTTTTTGCTAACGCAAGGGCGGCTAAGTTTTCGCCCGCTTGAAGCGAGGATAATCCCGGCGTGTTTAAAGAGGCTTGAACCGACCCCTGATATTGAGCGCGCGCCAATTCAGCCGTTTTTTGGGCGTCGTAGGTGTTATTGGTTAAAGAGTCTTTTTGTTCAGAATAGTATTTTTGAGCGGTACGGTAGGCGGATTCCGCGGTTAAAACAGAAGAATATTTTGTCTTTGCTGTTGAGGAACCTTCTCCATATTCATCTCTGGTGGCGTTATAAGCGTCGCTGGTTTGTTCAAATGCCGCTTTCGCGTCCACAACTGCTACTCGATATTTCGCGATTATTTTTTCGTTAACTTTTTTTACTGTTGCGTAATCTTGGTCGGCTTTTTGTGACGCGATAAGGGCTTGGTCTTGGGCCGAGGCGCGTTGCGCTCTTGCTTGAGCAAGTTGTAATTGGGCGGATCGGACATCAATTTGGGCCAATTTTTGCCCCTTTTTAACAACATCTCCGCTATCTACAAAAATATTCTTTACAGTACCGGCTAGTTCGAATGATAGATCGGAAGAAAAGGGTGATTCGATGTTTCCCGAAAAACTTACGTCTTGCACCACATCACCACGTTCGGCGGTAACTGTGCGGTTGGCGTTTGCCGTTGTTTTGTTTCCGCGTCCAAAAACGACATAGCCGATTATCGATAATACAACAACAATCGCGACCCCTATATAAACTTTTGTAGATTTTTTCATAAAATTATGATTGAAGTATAGAGCTAGATAATGTTTTTGCCAAGAAGAATAAACAATGTGGTGAGCTTGCGGATAAACGTAATTGTCTTTAAATTATAATAATTTACTCATAATGTCAGTTCACTTCAAATAATTGTTGTCAATAGGGTCATGTTTCCGTATTATGGTATTAATTAGCATATGAAAAAAATAGTTTCCTTTTTTATTGTCGCACTAGTGCTAAGTTTTTTGTTGGTTATTTTCGCGGCATCAAAAAGTAAACCAGTGCCGAAGGTTGAGTCTGGAAAAATTATTGTTGCGACAAGTTTTTATCCTCTCGCGGAGTTTGCCAAGCGTATTGGCGGTGATTATGTCGACGTCGTGAATATAACTCCGGCGGGCGTGGAAGCGCATGATTATGAACCGACCCCGCGCGATATTACTTCTATTCGTGTTTCGAAGATTTTTTTATACCAGGGTGCCGGGTTTGATCCGTGGGCGGAACGGGTGGCGCAAGATTTGATTGGTACGGATATTAAGGTGATGAATATTACTAATCAATTTGATCTTAGGTCTATTGCCAGTGACGGAACTTCTGCAAAGGATCCGCATGTATGGCTGGATCCGGTGTTGGCACAAAAAGAGGTAAAGATTATTCGTGATGCGTTAATAAGTGTTTTTCCGCAACATTCTGACACCTTTAATCAAAACGCGGATGCTTTTAATGTGAAATTGGCGGAATTGGACGTTTTTATCGGTAAATCCTTAACGGGTTGCGCACTTTCCGATATTATTGTTTCTCATCAAGCATTTAGCTATTTTTCAAGTCGTTATGGAATTAATGAAACGGCGATTTCCGGAATTTCTCCAGAAGAAGAGCCGTCCGCGCAAAGATTGGGAGAGGTGGCACAGTTGGCAAAAGAAAAAAATATTAAAACTATTTTCTTCGAGACATTGGCAAGCCCAAAACTTGCCGAAACGGTTGCGAGGGAAGCGGGATTAACTACATCGGTTTTAAATCCGCTGGAGGGTTTAACGTTGGAAGAAATCAGAGCGGGTAAGGACTACTTGTCGGTAATGACAGATAACGTGCATAATTTACAACAAGCCCTTCAATGCCAGAACAAATAATCAAAGTTCAAAAATTAAATTTCCAGTATCTTGGGGAGCAGGTTTTGAGAAACTTGTCTTTTTCTGTTGACGCAGGTGAATATTTGGGGATTATTGGTCCAAACGGGGGAGGCAAAACGACCTTAGTAAAAATTCTTTTGGGTTTGCAGAAACCAACTTCCGGGGAAGTGGTGATGTTTGATGAGTCGCTGGAAACATTTCACGATTTTAATCGTTTGGGTTATGTGCCCCAAAGAATTTCTCATACCGATAGTGGTTTTCCGGCAACGGTGAACGAAATTGTTTTTAGTGGGCGCACGGCGGATAAGTATCCGTTTTATCGTGTTACCGCTGAAGACAAAAGAGTTGTTGATGAAGTTATGAAAGTAACGGAAATATCAGGGCTTAGTCATCGTTTAATTGGAAACTTATCCGGAGGAGAAAGACAGCGTGTATTCATCGCGCGCGCTTTGGCTTCAGATCCTGAGATATTGATATTGGACGAACCAACTGTTGGCGTAGACGCGTTGGCGCAAAAACAATTTTATTCGTTTCTAAAAGTGCTTAATAAGACCAAGGGAATTACAATTCTGTTTATTACGCATGATTTGGAAATGATTGCCCGTGAAGCCACAAAAGTACTTTGTTTAAACCATAATTTAGTTTGTTATGGCGATCCCTCAAAAGCTCTTGATGACAAAGTTTTACTCGATATGTATCAAACAGACATGAAACACGTTCACGAACATTCACACGAAAACATTTAATATGTTTGATATTTTCCAATACGACTTCATGATTCGTGCCTTTATTGCCGGAATAGCCGTGGCTTTGGTGGCACCTACAATCGGAATGTTTCTTGTTGTTCGGCGTTATTCATTAATGGCTGATACGCTTGCGCATGTTTCATTGGTTGGTGTGGCGATTGGTTTAGTCACTAAAATTCAGCCCGTATTAATTGCGATTATTGCCGCCATAATTGCGGCGATTGGGATTGAAAAATTGCGTGGTACAAAAAGAGTGTTCGGTGAATCAATATTAGCTTTGTTTTTATCGGGAAGCCTTGCGATCGCGAGTGTGATTATCAGCGCGGCGGGTGGTTTTAACATGAGTTTATTGAATTTTCTTTTTGGAAGTATCACCACCGTCACACAATCGGATGTGTTTATAATTGTCGCCATGAGTCTTGTTGTTTTGGTAACAATTTTTGTCTTTTTTAATAAATTCTTTCTGGTTTCTTTTGATGAGGAATTAGCGCGCACCGATGGCATTCGCGCTAAGTTTTACAGCACGCTTCTTGTGGTATTGGCAGCGATAACGGTGGCATTGTCGATGCGTATTGTCGGCGTTTTGCTTATTGGCGCTTTAATGGTTATACCCGTGATTACGGCGATCCAGTTTAGTCGCGGTTTTCGCGCTACAATCTTGTTGAGTATTGCCATATCGCTCATGTCGGTTGTTGTGGGATTGTTTACTTCGTATTATTTCAGCCTTGCCAGCGGTGGGACGATTGTCGTTGTCGCTTTGCTTCTTTTTTTACTAAGTATTGTGTTTAATAAAAAATCGTAATTTATTTAGTTATGCAATTAAACAATTTGTTGCGATGCGGAGGAATTATTCTGACGACAGTATGTTTATTTTGTTTTCCGTTTTATTTTGTTTCGGCCGCCAGTCCCTTATTGGATGAAGTTACTGTCGGTACGGCGCAGATTAAAAAACAAATGACGAAAAATTTCATTTTGGATGCCGATGGTAAAAAATTTACCGTACCGGTAAAAATATTAAAAAATTTTGTTTCGTTGGTTGAAGAAGGAGATAGAACAATAATAAAACTTAAAGCTTGGCATATTTATGATTATTTGAATGTGTATGTTTCTCCAAATGTCAATGATGAGGGTGCAAACGCGCGTTTTGTGATGAAAAATGGAGTATGGGTTTTTAGCGCGCCGGGGCGAGAGGGGAAAATTGTTGATGGTATAAAAACATCATTGGCGATTCGCAGTGCGCTGGCATCGGGACAAGGTGTGGCTAAAATTTCGATGAAAAAATATTTGCCACCCGTTACAAGTGAAAAAGAATTTAAAAAACTAGGACTAAGTACGGTTATTGCGGAGGGAACAACAAATTTTTCCGGCAGTCCCGCGAATCGGATAAAAAATATCACGGTTGGACGAGATAAATTGCAGGGAGTGTTAATTGCTCCGAACGCTGAATTTTCCTTGATAAAAACGCTTGGTTCAATTACGAAAGAAACAGGTTTTTTTCCGGAATTGGTTATTAAGGAAAATGTTACTGTTCCGGAATATGGTGGTGGGCTGTGTCAGATTTCCACGACTCTTTTTCGTGCTGTGGTTGCCGGGGGGTTAAACGTAACGGAAAGGCATAACCATGCTTATCCTGTAAAATATTATGGAACACCGGGGTTTGATGCAACCATTTATTCGCCACGTCCGGATTTGCGGTTTATTAATAATACGGGAAATTGGTTGCTTTTGCAGGGTGTGATTTCTGGAAGTAAATTAACTTTTCAAATTTATGGTAAATCGGATGGTCGCAATGTAAAAATCGATGGGCCTCACATAATTGAAAAGAAACCGGACGGTTCGATTAAGACACTGTTGCGTGAAGTTGTGGCTGACAAAAATGGAAAAGAAATTCTAAACAAACTTTTCCCGAGTTCATATAAATCTCCCGACCTTTTTCCAATTACGAGGAAGGAAAATGGAGAAAGTGGTACAATTAATCCATGAAAAAAATTCTCTCAGTAGTTGTTGCGGTAGTGGTAATCATTGCTTGCGCGGTATTTTTATATACAAAAAGGTTAACACCGGAAGAACGGCTACAAACCGCCTTTGTTGATTTAGTTAATGCGCCTAGCGGGCATATGCAGGCGACTATTACAACTAATACCGACCCAGTCGCTTCTGCGTCTACGCTCTCTGAATTCAAAATTGAAACCGATGGTAATTTTCAAAAGGGGGCGGTAGGAAATTTGGATGTAGATAGTAATGTCGTGGTAACAGGTTCAATGACCGGCGCTTCTGTCGTTGGAAAAGGAGCAATTAGAATTGTCGATGGAAAGTTATTTTATAAATTTGATGAATTACCTGAAATATTGGCCGATATATCAACTATTCGTGGCAAATGGCTTGCCGGTTCAGGGGTAGTCGATTTATTGTCGGATACGACGCGTGCGAACATGGCGGTTACATTTAAAAATCCTCAGCTATTCACATCTATCAAAAAAATCGGTAATGAAAAAATAGGCGGTTTTAATACTACGCATTTTCAGACGGTATTTTCGGCAAGCGGTTATGCAAGTTTTGTGGAGGAGTTTTCCAAATTATCGGGAAACGCGGGAGTAAATAAAGTAGATTTGGAAAATAGCGTGAAGGCGCTAAATAATGTGCCTTTTAATTTTTGGATTGATTCAAGAAATAAATTACGCAAAGTGGCTGTTGCTTATGTAAATCCCCAAAATAAGGCGAATGTGAGTATCAAAATATTACTTACAAATTATATTGGTAAAGACAAAATTGCCGATCCGGCACTGGCTGAACAAATCGTTATGCCTACCGCAGCGCCAGTCGCGTCCGGTGTGACACCTGTGGCCATTCCGATTAAGAAATAACAACCTTAATATTAATCAAAGGTTTGGGACGGTCTTTTAAAATTGCGCTATAATGTTTAAATGGATATAAATATAATTATTGGAATTGTTATTGGCGCTTTAGTGGGGGCAGTGGTAATGCTTCTATTGTCGCGTAAAAAAGGTAATGTTCGGACTGCCGAACAAAATCTGATGGACCGGTTTGATAAGTTTCAACGTAATGTAGAAGCGCGCCTAGATTCTTCGAAAGAATTTCTATCAGAGCGGGTGAGTGCGACGGAGCGAACGGCGCGCGAACTTTCTCAGCACTTTGGTCACTTGCGTGAAGCATCACAGCACATTTTACGAACGAATACGGAAATTTTGGATTTTCAAAAAATGCTGGCTTCTCCTTCGGCACGCGGTGGTTTTGGCGAAATGCTTTTAGAGTCTTTGTTGAGGGATATTCTTCCGCAAGACCGTTATGAATTACAATACACGCTTTCGTCCGGCGATCGTGCCGATGCGGTGTTGAAGTTGCAAGATGGGTACATTGTTGCTGTGGATGCAAAGTTTCCGCTTGCTTGGTACGAACCGTTAGTACACGCATCAGATGAGCAAGAACATTTAGAGGCTTATCGTGCTTTTTCGGCAGACGTGAAAAAACATGCCAAAGATATTGCCAATAAGTATATTCACGAACAGGATCGCACGCTTTCATTTGCGTTTATGTATATTCCAACCGAAGGTGTTTATTACGAAATTGTTCGTAATCCGGAACTTTGGAATGCAATTACGGCTCTCAAGGTTTATCCCGTTTCGCCCAACTCTTTTGTGCCTTATATGTATACCGTTTTAGTTGGTTTAAAGGGGATGCAAATCGAGAAAGAAGCAAAACATATTTTGGAATTACTTGGAAAGTTACAGAAAGATTTTACACGTGTGGATACGGAATTTGGTAAAGTTGGTGCGCATTTGGAACAAGCACTGCATCGACACGAAGATGCTGAAAAAATATTTGCACGCCTGAAAGGGAAGGTTGAAGGATTAAGCACTGGTTCACAGGCAGAAGTATTGGATTCAGGCGAAGAAATAAAACAGGAAGAACAATAAAAAAACCGCTCACGTGAGCGGAGGCCCTAGGTGGCCAGAACTTTGTGAGACTGACTTCGTCGATAGACCATGTACCATCTCTGATCGTACGTTGTCAGTGCGTTGTCAGTTAGGCGGTAGGCAGTGACACGGAGTCTGGAAAACTTCTCGTGTTTCTGGCTTATGCGCTTTACATATCCAGCGACGATCAAGGAATTCAGAATCTGCTGGAGTTTATCCTTGCGAAGAAGATAATTAGATCGTCGAAATTCATTGATCAGTTCGCCGATTGAAAGGCATGTTCCTCGTGGGGAGAGTTTCTCGATGATATACTTCTCGATTGAAAAATAGGTGAGAAAATTTCTTCTGATCCGGTCGAAGATCAGCGTTACAACGGAAACGAGCACAAAGGTTGCGCAAAACACTTGCAGGTTTGACATGATCAGGTCCTTTGTCAGAAACGAGAAAAGTGGGGAAGAAAGAACAAAGATCTATTATACTCAAGATTGGGTAAGAGTCCAGATTATGTGCTTACCTATTGCCTTAACAATGACTTTTCTTTACATTCAGCCTTATGCAACTAACAGGTAGGGCAAGAGAAGTTATTGAAAGTTTGGACCACACTCGCGGTCTCTATTACAATGTTGGTCGGCCAACCGCAGAGTTACTATACATATTTACGCGCCTGTTACGGCCGAAGCACGTTGTTGAGGTTGGTACCGCGAATGGTTATTCGGCGATTATTCTTGGATCGGCAGTCAAGGATTTTGGCGGATCGGTAATTACTATGGAGCGAAACGGTAACTGTGCGGAAAACGCACAAAAAAATATTTTGGCAGCCGGATTGCAGGATGTCGTAACAGTGCTTCCCGGCAGTGCGTATAAGATTTTGGATCGTTTGCCGGGACCGTTTGATATGGTTTTTTTGGACGCAACTAAACAGGAATATCTTGGTTATTTTGAACGCGTAAAAAGTAAACTTTCACCCGCCGGCTTGTTGATTGCGGATAACATAATATCGCACGAACAAGAGTTGGGTGATTTTATGCGGATTGTTTGTGGTGATATTCATTTTTCTTCTACCGTATTGCAGGTTGGTAGTGGTTTATTGGTGGCAACAATGAATCCCGTAAAAGAATCAGTCGAAGATAAACATATTTCCGATATGGGTGAACTTGTAAAGAAAATGGGTCCTAGAATTTTTCAGGGAACGGCGCGTGATGTGCAAAACGGCAAAATATTCTTAAAAAATTTGTACGACAAAACCAAAGACGATGTTCATTTGCAGAATGAAGCAATCAGTGATTTGGATGGTTATGAGCGATCGTTGTTTGAGGAGGAAATGCGATTGCCCGATCTGGCTTAGTTTATGTATTGACTATTCCGGTAATATTTTCAAAAACAGTTTTCACGTCTAGGGAGAGTAGGGTTTCATCTGCTTCATGTTTTTTTCTAATTTCTTGCAATTTTGTAACGTCATAAGTTGGCGTTGTTCCTTTGGCGCGAATAACATGTCCATATTTTCCCCATGGTGCCGTTCTTCCTTCGTCTGTGGGTCCAAATAAACCAAAAGTAGGAATTTTTTGAGAGACGGCAATATGCATTAAGCCGGAATCATTGCTTACAAAAAAACTACATTTACTCATCAGTGCGGCCGTATCTCGCAATGAGAGAGCAATATTGTGGGGTTTATGGCGCATATGTTTCGCTACTTCCTCTTTGAGCTTGTTTTCATCGGGACCGCCAAAGATTAATACTTCTGCCTTAAATTGGTCTATCAGTCCATCGGCAAGTTTAGCCCATCGTTCAATCGGCCAACGTTTATAGATCATATCTATGTTTGTTCCAGGGTGTAGACCGATAATTTTTTTTTCGTTGATATTGTTTTGTGAAAGAAAAGATTCAGCGCTCGTTTGTTCAGTGGTAGTAAGTGGAAAATCATATTCTGTATTTGAGGAATTTGTATCAATGTCTAGACCTTGAAGCAGATTAAGATTTTGTTGAACATCATGCACTTGTCGCAATGGAAATGATTTTGTAAAAAAAAGGCCACTATTTTTTAAAAAATAATAATTGTACTTATGGCCAATGCGGGCAGAAATATTACCGAAAAAAAGGAGAGAACTGCTATTTGTTAATTGTCCCGGAAAAGCAACGATGCCGATATCAAATTTCTCATTATATACGGTTTTAATTATTTCTATGCGTTGCTTAAGTGTTGGTTTTGGATATCCAATAATCACTCTTTTTATATTATTGTTGTGTAGCAGTACATCTTTTGTTCCGCGAGGGGCAACCATCACTGAAATTTCCGCGGTTGGGTTAGTTTCTTTTAGTTCTTTTATTAGTGGGGTTTGCATTAGCAAGTTGCCGATGCCGGACATCGCCACGATTAAAACACGCGGTTGTTTAATTTCCTTATAGTTATGCATGTCTATTTTTTAGCAGATCGGTATAAAGTTGTCGAAGTTTTGCTACGCTTTGATCCCAAGCAAATTCGGTGAGCGCGCGATAGCGAGCAGTTTCCGCCATTTCTTGTGCCGTATTTCGATTTGTTAAAAGTGAAATAGTTTTGCTGGCTAAATCCGCGGTATTTTCAGGTTCAAAAAGTAAACCCGTTTTGTCAGGGTGAACAATGTAGGGGATGGCACTCCCATTCGTGGCGACGATTGGGCATCCGGAGGCACCGGCCTCAAGTAAAACAATACCAAAGGCTTCAAAACGGCTTGGAAAAACAAAAGCACTTGCGTTTTGATATGCGCCAATGAGCTGTTCTCGTGTTGTTTTTCCGGTCCAGGTAATAAATTTTTCCATTCCAAGCTTTTTTGCTTGTTCTTCGCACTGTTTTCGAAAGCCAAAGTCTTCACCAATAATCACAAGATGTGTGTCTGGAACTCGTTTTATGACTTCTGGTAGTGAATCAATTAATAAATCAACGCCCTTGGCGCGCGCAATTCTTCCTGCGAAAAGTAAGATATTTTTCGCAGTTACATTCCAAGCCGGAAATGGATTATCCTTTTTGGTTGAAAATGTTTCGGCTTCAATTCCGGGAGGAATTAGTTCTACGCGATCTAACATAAATCCGTCTTTTTTGAGCATTTCATGTTCGTAAGGTGAAATAACCACCACAGCATCGGCGGCGGCCACCGTTGATCGTCCGTAAAGAATCCGGTAGAGTTGCCATTTCATTGATCGACGGTTGTCGGTGTTGTAGTAATAAGTATTTAGAACAAAAGGGATATTCCGTTTTTTTGCGACGCGCGCGGCAATGTCGGCCGGAGCATACCAAAAAGCATGGGCATGTAAAATATCCATCTCCATTTCAGTTAATTCTTCTTTCAGGTTTGCCGGTATTGGGTAACCAACCGAATCAAAAGTGTGTGCATCGTGGCGGTGGATATATGGCGGATCAATCGGTAGCGGGTTGAGCTGAGTTGGCGGATGATGTATTTTTAAATTAGTTGTTTCAACGCGAACGTCGTCATTTCCGGCACGTAATCGTTCCACTAGTTCTTTTGTATAATCTTCAACACCACCGGTGGCGGGAGGGTAACGAAGAAGTGTGTGAACAATTTTCATTAATTTATATCCATGATAAAACCCACAATCAATATTGAAACTGCATTGTCTGCGGAAGATGCAGTTTTAATATCAATTGTGGGTTTTATTTGTGGCATGTTTAGGTTTTTCTTAAAAGTGCAAGATATTTTTTGCACATCTTATATTCATATTGTGCGCTGAAGTAGCACCAAAGCCAACCTTGCCAACCGTCCAAAATTCCTCGTTGTTTTAAAAGTCGTCTAATAAATTGCTTAATTGCACGTTCAGAGAGAAAGCGCAGTCGCGAGAGCAGGTTGCGTGGATTTACATTCACAATTTTACCCATTCGGTCATGTCCGGTTTTAAGTAGTTCTTCTGCATCGGCAGATGAGTATTTTTCTTGTCTTTCTAGGTAACCGGCAATCGTTTGGTAGTGGCTATGGTGCATTAGATAATTTTTTGTGTGACCGGTATCTGGTGCATCAAATTTAATTATTGATTTATCGGTGCGTCTGATTACCTGTTCGTGGACCTCTTTGTTATTCCACTCAGCGTCCGTTCTGCTAAAGAGACGCATATTATTTCCGGCTAAATGTTTCAGTGGTTTATTCAAAAACACGGTAATAAGTCGTAACCAATAATATTTAAATTTAGGATTCGCGAGAATTGCGTTGATTTCACTCACTAGTTCGTCAGTAATTTCTTCATCGGCGTCCATGTGAAGAATATAGTCGCAAGCGGTTTTGCTTACGGCAAAATTTTTCTGTGGTCCGTAACCAAGCCAGTCTTGCTGAAAAACCTTGTCCGTGTATTTTTTTGCAATTTCCACTGTGTTGTCGGTGCTTCCACTGTCGACAACAATAATCTCGGTCGCGATTTTCTTTGCACTCGCAAGCGCTGTTGCTAAGTATTTTTCTTCATTTTTAACAATACAAACTACGGCAAGTGTTTTCATTGGGCAACTTTGTTTTCCGAGATAACTTGTCCGATTGTTGCGATGCGAATAGGTAATTGATTGATGAATTTTATGTGAGCTTCAAGTTCCGTTAATTGAACGGAATGAATTTTATCAGGGTGATTAACGTGGTGAAATGTTTCTATAAGCCATTTATTTTCAACCATGGCGCGGAGTGCCCAAAAATTCCATTTCCATGGTGCAAAGTTTTTTTGAGTGGCGTTGAAGGTGCACAGCTCATATTTGTCTTTTGGTGGAAAAGTTTCAAAACCACGCTTCGTTGTTCGGGCAGATGAAAAATATTCGGTCGCAATTCTTTTTACGCGCGGATCGAATGCGCCCCCTGGATAGATAAGGGAACTTGCGTTTGTTGCTGTCTTGCTTTCGCTTAAATCCTGCCTGATTTGTTCTTCGGATAAGGTTGAAAGAGGTGAGTGGTTTTTTCCATGGGCCCCCAGCTCATGTCCTTTTTTAAAACAATATTCTTTCCAGCTTGAAAGAGAAGAGACGTTTGAGTTTTCAGTCTTCGCGACTTTTTCTGTTTCAATCGGTACGGCAATTGTTGCTTTGATTTTGTATTTTTCAAGCAAAGGTAAAGCATCCGACATTATTTCGGAATACCCATCATCAAAAACAAAAGAAATTATTCCGCGAGTCATAAGGTCATATAAAGGCGTCAGACTTCCGGTTTTGGCTAAACAAGAGGAACCCGCTGTATGTAGATATCGAATTAGCGAGCATTGGTTTACTAGTGAAGGATAACGCCAAAATGAGCGTGTTGACAATATGAACGAAATGAAAAAAGTGCAAAATGTTATTCAAAATACTGTATACTGCATTTATGACTAAAATTGCTTTTGTAACCAATGCCCCTCCGTTTTCAGGGATGGGAAAGCCTGCAAGAGAGGTCTTTTCCCGTCTTAGAGAAAACAATATCGATTCCGATTTTTTTTATCTAGACGCTAGTCATGGGGAGATATTAAAAAACGACGAAAAGATCGTTGGGTTAAGAGATTTGCCAAGACCATTGGGCGTGAAACCTGTTCAATGGTGGCGTCTTGCGCGAAAATTACCAAAGCAAGGGTACGATTTTTGGCATATTGGAAACCAAACATTGTCTTTTATTCCTCGACAGAATTTTCTACTTACAGTTTATGATCTGATTGAGTTGGTGGATCCGCAGGAAATGTTTGGTAGTTTTGTCGCGAAATATTTGTATAAAGGTATTTCAAGGGCTAAACATATTATTTGTGTTTCCGAATATACCAAAAAAGTTTTGCAAAAGGTCTACCATATTCCTGGTGAAAAAATAACGGTGATCCCCTTGGCGGTGGGTGAGCACTTCAAGCCACTCGAAAATATTCGTCAAAGTATCGGTTATCAAGAATTTTTATCGCTAAACAATTTACCCAATAATGCAAAAATTATTTTGCACGTGGGGTCCGATCATCCAAGAAAGAATTTAAATTTATTAGCCGAGATTCTTGCGAGAGTAAAAAAGTCTGTGCCGAATGTTTACCTGATTAAGGTTGGTGCGCCGGGGCTGAAGGCGGGTCGTCTTGAATTTCAAAACAAATTAAGTGATCTAAAAGTTAGTGATGCGGTGCGGTTTATTGATAACACTACCGATGAAAAATTAGCGATGATTTATGCCATGGCCGACGTGTTCATTTTTCCTTCCTTGTATGAAGGTTTTGGGGTCCCACCGCTCGAAGCGATGGCTTGTGGTTGTCCCGTCGTGGCTTCGAATGCTACCAGTATCCCGGAAGTTATTGGTGATGCTAGTCCAATGCACGATCCGACGGATATCGTCGGTTTTACTGCATCGGTTCAAAGGGTGTTAAATGATGCAAATTATGCCGCAGAATTAAAGCAAAAAGGTATTGAGAGAACCAAATTTTTCTCCTGGGATGAGATTGCGAAAAAGACGGCAGAAGTGTACGAAAGTATGCTGTATGCTGTATGAAGAATGCTGTATATGTTCGCGTTCGATACCGCATACAACATACTCAATACAGCATACTATGGTTGACATAATCAAAATACAATATTACATTATACAGTCATGATTGAGAGAAAATTAACTATCGGTAACCGCCTTATTGGATCAGGAGAACCATGCTTTATTATCGCGGAAGCAGGGGTAAATCATAATGGCAGCATGGTTCGGGCCAAACAATTGATTGATGCGGCAGCCATGGCCGGTGCGGATGCAGTCAAATTTCAAAAGAGAAATCTCGAAGAAATTTATCAGAAAAAAGTATTGGATAATCCGAATGATTCTGAACAAAAATATCAATTTTTGATCCCGATGCTCAAAGAGTTTGAATTAAGCAATGATCAATTCAAGGAGTTGGAAAAATATGCCAAGGAAAAAGGGATTATGTTTTTGGTTAATCCCTGGGATATTAAGAGTGCCGACAAACTTGAAGAACTTTTTGATATTCCTTTTTATAAAATAGGATCTCCCGATTTAACCAATTCGGAGCTTCTTTCACATGTCGCAGATTTTGGAAAGCCGATGGTTTTGTCGACAGGAATGAGTACGACTGAGGAAATTAAAGAAACAGTCAAACTGTTGGAAGAGAATAAAGTAAACTTTGCCCTATTGCATTGCAATAGTACATATCCGGCACCGTTCGACAAAATCAATTTGAAATTTATGGAAAAGTTGCGCGAGTTTGGCGTACCGGTTGGTTATTCCGGCCACGAGCGTGGCATTACTGTTGCCATGGGAGCTGTTGCGATGGGCGCGTCGATCATAGAGCGTCACTTAACGACCGATAAAAATTTGGAAGGAACAGATCATAAGGCCAGTTTATTGCCGGAAGAATTTAAGCAAATGGTGCAAGGAATTCGCGAAGTGGAAATGTCCCTGGGTAAAGCAGAGCGAATTTTGTCGCAAGGTGAAATGATGAATCGGGAAATTTTGGGAAAGAGTATTATTGTTGGAAAATTTATTCCTGACGGTACGATTATTACTCGCGAGATGTTGGAAATTAAGAGTCCCGCCAAGGGTTTATCGCCACAGCGTCTCAAGGATGTTGTGGGTGTTACGGCTCAACGCGATATTTTTGCAGGTGAGTTTATTACGGAAGATGATTTAAAGGATGATAGCTTGATGCGCAATTTTAGGAGTGATGATATTAAGTGGCAATGGGGTATCGTTGTTCGTTTTCATGATTTTCAAAAGTATTTGCCATACGAGCCGAAATTATTTGAATTTCATCTGAGCGATAAGGATCTGGAGATGAGTTTGCCTGACGGAAATTTTAAGCAAGAGTTGATTGTTCATGCTCCTGAGTATAGTTATCGCACTTACTTGAATTTGGTTTCGGTAAATAAAGAAGAACGGGAACTCGCTTTGAAAAATTTGCAAAAGAGTTTGGACTTAACGAAAAAGCTAGGGGAAAAATTTACCGGTAAACCCAAATTTGTATTTCACTCCGGGGGTGTTACCTTGGCGCCATATGATAAACCACAAGAATTGGTACAAATCCTCGTAGATATGATTGGTCGACTAAAGGGGGATGGGGTGGAGATCTTGCCGGAAAATTTGCCGGCTCGGAATTGGATTTTCGGCGGTGAATATGTAACAAACATTTTTATGTTTGCCGACGAAATTAAAAAGATTTTGGATCAAACTGGGCTTAAAATGTGCTTTGATACTTCGCATTCAATGTTGGCTTGTAACATGCATAATATTGATATTTACGAAGAAATTAAAAAGTTGCGACCATATATTAGTCACATGCATATCTCAGACGGTGCGGGTGTGGGGGAAGAGGGTCTTCAAGTTGGTAAAGGTGAAATTGATTGGGCGAAACTAATGGGGGTGATGGATGGTTATCAAAATACAATGGTGCCGGAAATTTGGCAGGGTCATTTGCATAACGGGCGTGGCTTTTTTCAGGCACTAACGCACTTGAAGGGGTATATGAAATGAACATTTTTACAACAAAACATCAAAATAGTTCTGTCTGCGGAATGAACAATTTTGATGTTTTGTTGTAAAAAGCAGATTATTAATTTGAAATATGTATAAACTTGAAAAGTTCTATCCCAAAGGTTTTGACCCGGCTCGTTACTGGGAAGATCGTTATGCGCAAGAGCATGCGGCGGGAAAAAGCAGTGAAGAATACGCCAAGCAAGAGTTTTGGCCATTAATGGAGAAATATCTTTCTAAAGAAAAACTCTATCTAGATGCCGGTTGCGGGATTGGTGGTTGGATTATTTTCTTGAAGGAGCAGGGTTATAACGTGGAAGGGATTGATTTTGCGGCACGAACTTTGCGGGCACTGATTGAGTATGACCCTGATTTGAAACTTAAAATGGCAACAATGACGGGGATTCCGTATGCCGATAGTTCGTTGGACGGATTGCTGTCTATCGGGACATTGGAATATGTAAAAGACAAAGTTCCGATGGCTTTGAAAGAAGTCAATCGTGTCCTTAAAAAAGATGCCGTATTTTTTATGGAAGTACCGATTGCCAACACGTTGCGTAACTTAATCTATATCCCCCTTAAAAAAATCGAGCGGATGATTAAAGTGGCGCAAGGCCTGCAACCGACTTTTAGTAATTATCTTTTTGAAAAGGAAAATTTTCTGACACTGCTTAAAGAAAATGGTTTTGAAGTTTTAGAAGTGAAACCTCATGAATTGCCGGACAAGAATAGTCATTATTGCTTGTACGTGGATTATCCATTTTTACGTGGCAATGAGCCCTACAAATTAAATATTTTGGGTAAGTTAATCAAAAAAGTAGCAAACGCAATTTCGCCATGGATTGCATCGACCGGTATGGTAGTAGTGGCAAAAAAACTTTAGGGTGTATCTTTAAAGTATCGACTTTAAGGATACTCCCTAAAGTCTGGAGTAGTCTCCGAGTAATTATTCATAATTCATCATTCATATCCATGAACGACCTAACAAAGTTTGAACTAAAAGGGAAAACTGTATTGGTAACCGGTGGAGCTGGTTTCCTTGGACAGCTTTTTGGAAAATCGTTGGCAGATGCTGGTGCCAATGTAGTTTTAGCAGATTTGAATTTGGAAGCGTCTGAAAAAGCGGCGAGCGAGATTTCTGCGCAAACCGGCGGAACAGTTATCGGTGTCGCTATGGATGTTACCAACAAAGAAAATATCACCACGACAATCGAAATGATTGTCAGTAAGTTTGGCAGTCTCGACGTGGCAGTAAATAATGCGGGGCTTGATCCAAAGTTTGACGCGACTGTCCCGACCAACGACAAACAATTCGAAAATTATCCGGAAGAATTTATTCGTAAAAGTTTGGAAGTAAATTTATTGGGCGCAACCTTGGTTGCCCAAGCGTCGGTAAGGCAGATGCTGAAGCAGGGAAACGGCAACATTGTAAACATTTCTTCTTTGTATGGTATTAATGGCCCTGATCAAAAAATCTATCCGGAAGGCACGCAGAAACCGGTGGATTATTCCATTTCAAAAGGTGGATTAGTGATGCTGACAAAGTGGTTGGCAACTTCTTATGCCAGCAAAGGAATTCGTACTAACACAATGACTCTTGGTGGAGTGATTCGTAATCATCCGGAAGATTTTCAAAAGAAATACGGCGCGAAAGTGCCGGACGGAAAAATGGTCGGACAAGATGAAATCGGCGCACCATTGGTTTTCCTTGCTTCCCAAGCATCATCTGGTGTGAACGGTTGTAACTTGATAGTAGACCACGGCTTCTCGGCGTATTGACAAAAGATTGGAAAAATAGTACAGTTTCGTGTTATTTGGCGCTGTGCCAAGTAGACCAAGCCAGTCGGTTGGGCTTGTTAAACATTCAACCACCCTGTTCGTTCAGAACCTGTAGTTTGGAGGGGTTTCAATGGCCCTGCGTATTGGTCCCACGGTAAATTCCAACTCTCGTTCCTTAACGCTCTTGTGGGCGGAAAGAACCACTGTCACGGTGATGCTTCAGTGTAAACAGGAGAAGGAGGAGGTTGGGCTCGGCGAGTTTCTGTTGGAGGAATTGGTACAGTGTGAAATCTGGAACCTCCGGCTGACTTACCCGGCTGAAGAACAAAGCATGGAACGGAAGAACGATGACTGCCATGTCAATGTTATTTTCCAACTGGACGAATCCGTGATGCATCCGTTCAAGTTCATGCGCGCCCTTAATCGTCGACTTTTTGTGGCGGTTGAAAATGCGCGAAGAAGAGCTCGGGGTGCCTACGAAAAAACCACTGAGAAGTAGCGGCGAGTGTTCTCGGTCGTCACGTGGTGCGTTGAATACTGTTTCTTGAATATCCGGCGCTCTTCCGCCGGATTTTTTTTTGCTTGCGTAAAACAGATTAACCACGTCCGTTCACGGAACGGAGCAAGATTGCTCCGTTCCGTGAACGGTGCAGGGTTTCGGCCTTAGACCGCCGGCCACTTGGCCGGATCTACTTGCATGGGATCTTCTATTGCTAATTCACGGAGTCTGACCAAAACATCGTCCGGTAATGGTCCCGCAGATACGGCCGAGACCATACCAGCAATTCGTTCCGGTTTTGTTGTTCCCATTAAAGCTGTTGAAACGGCCGGGTTACTAATCACAAAGCGCATCGCGAGTGTTGGTAAATCCATTCCGAGTTCCGTTGCAATCTTCTCTGCTTGTCGGGAATTTTCTTTTAAGACAGAAAGTTGTTCCGGTAATTGCTCCCGGCGTGTTGGCGTGAGTGATCCCTTAAGTAAAACGGAACGATTGATAACGCCAACATCATTTTTCATCGCTTCGGTCATCACCTGCGCAACCATGCGTTGGTCCATGATACTGTGTGCAAGTTGCAGGGTTTTAAAGAAGTTAGTTTTGATGGCGGCAAGTGGTGCCTCTTCGCCGCGCGTTGAAATGCCAACATGTTGCACTTTTCCAGTACTAACCAATTCGCGAAGAATGTCTGCAATTTCTCCTCGTTCAATTTGCTCTGGTGTTGCGTAGTGAAGTTGGAGTAGTTGTAATGAATCGGTTTGTAGTTTTCTGAGGCTTTCTTCCACATCGCCGACAATTAGTTGTTTCAACTCATCGCCATGAGGATCAATCCCTTTTTCCAGGGGCATCCCGCATTTTGTACCAATGACGATACCTGGCATTTTTACGATACCGGATTTTCCGATGCGTTCCTCTGATAACCCATACCCGCGGGCGGTATCGATGTATGTTATACCTGAATCAACCGCCGTTTTTAAAATTGTGATCGCTACCTGCTCACTCGGCACTTCTTTCTTGCCAATTCCATATTCAAGTCCTAATTCCACTGTTCCCAATCCCAACACAGATACTTCTAAACCTGTGCTGCCTAATTTTTTCATTTGTATTGTCATAATGTTATGTTACGAGGGAACAAGGAATAGTCAACCTTATTGCTGTATAATAAAAGCATGCAATTTGGGAAATTGAGCGATGAAACAACTTATTCGGTTTTGATGAAGCAGGATGTGTGGTTGGAGGTGTTCGAATGGCTTCGTGGTATTTCTGTAAATACGACAGTCGGTATTCACGAGATACGCGGAAGAGAAATTTATGCCAACATCATGGATGAGCCAACATTAAAAAGGGAGGACGCTGTTTTTGAAGTGCATCAAAAATATGTAGATTTACATTTCTGCATTTCTGGAGACGAATTAATTGAATATGCCGATCCAAGTATTCTCGATAAAAAGATTGAATTTGATTTGGAAAAAGATGTCCAACTTTTTGCGATGGGCGGAATTGAAAGGAAAAACATTAAATTATTAGCCGGTGAATTAGCGATTTTTTACACTGGGGAAGCACACGCACCTCGGATTAGGTTTGTAAGTGAAAGAATTAAAAAAGTAGTTGTAAAAATAGATAAAAAATTATTAAGCTAGGCATCTAAAAGATGTGTTTGGTGTGTGTTTTTATTAGACTGGAAAATTAATGGAAAAGGTGGTAAAAAATAACACATGCCTAAAAACAATAAAATCGTTAATCCAAAGCGAGAACCAGTTAATGTTATTGCTCTAATTCCTGCCAGGGGCGGACAGCAGAGTATAAAGTACAAGAATCTTTCCATGCTTGGTAAAAAATCACTTTTGCAATGGGCGATTGAAACGGCGCACGCATCAAAAAAAATTGATGCAGTGATTGTTTCTACAGAGGATAAAAAAATCGCCAGAGAAGCAAAAAAATTTGGTGCTTTAGTTGCGCCTCGGCCAGTCGAGTTTGCCCAACCGACCAGTGGTGACGCCGGTTTTTATACGCACGCTGTGCAGTGGATAGAGCAAGAATTTGGCTGGAAACCGGAATATATTGTTAATTTGCGTCCAACAACTCCTCTGCGTTTTGCTGAAGATGTTGATGCAATGATTGAATATATCCAGAAAAGTGGTGCGGATGGGATCAAAAGTGTGATGCATACTCCGGTACATACCTACAAAATGTGGACGTTTGCCGGCAATGCGAATAAGAAAATTGGTGAAGCCGGGCAAATGAGCCCCATTCTAAACGATGACTATCGAAAATTGCACGGCCCGGATCAGCCACGCCAAAGAATTTCGGAAATGTATCCGCAGTATTGGCAAGACGGTCAGGTGGATATTACGCGCCGGAAATTTATTTTGCGTCCGGAGTGCTTGAAATATGAAAATGTTTTTGGACCGAATTTGCACGGTTATGTTTTAGATGGCCGTTTGATTGCCGATATTGATAGCGAGAAGGATTTGATTCGCGCGGAAAAACTTTACAAGCAGTATCTCAAGGAAAAGAAGGCGCAAAAGTAGACGCGTCTTTGCGAGCCATCGACCATTCGTGAGAATGGGCGAGGCGCGGCAATCTAGTCGAAATTAGTGACGCTTGAGATTGCTTCGGCACTGAAGTGTCTCGCAAAGACGACTGAACCTTAAACCAATTTCTGAATTTCTTCCATTGTCCTGTGACAAGATGAACCGTCCAAAAAGGAAATAATATTTTTGCAGCTTTGCACACGGCCGTCACGGTCTTTTTCAGGGTGCTCCAAATAATCATTGATGGCAGGAATTAAGTCGGGACGTTTTTTGATGACGCGCACGCCACCGCCGGAAACAATGTCGCGATAATGTTCCTTAAAATCTTTTACCACCATCGATTTCCTCCAGTTCCACCAATCGAGTGGTTTTCCGTATAATACGCAAATTGTTGGTCGATCACCGAGCATTGATTCCACGGCGGCAGATGAAGAGAAATTCACCATCACATCTGTGTATTTCCAGAGAGCTACAAGCATATACATCTCACGCATTGTCGGATTGAAATTGAAATCTTTGTGTGGGGAATTGTCGCGGCGACCAAACGAATAACGTAAGGTGTAATTATATTTATCGGCCCAATGTTGATGCATGGAAGGTTTTCCGCTTCCAGGGTGCATTGATGCGTAAAGCTGTAAGTCTTCGGGCAAACTGCCGTCTTGTTTGGCGATACCAATTTGTTCCGCAACGTTGGACATGTCATAAAGTTCAACTGTTGCAATGTGTAATAGTCGTTTGCTTGGGTCTAAACCTAGGTACTCAAATAGTTCTTCGCGTGAAGGAATTCTGTTTGTGTGAGAAAAAAGGTCAAAACGCGGGGCGCCGGTAACGGCGACTTGTTCTTCGTTGACTTCTGGAAATTCACGTAGAAGATGATCTTTCATGATTTGGTTCCAGACAATAATTTTATCGGGAATAACTTGTTCTTTTCGAAGTCGCGCCATTTTCCAAATATTGTCCCAGGATTCAATAAAGGTGCATGTTTTTAAACCAAGTTTTTTGGCAACGCGAAGAATTGGTCGATCAACAACATCTCGGCCTGTTGTTGTTGTTAGAACCAAATCCGGCTGATATTTTTTGTAAATGACTTCTAAGTTTGCTTCCGTTTCCGGTTTGTCCCAGGCTTCTGATTTAATTTCTTCAAAACTAAAACGGTGGCGAGGATATTCTGAATGGGGGAAGAACTCATCTGCCCACGGCGCGCCGGGCGTGATTATTACGTAGTTCCAGGTGTACTTGTTAATCAAGAGCTCCCGCATTGGTTGGAGTAGGGCGCGGTGGTGGGATCCGGATGGGACTGAAATTGCAATGGTAGGCATGTTATATTTATAGCATGGATAAAATGAACAAAAAAGACAATAAATTGCAGGCTAAATCTAATTTTGCCAAATTTAGTTTGTCGAGTTTCTTCAGGCTTGTGGGAAAGATTAGAATAAAAAGTCGGGGTGAAAATCAGGTCGACAATAAAATCGATGGCAAAAATGTAATGGTTGTTGCCGGTGATTTGGGCGGTTGGCATGCAACAGTAGTTGTTTTGGAGCAATTGGCAGATAGGGGAGCGAATGTATCTGTGGTTTTTTCCGGCCCAAGCCGGCGTGCGTTTTTGGAAAAGATTCTAGATTTAGATTCAAGATTTATAATACACACTGGCGACACAGACGCTGTAGGGGCAATTCATGAATTGCCCCTATGTGAGTGCTACGATGTCGTTGTTGTTGCCCCGTCACAGTCTAAGGATGGTAATGATGAGACATTAAAAATTGTAAATGAATTTAAAGACAGTGTTCCTGTTTGCGTAATCGAAGACATGTGGGGAAGTGCAGTGCATTTTTTAATAAAAATAAAACCTCAAGTATTTGAAAGAGTGTCTGTTTTCGTGGTTGATCAGTTTGCAAAGAAGATGCTGATTGAAAGTACTGGTATTAAAGCGAGGCAAGTATTTGTGACCGGTGGTCCGCAATTTGATCGTGTATTGGAATTGAAAAAAGATTGGGATAAACAACGTAAACTGATTAGAGAAAATTTGTCGGATGACTGCTTGGTTTATTTGGTTGCGGGTGGAGTGAATGGTACCGGTGAAATATTGGATTTGGTTAAATCGATATTGCGACCGCAAGATGTAATAATTTTCCGACAGCATTCACGTTCAACTGAAAAAGATAAAAAAAGAACAGAAGATGTTATTGAAAAAATAATGCAGGCGGGTGGAAAATTCCTAGAGATTGATAAAAAAATCGCCCCATATGCAGAATCACTTTTGGCAGGAGCGGATTTTGTGCTGTCTGGATTCAGTACCACAAATCGGTATGCAATTTTGCTTGGCATCGCAGGTACGATTTATGTTGGCACAAAATCATTTAGAAAAGATTTGTGGGCGGAGAAGAAATTGAAACTACCACCCGAAGTAGAATTTGGTGCAGGGTGGTATGTGAGAAATATCAAAGAGATGAAGATGGTTGTCGAAGAAGTTTCGGCATCTGTAGCGGGGAAACGAAGAAAGGAAATAATAAAGAAACAACAAAAAATAGCGCAGTTTTGCGACGGAAAAGCGACGCAGCGAGTTATAGGGGTGATTGGAAGTTTACGGTCCGAATGCTAAGGGGTTAGATATTAATATTATATGGAATACCATCGTTTAATTGACCATTATATGAATAAACATTATAGTATAAATTCGTTGTATTGGTTTTTTGTGGACTAAATCAAGTACCTTTCACATCTGAAGAGGGGGTATTATGTGTGACCAACGTATAATTCGGTTTCTTGGCGTCGGTGTTCATGATGGCAACGTTTTGAACGGTCCGGGGCCGGTTTGGGTGGAACTGAAACGACGCGGGTACGAAGTTACCGTTTGTTTGCAGAAAGGGTATTCTGCCGCCGATTCCTACCGTAACAAAAGTTCTGTTCATCGGCTATTGGGAAGTCTCGACGTACGTTGTTTCGAACGTTTCCCCGAAGCCGGTTTTTTGAGCTGCTACAATGCCGTAGTTTCCGCGATGTCGCCCCTGTCTTACAGCATGGAGACAAACGTTGCAGGATTCTGTAACGGTTATGCGCGCTATTCGAAAAGGCCACTTTTTGTCGTTGAGGATACTGTCAGTGCGCGTCGGAATGGTTCTTGGTCAGATTTTGTGAGCGATCATGATCGAGTGAAGGCACTTTACGCGCCAGTCTCCGCAAACGGTCATGTGGGATGTCGCGAAGTCGTGGTTGGCCCCATGGTCATGAACCGCTGGCGAGGTGTGAACGTTGAAGAACTCGCGCGAACGGCCCGGCAAAAACTTGGCATCAGTGACGCGCCGGTGCTGTATTTCTCTCCGTCGCCGGAAAAAGAGGGGGGAGAGGCGTTCGTTAAGCTTGCCACGTTAATCAAGGACGACAGGGGAACTAAGGTTCCAGACAACGCGGTGTTTTTATTGAATCGTCATCGGCGGGAGCTCACACAGCCAGTCGAAGGAAATGGTCAGCGCTATGCTTGGGGTCAGCGTATTTTGATGCAGGCGGGATTTCGGGTGATCGACAATAGTCCGGAGTTTGGAGATATCGGACAAGGCGATATCCGGTGCATAATGCCGGAGTGCCGACCCCCTGATTTTTTGACCTATCCGGAAATGCTGGTGGTGACGCACGGAAACGGGGTCGCTGTATCGTTTTTCAGCACGGATGTTCTGATGGTTGCGCCACATCTTCCTGGAATTGCGCCTGTTCTGTGGTTGGATGAGGAATTGGGTGGCGCCGTGCTGTTGCGCGAAAAACACATGAAGTGTTTTGCGGATCTGCATGCCGTCATACAACCGACAAGAAATGAGTCGTTGATGTCTGCGATTGGGATCGGTTTTGGAAGAACCGGTGCTCGTTCGGTCTACTGCACAGCCCTATCGAAGGCATTTCCTTTTCCAACGTCTGATCCTGTCCAGACAATCTGCGATGACATCCTTCGCCAAATGGATTGAACGAGGGAGAGTTGAGAGGAAGTTATCTTGCCGACACATGTGTGTCGGTTTTTTTTATGAAAATCTAAGCTGGCAGAAAAAATTAAAAAGCGTATAACTAAGAACATGACTACAAAAATATCTCCCCTAGAATCGTTTCGCACAACATTAAAAGAAGTTGGCGGTAAAATGAATTTACGCAAAGACGTGATCGAAATTTTAAGTTATCCGCAACGCGTAATCGATGCCTATATTCCGGTCGAAATGGATAATGGTTCGATGCGAATTTTTCATGGTTATCGCGCTCAACATCAAAATGCCCGTGGGCCGTACAAAGGTGGAATTCGTTTCCACCCCGATGTTGATGAACAAGAAGTACAAGCACTTGCGGCTTTGATGACAATGAAAACTGCGGTCGTAGATATTCCTTTTGGTGGTGCTAAGGGTGGCGTGGCGTTGAATCCCATGGAATTATCCGATAAAGAATTGCAACGACTTACGCGGGCATTTGTGCAGACATTGGGTGAAGCAATTGGACCAAACATTGATGTTCCGGCTCCGGATGTGAATACAAATGGGCAGATTATGGCATGGGCCGCCGATGAGTATAGTCGTTTGCATCAGGGTGCCCCGCACGTTGAAGCGACTTTTACCGGCAAGCCAGTTTCGGTTGGAGGCAGTTTGGGCAGGGAAGAAGCAACCGGTTATGGGGGGATATTGGTTCTGTTGAACTACCTCAGACGTAAAAATATCGCTAAGGACGGTTTGAAAGTGGCGGTGCAGGGTTTTGGCAATGTTGGTTCTCATTTCGCTCGTTTTGCCGATAAAAATGGTATGCACGTGGTGGCGGTTTCGGATTCTCGAGGTGGTGTGTTTAATGCCGATGGGCATGATATTGAAGCGCTTTATGGTGGGCAAAAAAAAGCCGGTCATTTAGAGCAAAACGTTTGTTATCCACGAATTGGTGTAGCGGAAGCCGGACAAAAAGCAAGTGAATGTTTACCGTTAACTAATGCCGAATTGCTTGAATTGCCAGTGGATATTTTAGTGCCGGCCGCGCTGGAAAATCAAATTACTGCCGAAAACGCGGAAAAAATTCAAGCAAAAATTATTATCGAAATGGCCAATGGACCGATCACTCCGGAAGCGGATGCGATATTGGCAAAACGCGGAATTGTTGTCATTCCGGATATTCTCGCCAATGCTGGTGGTGTTACCGTCAGTTATTATGAATGGGTGCAAAATTTGCAAAACCTCTATTGGACCAAAGAAGAGGTTAATAGCCGGCTCGAACAAAAAATGGCCAAGTCCGCGGGTGACGTTTTCGATATTGCTGAAAAAGAAAATGTAACAAACAGGGAAGCAGCCTACCGGATTGCGTTGGCACGCGTGCAGGAAGCGATGGTACTCAAGGGCTGGGTACCGGCGCAAGTGAAGGCGTAGCACGAAGTATGCTGTATTTAGTATGCTGTATGTTGTATCAAAACGAAGCGCGGGACGTCATGCAATATACCGCATACAACATACCGCATACTGCATACTAAGCATGCCTGCTAAACCGTATTGCCCACACCAGCCACAACGCTTCCCAGACTATCGACTTGCTAATTTTTGATTTACCAACCCTTCGGTCGATAAAAACAATTGGCATTTCGGCGATGTTTGCATGGAGCTTATGGGCGCGGGAGTTCATTTCGATCTGAAAACCATAGCCATCTGCACGGACGCTTTTTAGGTCTATCTTTTTTAGTAGTTCCGCTTTCCAACATTTAAAGCCACCGGTTAGATCTGAAATCGGTACGCCCGTTACCAAACGAGCATAAATATTCGCCCATTGGCTTAATAGACGACGATTTGTCGCCCAGTCGGATACTTTTCCGCCCTGCATATAGCGCGAACCGATGACCAAATCAGCTTTCTGAATTTTATTAACAAAGCGAAGAATATCATGCGGATCGTGAGAAAAATCCGCATCCATTTGGATAATTGCTTCGGCGTTACGGTTTATAGCTTCTTGAAAACCAGCCAAGTATGCACGGCCGAGGCCTTCTTTCTTCGCGCGCGTAAACAATGAAACTTGTGGGTATTTTTGGGAATAATCAGAAACAATTTTCCCCGTTCCGTCAGGAGAAGAGTCGTCTACAACAAGGATCGATAGGTCCGGAACCTGAAGACCAATAATTGTTTCGATTAAATTTCCAATATTCTCCTTCTCGTTATATGTAGGGATAACAACAGTTGTTTTCATTGGTTTTTAGTATGCTGTATTAAGTATGCGGTATGTTGTATGCGATTACGAACGATTCATTGAACTATAGATGAGTCCATAAATTAACTTACTAACCAAAACTGTCTGCTTTGCAATATCATCAAACTCTTTAGTTGTTATGTATTTAAGATCTCTACTAACAATAAATTGATTTTGTAGTTCCGTTAAGGAGCCTTTTGCAATGCCATAGAATTGTTGTTTTTCGCCTTTTGTGTTTCGACTAAATCCTTCGGCGATATTTGATGAAATTGATATCGCAGATCGTCGCATCTGACTGATTATTCCAAACAGTTCATCTTTTGGAAATTTTTTGGTTAATCCATAGGTCATTAAAACAATTTTATGGCTTTCTTGCCACGCCTTTAGTTGTGTAAATGAAGAAATTTTTGAATTAAATTGTACATTCATAATTTTTAATTGGTGTATTGTTTGTGATTTTGTCGTTTTGTGGATACAGCATACAACATACCGCATACTAAATACCAGTCATCATTAGATCAATCCTCTAGTTTTCAAAGCACTTACTAATTCAGCAAAAACCAGATCTACCGCTATTGTTGCAACGCAACTTTTATCCGATTGTCTGCCCGGTTCTTGCCAGGAGCGAAACTTAGCTGATTTGGCTTCAGTGGGAGATAGGTTTTTGCAAGGTTTTTCGCGCTTGAGAAAGCACGGCACATTACAAGTCGGACCATCAATCGTGATGTGGTATTTTTTTGGATCAGAAATATGGGGGTTTAAAAAGAAACTTGGCGCGGCGCGGTGTAAGGGTTGTCCTCCGTAGAGACAAATTGTTTGTAATCCAGCTGCCGCTGCAAAATGAAGTGGACCGCTCATAACGCCAATGCCGATGTCGCAGGAACCGGCAAAAGCGATGTTTTCACGGAGTGTAAGTCCTCGGCCATCAAATGTCTTAGGATATTTTGCGCCGAACCAAATCGGGGTAATACCTAAATCAGTTTTAATTTTGTTTTCTAATTGTATAGTTTTTTCTGGATCCCAGCCGCGCATTGTTTGGCCATTAATACTTTCCAAAAATACGATCCGTGGACCAGGGAATTGTTCGGCAACACTTTTACCAACTTTCCAATCATTTTCGGATCCGTAAAATGGATAATTGCCATTGACAATATTTTTTAGACCCAATTGTTCAAAAACTTTTTCTACCGGATTATCGAATATTCCTAGACCAAAATCGAGTTCCGCGACAAGGTCGTAATCTTTTTTAACCGATTCATAGTGTTTTTTATTCCAGGTGGGATAAGACTTGCCACCTTCATGACAAATTTCCCCTTCCAAGGATAATATTTTATCGTGCCAATGGACTAAATGATCAATATGCGGGTTTTCTTGCATAAGAGAAATACAAAATCCATCTTGGTTTCTTTCACCCCAATGTCCCTTGTGATCTTTGTAGCCCCAAGCAGTGACGAGAGTAATTTCAGTTTGTGGGTATTGTTGTGATAAAACCTCAAGAGCCGGTCCAACCAAAAAAAGATGGTCGCCCATATTACCGACGTGTTTTAAGAGAATTTTTTTGGGTTGATTCACGGGTGTAGAATAGTTATTTTTATAATAGTACATCATTTACCCAATTGAACTCAGGGAAGTTTCGTACTTCATCTTTTTTAATTAAATCAACAAGTTTTGTAAAACGTTGGACGGTATGCTCAAAATTGTAAGAGAGAATGCGGTGTTTGGCGCGTTCTGTTACCTCGGTATAGAAAGAATTATCTCCCAGTAAGTGAACGCCTAATTTAATAGCCGTTTCAAAATCTTCTACATCACGAACTAAAAGTTCCGGAAAAAGTTCGGTTTGCGCGTCGCTTGGACCACCAATCGAGGCTGTTCCAACAGCGGCACAGTCCGCTTGTACTCGACCGCGTGTCCACCACGTGTCCATGTTTAACACAATTTTTACACCGGCTAAGTATGGGAGATATTGTCGCCATGGGCGAAATGGTACCAGTTCGTGAAGGGTGTCGCGGAGTAATTGAGTATTCAGTGGGGAATTTGGCGTATCGGTGACATGAATGATACTGTTGGCAAACTGTTTTTGGATTTCCTTGGCTGCCAGATGACCAGCCAGAATATCCGGTCGTGAAGTTTCTCCGGCAATAAAAATTACGGATTCCTTGTCGGACGGCTCTCGCCAAGATTTTTGGGCGTATTCGGCGGGATAAGGTTGAGGAATATATACCACCGGTGTTTTAGTAAGTGATTGTTGGTAGGGGACAGTTGCGCGAACTATTGATAAAACAGCATGACATGAATCATAAAATTCTATTAATGAAGAAAGATGTTCTTCGCCAGCGCGCCACTGATCACGCAACTGACCAAAAGGTTGGGTTGGAACACCAACAATTATCATTTTTGGGTATTTTACGCGCAAGCGTTTCACAAACTTCGCGAGCTCGCTACCGCGTTTCCAGTCGTACACAACCAATAACGTGTCAAAATTTTTAAAATAATCAAGAGAATAATTTCCCCATGTGCCGAGAAGTCGCCATCGCAAGCGTTGGTATAAACCCTGTAAAACATTGCCGTCGAGTTGCCCTAAAATTGCACCGGTGAGGGGAATGTGTTGTCCGTTAAAAGCGGTTGTGTAAGAACCAAAAGAAGTAGGGTCAATTTCTGATAATGGATCGCAAAGAAAGTTGGGGTGTTCTTCTGAAGGAATCCAAACTTTATGAGTTTTTGTCGTATATTCGACGCAGGCAAATTTCATAAGGGCTTGGTAATAAATAAACACTTCAAATTTTGTTCAATACGCCTCAAATACGGCCGCTTTGATTGAACAAAATCTTGAGACGTACTGTACGTACGTTGAAAGATTTTTGATTGAGAAGTGGTTGTAGTTGAGGATGTAGTGGACATAAGATGAAGTGTTTATTTATTACCAAGCCCTAGTGATACGTTGATGGTTGAATTATGATTTCTTTCTTTTGATAGCATAATACATGATTTCCTTAATCATGCTGAACTCGGGAACGCGTAAGGCGTACGCGGAAAACAAATAGGCCGTTAAACCAAAAGCGGTACTGCCAATAATTGTTACGATATCGTTTGTAATTCCATGAGTAATTCCACCAAAAATTTGGCGACCAAAATATGTGCCCGCAAAAAGAGCAATACCGCTAATTAATATTTTATACAGGCTGATGTCGGCAAAAATCGTCCAAAGGCGAGGAACACGTTTCGAGAGCCAAATTGCATAGAGAGTGGTAAGAATAAACGGTGAGATTGCGGAACCAAGCGCGAGGCCCTTAACGCCTAATTGTGGGGCGAGTAAGTAAAAAAGAGCTGACGTCAGGATTTGCGTAATAATGGTAACGATGACTGAAACACGCGTCACTTTCATTGCCAATGCCAAATGTCCCAAAAGTGAACTTAATCCATTAGCCAAAAGTCCAAGAAGTAAAATTCCCAACACGGCCGACGTCATTCCTGTATCAATGGCGGTAAACGAGCCACGTTCATAGAGTAGACGAATAACATTGGTGCGAAGCAAAACGATCCCGATCGTAAGCGGGATGCCAAAAAACACCATAAGCCTAAAGGCTTGCTTTGTTGTTTTTACAATTTCACTTTCCAGCCCCGTCGCAACCGCGCGCGAAAAAGCGGGGAAGGAAACAACGACAATATTGGCAAGAAAAAGACTGTTAGTCATCTGAGCGATTTTGTCACCAAATTTTAAGGCAGATAGGGAGCCTTCAGGAAAATGGGAAACTAAAATTCGGTAAATAATTCCCGCGCCCTGGGCCGCTAGAATGCTTAAAATGAACGGGGAAACTAACACCAAGACACGAATGAGGTCTGGGTCGGTAAAAGAAAGTGTTGGACGATATGGAACACCTTCGCGGTAGAGTGCCCACAAAATTAATGTTAGTTGCAATAAACCGCCGATTAGTGCGCCAAAAGCAAGAACGATAATACCGTAGCGATCGGACAAAAAGACAACCAAGAAAAAAGAAAGAAGCGGTGAAATCAGGCGTGCCGCGGCCGGAAGTCCAAAGATACGTAACGAATTGAGCATTGAGGCGCCTAAGTCCAGTAGCATGGTAAAAAAGAAGGCGGGCAACATGACGCGTAAAATTTCTACCGTTACGTGGTGTGTTTCGGCAGAAAAACCGGGAGCAATAAAAGAAACAATGGGGTTTATAAATAATTCTAAAATAACTAAGGCGATCGTAAAAATAATCGCGGAGACGTTAAATAAATTATTCGCCAGTTTCCAGGCCCGATCTTGTTGACCACCGGTGAGATATTCAACGAAAATCGGTAAGAAGACGGAGGTGATTGATCCGCCTAAAAGGATCTTCGCGAGCAGTTCTGATGTGCCCTGCGCCATGAAATAAGCATCCGTGCTCCCAGAGGCACCAAACTTATAGGCGATTGCGAGTTGTAATAAAAATCCGGAAATTAAAGCGGCAATCGTGGAAACCCCAATAGCGCTTCCAGCACGCGCAGCCTTAAAAAAAGGAGGTGGTTTTATGGATATTTCCGATGTGAGTGAATCCATGAGTAACTGTTGTCCAGAATAGCCCAAAACAGCCTCAAAGTCTATCGAAATATCGGCAATCGATCCCGGTTTGAAGTTCATCAGGGACCGTCCCTGGCGCGCAGGGTCGGTCACTGATGAATAAAATTATGGAGTATTGTTTATGTTTTTGAGTCGTCTGTTTTGGTTATGAGCAAAGAACAGTAGACCAAAAAATACCACAATTGAAACAACTTCAATCACAATCGCCGTTTTTATCCAGTCCGGTTTATATTCAAATAATACTGTATGATTTCTCGCCGGCACGAGTACACCGCGGAAAATGCTATCCGTGCGATAAATTTTTGTTGGTTTTCCGTCAATTGTCGCTTGCCAACCCTTTAGATAAACATCACGCAATACAAGAAAACCCTCAGAGCTGTTTTCGGTTTTAATTTCTATCTCTGTCCGTGCGTCTTTGATAAAATTCGCTTTTGCATCACCGGTGTCAAAAGAAAGATCATTTTCAATGTCGGCGATAACCGTGTTCTGATTCTGTTGAGAAAGATTTTTTAATCGATATGATTGTTCATCCTTGCTTTGGGTAGAAATTGCATTTTGTACAAAATTCATACGCGGAAAAGCCTCATTATTTTTGTACAAGCGAATAAACTGGTCATTAAATGGGGCGGAATTTATTAATGAAAAGGATTTATTATTCAGAAAACGCTGCTGTGGAAAAATACCCAATAAATAGTTAGAGGCAAAACGGTTCAGGCGCCAAAGGTTATTGGTTTCAATTGATTCTGTTTCGATGGGCGATAGAAAAGTCGAAACGTTTAGTATTGGTAATGCACCGATCCAAAAAGTGGAACCAAGTTTATTGCCAGCCGGCACGTGCCCGGATAGTGTTTCAAAACCGATTGCTTTAGGGTCTTTTTCGGGGATAATTTTATAGTCGATATCAGCAATTTTTTTCGGAGTGACGGGGACACATTTGTCATTAGCGCAAGCAGAAAGTTCTCCGTTGGGATCATATTGTTCATCAGGGTTGTTGTGAATATACAAAAGGGGTGCTTGGTCGTTAGGCATATCGGAGGTGATCTCAAAATAATATTTCCTACTTTCTGAATTAATCACCGGTTCAAAATTGAAGTTATTCCAGTCATCCGCAATAAAGTTTGTGGCGAAAATGGAACTATTGCGTAGAATTTGTCCGTCTTCAGAAAATATTTTTAGGGATAATTTTCCATACCCGGAACGCGGGACGGAAAGTTTTATCGCAATACCTCTAAATTGTGAATATGGAGATTGAAAAGTCTGGCGAAAAACAGAGGTTGAAGATATCGGCTTCCATATTTTTAACCCAAAATCATTATTTAAAGAGGGATCAATTTGGTTTATGTTGGAAATGGATGCAAGGCGAACATTAGAGTATTTGTTTGGTATAAACCGGAGGATTTTTGGCGTAAAAGAATTTTTCCACGGTATATTTGTGGTCCAGGAATAACTAACTAACAATGCCGGAATCGTCGCCATGGCGATCAATGTAAACGAAATAATTCGAAAGTGCGGGATTGTTTTTGAGTTAAATTTAAAAAGTAAGTAGTCGACACCGAAAGTCGATAGGAGTACCAGTCCAATGTGGGTGAAAAAATATAATCGTGCCGGGCTGCCAAAATAATTCCATCCGTGATTAATTAACCATCGGTAAATAGGGGATAACTCACCCAGCCCAATCGCGAGTCCCGTAAGAATGAAAATAATGGAAGTGAAATATAATAATCTAAATTTTTTACGTGCCGTGAATAATCCAATAATTGAAAAAATGAACGCAAAAGGACCAAGGTAAGATGCCAGTTCGGACTCATTTTTTGGGCCCTTATATGTTTCGTCTTGTCCGAATGGGTGGGCGATAATTATGCCGACCAAAGACGAGGGGGTAAGTTGAAACTCGTATGGGTTATCAGTGCTTCCATTTGCGCGATCTGTGTTTGGGAGATTGCCGATAATTGGTAGTAAAGAAAAGGCAGAAAGTCCGATGGCGATCAAGATGCAGATTCCGGCTAAGATAATTTTTGTCCATCTCTTTGGGGTGCAGAAGAAAAGACAGCCGATGAAAAGTAATTCGGCGATAAGCACATAAAAGGTCATCTGCGGATGGCCCACGAGAATGCACATGATATTTGCGACGATCAATAATATAATGTTCTTTGTTGTTGGATTTTCTACACAAAGTTGAATTAATAATAAAATTAATGGTAGCCAGGTAAATGGTAGGACCAAATTGAGCATTTCATATCTGGCGACAAAAACCGGGCTTAACGAAAATAAAATGGAAGCGACAGTCGCCGCAGTATTTCCAACTTTATTATGTTTGAGAAAAAATAAGACTCCGAGGGCGGCTAGAAGAGTGTGTAATAAAAGCGAAATATTTAGAGTGATTACTGCCGGAAAAAACTGACGCAGTATCATGTGGGGTGGGTACCAATAACCCAATTGTCCGATAGCAAGTAGTGGGTAGCCACCAGCCAATTCCGGCGCCCAAAGCGGAGATTGCCCCGAACGTTGAATGTTGCCATATAGATTTTCCAGTGGAATGGTAATTAGTGCAGAATCGTTTTTGAAATATGGCCCTTCTAGGGTCCATTTCGCTGTGAAAAAAATAAGAATTATCAGAACGACAACAAGTCCGCTTTGTCCGAGATTTTTGTGGATTTTATTAATGAGTGCTCCAAACATTGATTATGATTGCGCCGATGATTAAATGATCATATGCTTTTGCGCTTAAAGAGGAAAAATAGACTTCCTGCCCAAGCACAAAAAGAAATCAATATGGCGCCATGTGCGGTTTTGTTTTGATATTTAACAACAACATCCTTGTCTTGATTTGTGACGGCGATGGTTATTGTACCTTCCTTGGTGCCTACTTCCGGTAATACTATTCCATTTTCAATTTGCGCCAATGGTGAGTCGGCCGTAAAAACAGTGATGATGTCGGTGTGTGGAGCCGTGACGCGGATTTCATTTGGCGAAAGTGATGTGGATATTTTATTTCCTTTACTGTCTATTGCGCTTATATTTACGCTACCAAATATTTTTTGAGTAAATAACGGTGGGGAATTGAAATCAGAGCACATTCCGGGTGAGACTTGGCCTTGGGTTGCCATATAAATAGGTTTTTGTTGTTCGATGACTTTTTGCATCGGAATTCTCTCAATGCTAAAAATCTTATTCCATGAATATATACCAAGATCCAAAACGGCAATAAATACGAGCGTAATTGCTATGATTTTTATGGCACGATTTTTGTTGTTGAAAAGTTTTGAAATCATAAAACCACCACTGATGACGATCATCCAAATTGCAACAATAAAAAGTCGTGAGGGTAGGCGCAAGATTGAACCAACCAAGGGGATGTTTCGCAAATAGCTTTCGTAAAATGAGCCCTCGCCGATAATGAGAAAGATAGCCAGGGGAGTAATCAAAAGCCACCTAATTTTTCGCGGACAAACTATTAGTCCTATTATTCCGATTGCAACAACCAAAAACCCTGTATACATACCAATGTTGTCCCAGCCTTCCATTGCCCCGTGCAAGGGTTGAATGAAAGCAACGGGATAGCTTCGGCCAAAAAAAACGTTGGATAACATTCCTCGCGATATTAGTGGAACAACGAGCTTAGGTAGATCTGTGCCACGAAAATGTTGTGGAGCCTCGAGAGAAGGTAAAAGTTTTCCGAAACTCAATAGTATAAATAGAGAGATTATTAAGGAGAGTAACAAAACGGGGCGCAAGGAGCGATTTTGTATGGACCAAATTATTGACCAAACAAAAAGGAGTATCAGGGTATAAAATAATATGTGAGTATCACCCAGACCGAGCATTGCTGATAGGGTAAGGCTGGAAATAATTCCCATACGTAAAGTTTTTTGTCCCATCCAAAAGCCAATGAGAACCCAGGGGGCGAGCGCCATCCCGCCGATGAACATTGTGTGTCCCAAGAAGATGCGGTTGGAGACAAAGCTGCTGAGGGGTAACAATAGTCCCGCATATAGTGAACCAAGCGAATTGAGTCCCAATAAGCGACCGAGAATATAAAAACCTACTCCCATAAATAGCACCTCCAACCAAAGAGCAATCCTTAGGGCCGATTGTGAACCAAAGACTAATGATATTGGAATGGCGATACTTTCCGTGTTGGATTCGATATTGCCGAGGAGTGGTTGGCCGCCACAAGTGAAATGGTGCCAATATGGAATTCGAAAGTTTAATAAGGCGAGTCTGGCAGATTCGATATATAAAATATCTTTTGATGTATCTCCGGCTTCAAGGACCTTATTGTGGGAGGCAACCCAAAAAGAACCAAAGACACCACCAACAACAATCAAAATGATCAGTAGGAAGTGCCGGTCTTGTTTGTTCCAATTTTCAATGTAAGGTTGTTTTTGTGTGGTTGTGTTATTGCGCCAAAAAAATAATTGTAATACCGCAAGCAATAATGTGATTATTGTTAGAGGGATGATATGCAAATTAACAGAAGCAATTGCCCGTTGTTGGTATTGGATTCTAAAAGAGATTGTCCCCTTAATTTCTTTTTCTGTTCCCAAAAGGGGGAACAGGCGCGTTAATTTTCCTTTTTTGTATTTATATGAATCGATTTCATATCTTAAAAAAGTTTTTTCATTGGTATTGACTGTGGTGATTTTTAATTCAACACTTGAGCCGACATCTACTTTTGTTGGCGGAATAGGTACAAACAAATCACCTCGCGATGTTGCGGAAGAAAATTTTGCTGTTCCGCGACCCAATATTTTTTTTGCCGTGATAATTTCCACATTTATTTCACCTGTTGTTGGAGTGGGGGATTCAAGCGATAATAAAACGCCGGAGATTTGTCTATCTTCCGCTTGAATTATTTGCCGATAACCAATCTTATGAGAAAGTGGCAAGGGGGTCTGATTTTTACTGTAATTGTGATATTCGCCCCAGTTTGGGTAGCGAGGTTGCCACAAAATTGCAAGCCCGATGATGACTCCGCTCAACAATATAAAAGCGACGATTGAGTTTACCCGCAAGATTTTGAGAACGGGTATTTTCAAGATTGTTGTTTTTGTCCCGTAATTTGCGAGAAAACCTGCATAGTTTTTGTCAGTCGGGCAGAGGTTCAAGTCGTTTTGTAACGATGTAGTTTTTTACAGAAGGACATAGTTCGTTTTCTTTTCGAGAATTGTTTATGCGGTACTCGACAAAAACTTGGCCTCGCTGTTTTTTATTTGCCAAGCGCAAGTAGGGGTTGCTGCGTCCAAAATACTGCAACATGTTTATTGTGTCTCCGCTGTCGGACCAAATAAAACCTTTGTTTTTTAGACAAGACACCAAATCATCTGTTGATGATAACGCCTCGCTTACGCTAATGCCTTCTCCGTAAGCAAAGATGTTTGCACCACCGCCGGAATGGAGGAACGGGATCATTATTAATCTGGTACTTATAAAAAGCAGAAATATCGTGAAGACAAGAACAGAAATCAAATAAATTTTTTTAGACACATGAAGACTTCTTGCAATTGCGTCTATACCCGTTCCGGCTAAAAGCCAAAAAATAAGAACGGCTGGTTCGAAATAGCGCAACGTTATTCTTCCAATAATGTAATTTAATAGTATTAAATGAATAAAAAGCGCTAATAAGGTGACGCCGACCATCAGTCTGTTTCCTCTGATGAAGGAGATTGCGATCAATATACACATGACCAAAAGGATTCCCCACATTATTTGACTTGAGAATTCTTTACCCGTGAAGACGGCCACAAACGATGAGCCCGTAAAAAAGTGTTGAAATACATCTGGCAAGGCAGATAGTCTTTGAAAAAACGATGGTAAGGTGCGTTGTAGACGATCTTGGTCGTCACGGAATAAGGAAATAAAGGTAAATTGCATGATAAAACTGGCCATGAAGCCGAGAATAAACACCCACCAGGTTAACAGAATTTTAAATTTTAAACGTGTCTTTATTAATATCGCCGAAACGATGAAGGGGAGTAGTGCAAGAAAAATTACATGTATGGATGCGCCTATGCCGGCCACAAATCCACTAAGCACTTTTGGCGCAAATAAATCTTGTTTGGAATTTTCGTCCTGCGCGGAGATTAAATATAGAGTAAGAAATAAAAATAAAGGGAGCAGTGAAATTGCCCAACCCAAGCGCTGATAACCCAAAAAAATCGGAGAAAAAATACACGCCGTGAGGGCAAAAAGATAGTAGTTTTGGAAGATCCTTTTTAGTAGCAACCAGAGCGTCCAGAAAAGTACAAGTGATGCAAGGAAGGTGGGCAACCGCAAACCAAGTGTGCTGAAACCAAAAAAATGAATGGATGGAATGCGAAGGTATTCGGCAAAAGGGCCGATGTAGCTGGTGGCTGCCCCACGTAACGGTAGTTTGCCGCTACGCTGAATCTCGAAAACGTTTATTCCTTCAAGGCCTTCGTCACCCAGTAAGCCGGGAACACGATCTAAATATATAATGTTTGCAATGGCAAACATGATAAAAAGAAGGACACTAAATTTTTCTCTGCTAAGCCAAAGCGTAGCTTTTAGTGAGTATTTCTTTATGTTATAAAATATTGTTTGAGCTGGATTTGGAAGGCTGAGCATTAATATGGTTTAGTGTTAGTATTATCGATATGTTGTTAAATTGGCAATATCGGCTTAGAGAAAATAGCCACTGGTTTTGGGTAATAGTCGTGTCGACCGTCCTGTTGCTTGGCGCAATTTTGATAATGCAAACACGTGAATCGCTTATTAATAAACCGGTCATGACCGTGGGGATTGCTAGAATTCCGACTGAGCCAAACAAAGGGATCAATTTGGGTGACGGCAGAGAATTAATACAGGAGTTCTTTGCGACTGAAAACGAAGCGACAGGCCTGGAAATTGGAATATACAATCTAAGGGGTGCAGACCCGGCAGCATCCGTAATGATAAGCGTAAACGACACGGATGGAAAACGCTTGGCGAGAAGTTCGCTTCTGGTTGGAAAGTTGCGTAATGATGATTACACAAAAATCGAGTTTCCGATTAGGCTGTTTAAGGGAAATAAGTATAATGTTTCGTTATCTACGCTTGGGGTAGCATACGGAAAGGAGCTGACAGTTTTTCATGAACCGGAGATTAACTCATTGCCGGGGGTTGAACTTTTTGGAATTTTTGGAAATGACTCCGCAAGGCATAAACTGGTGGGGCATCTTGGGTTTAAAATAATAAGAGAGCCTTCATTGGCTGTTTTATATAGTGTTATGGCGCATAGTATAAAAACATATCTATTTATAGGGTGTGTATTTGCGGTGTTGATTTTTATGACTATCAAGCCATTACGAAATTGGATAAAACGTGAATTGCAAAGAACAATATTATTTGATGGCCGGTCTGTGGTGTGGCGAGAAAAAATTATTGCACTCATTCTCGGTTTGATATTGGCTCTAATTTGTACATTTCCTTTTTACTTGAACATTAACAAGATGGATACGATGGGGGATGTTCAGCGAAATTTGCTTTTCCGCGCACTAGGGCGTGAGTCGCTATTAAAAGAAGGAATGATTGCGCAGTGGGATCCGTACACTTGCGGTGGTGTGCCGTTGTTGGCCAATATTGAGTCAGCACACACTGATCCGTATTTTTTTCTATCCTTTGTATTTGGTGAAAATTTAGGGTTGCGTTTGTCGGTTACGTTAACTCTTGCTATTGGGTTTATTGGTACATATCTATTGGCGCGTAGATTCTTTGGAGTAAATATTGGGTCAGCTATTTTAGCCGGTGCAATTTATTCTTTTTCCGGTTTTCAGATGCTAGCATTTTCCACTGGTGTTTTTGCATGGATTCCGGTTGGGTTGATTCCATTCTTTATTTACTTCTATTTGCGAAGTTTGGAAAGAAACATTTATATAATTCCCACTGCGGGAATGCTTATGTGGATATTTTTTGGGGGAGGTCCTCATATGCCGGTATTTACGGCCATTTTGGTAACTCTCCTTGCTATTGGATATTCTGTTGTTTTTCGATCCTTACGGCCGCTATTGCTGTTGTTTGCTGTTTTTTGTGCGGCTTCATTGCTGTCCACTATGAAGTTGTTGCCAACGACGGAATTAGTGGTTATTTTTGACGCGTTTAACCGAGTGCCGTCGTTTATTGCGCCTCTTGGTTGGATTCCAAAAATGTTTCTCGATCGCCACCAGGATGCTTCATTTGCTTGGAATTTCGCGTTAACGGGAGAAAATTATCGTTGGTCGGAATTTGGCAGTTATGTTGGTTTGGTGCCGGCGTTGCTATTAATTTGTAGTTTGCCTTTTATCTGGAGAAAGAAAATTGCGATAATTTGGTTGCTGGTTGGTATCATCATTCTCGCAATGATGTTTGGTTTTTTCCCATGGACGTTGATTCAACAGATACCGGTCCTTAGGGAAATTGTACGAAATCCGCAACGTCTACGCAGTATTTTATTTTTGCCGTTGGGGCTTCTCGCGGCATATGGTTTGTCGGTAATTTCTGAAAAGTTTATTAAGAATAACATATTGAGAAATATTGCTGTGGGGTTGGTTGTGTTGTTTGTTGTTGTGGATTTATTGTCGGTTGGTGCTCCAAATTTTAATAATTTATTTAATTTAGATTGGCCAAAACTGGAACGGAGTGAAAAATTTGTTCGTTTGAATGCTGGCTATGCCGACGAAGATGCCGGTTATTATAAGGCGGGATATCTAAGTTATTTGGCAAACCAAGGGACAATGGATTTATGTGTTCCTAATATGGCTGTAAACCGACCAATGATGGCCTCAGGAAATGGAACGACCAGCGCAGAGAAGCCGTATTGGGGTGAAGCATATATTCTCGGGACAGATAAAAAAGCCGAAATAACTTATCTTTCGCCAACAAAGATTATTGTCAAAATTGAAAATCTCCAGCAAGACGGCTGGCTTGTTTTGAATCAAAATTTTTATCCGGGTTGGAGTACTGTTCCAGCCAGAGAGGTGGCGCAAAAAAAAGGATTAGTGGCGACACGTGTCAAAGCCGGAGACACCATGATTACGTTCAAGTATTTGCCACTTTCTTTTATTGTGGGATTTTGGGTGTCGCTAACGAGTATTATTGTTTGTTGTTTTGTTGTTGCAAGGTCATGGGTTTTAAGGAAGCGATAACCGGGGAAATAAGTACATAGTTTCCGTCTATACAACATGCTTGGTTCAAGTTATGGTGATTGTATTAAAATGTTCCAAAAGTGTAGTTTAGAGAAAATTATATTGTTGTCTGGGGTGGCAATTATTGCCTTTTCCAGTCTCTTTGTGGTCAAATTTGCTCCCTTAAACGCGCAGGAAAAATTTGTCGTGCGCGTGAAGGACGGGTCGGTTAAGACGGTTTTAAAACCGACCGGTGAATTACGTCAGGAATTTACAGGTAACGGGGAGTTGGTTAAGGGGATTAAATTTTATTTTGATAAAATCAGGGGCGTTGGAGGACTAAAGTTTGAAATTACAGATAAAGACGGTCATGTTGTTGCAAAAAACGGCCAAGCCGGTTACGCCTATTCCGACGCACGAACCGATGCAAATTTTTCGCTGGCTCGATTTAGGCTTAATAAGGACGAAAAATACAATCTGGTTCTAAAAAATGACGGTCGTGATGATATTTCTTTTTGGGCACGCGATCTTTCGGCTGGGCGTCGGTTAATTGCCTTTTCGTTGTCCGTGCCTCAAGCCATTGGTTTTAGGAGCGCCTGGGGAATCGGGGCCGGAGTACTGTTTCTGATTGGACTGACGGCCATTCAATTTATGTCCGATAAGTGGAAAACCATTACCGTGATTTGTCTGTTGGTAGTTGTGACCCCAATGGCGCTTGCCGGGTTTTGGAAGATGGATAAATTTGGTATTTCCGATTGGGATTATTACATGTCGACGCATAGCGCGTATCGTCAAGCGATTCTTGTTAATCATGTTTTTCCTTTTTGGGAACCGTATACGGCGGGAGGCACGGCGGGTTTGGCTGACCCGGAATTTCCGGTATTCTCCCCACTTTTTATTCCTGAATTATTATTCGGAATTCCGATTGGTATGCGATTGGCTGTAATGTTTTCGGTGTTAGGCGGTGGATTGGGCATGCTGGCGTTGTCGCGAAGCTTAAAATTGTCTATCGAGGCTAGTACTCTTACGGCGATAGCTTTTATGTTTGGCAGTGTTAATCTTTTGGAAATTGTAGAAGGGCACACGAATATTTATATGGCGATGTGGATTCCATGGATATTTTGGGCGTGGCTAGAAATGTTACATGGAAAAAGAAAACCAATTGTTTGTGGTATTTTTCTCGCTCTAACTTTTTATGGTGGCGGTATTTATCTTCTGATGTATACGGCAATTGCTTTTGTCGGTTTGGGTTTGTTTACAAAAAAAAGAGTCAGGACGCTTTGGCTAACTATTCAGGCGGGTTTGTGGGCACTTGGGCTTTCAGCTCTTAAATTGATTCCCGTATTTTTGTGGCTCAAGCAATATCCGGATACCATGTATGCGAGTTCGGTAAATATCTTACCTTGGTTAAAACAAATATTCTTAGAGCGGATTCCGCATGGGGTTCAAGCTATCTATGGTCAAGGGGGTGGTTGGCATGAATACGGGGCCTATCTTGGATATTTTGTATTGCTAATGTCGACTATTGGTTTAATGGGAATAAGAAAAAACAAAATTATCAGATTGTTATTTTTGGCGACAATTGTGGCAACCCTTCTTTCTTCCAGTGGGCCGTTGGTTAAATCGTTTTTTGACGTTTTTCCGTATATGCCGCGTTCTAATGTGTCCCGCTTTATTTTGTTTGCCGTAATTCCGTTGGTTTTGTTGGCGGGATTTGGTGTGGATTTTATTAAAACAAAAATTAAGTTTGGAAATTTTGTGACGATATTAATCATTGGATGTGTTGCAATTGACCTGATGATTTTTTCCTTCCAACTTTCCTCTCAGGCTTTTGTTTTACAACCGTTTAGTCTCACAATGAAAGCTGCTTACCCACTTGAATTTACTGCAGATAAATACGTCGCCACTTCTGTGGATAAAAATGGCAATGACGTTCCATATTCACGCTCCTACGCCGCTTTTTTGGCTGGGTACGGGTCGACAGCCTTTCCTTCGGTTTTGGGGCCGGATGCGCGCGTAAAAACAATTCAGGATGAAAAACATCTCTATGTCGAGCTGGAAAATAATCGGGGTAGTGCAAAACTTCTTACGTGGAACCCAAACAAAGTGGCAGTGACGGTTGATGCGAAAGAAGCGGACTTGTTGATTATTAATACCAATTACGCAACTGGTTGGTATGCCAATGGCGCAAAAGCAGTGGAGGTAGCTGGAAGAGTGGCGACGCGAGTTGGTCCTGGACCACAAACGGTGACGTTTCAGTACAAAACTCCGGGATTGTGGCCGGGCGTTATCATTTCATTTGGCACATTGATTATGGCGCTATTTTTCTGGAGAAGAAACGGATCATACGCAATAACGGGATAATAATAATCAAAATTATTTACGGTCCACGATCCACTTAGGTTCATTGTAGTTGTCGCTCCTGCCAGTGAGCAGGAGCCCGTCGTAGTAATCGGGGACCGTACACTAAATTGTGTCTAGCGCATTAATAATTAATCGCTAACATAATGATCATGCCAACACACAACAAAGTATTAGAAGCCAGTTTGAAAAATTTAAGAAGTTCGTTAAC
>CAIZMI010000046.1 GCA_903934015.1 uncultured bacterium
ACGCATTAAGGTCCGACCTTTGCAAAGGTCGGACCTTAATCACGAAGAACACAACACGACGGCAAAATTTGCTGATACAAACAAAATTCCTCGACCCGTGAGCCTACTACTTTTTTTACTCTGTACAATCACCATTTTTTTTGCTATACTAAAGTAGTTAATAGTACTAATACAACAGAAAAACAAAAAACTCGGTTTTCTTAGTCAAGTAATACAAAAAACAATTTAGTTTGGCAAACAAGTCTATCGCACCACACAAAAATAGTGAACAAAATATTTGGAAAATTGAAAAAAAATATTCTATGTGCTCCAAACGCGCTTACTGTTGTACTTTCAATTTTTGTTTTGTTGTTTTCTTTTACGAGTGTATTGGCCGCTGATCCACCGCAATACACGATTGTTTTGCCAAACATCCCATCAGGAAGAAGTTATGCAAATTACCCAAATATCAACAGACTTATTGGACCCACTTTAGAAACAGTACCACCAATTATAATGGGGTCGCCCGGGCAAGCAGGCATATACAACGGCGATATTAGCGGAACAACACCTCTGTTTGTCGGTCCTTCTGCAGATAAATTAGCTGTACCTTTTTCTGGCTCAAGTCCGGAAAAAGTATGGGAGAGCGCGGAAAAGGCAATTGCAAACAGCAAAACTCTTGGTGAAGTTGTGGAAGCAAATGCAAAGCCGGCAACCCAACCAGCAAACGAACCGCCCTTACAAAAACCGGTTGTACCCGCATCACAAAGCGCGTCTAACCCCAAAAACACAAAGTTTTGCGGTTATCCGGCAATCGGTATGTCAATGGATATCGGTAATATGTATGGCGAAGAGGCTGTGGCGGCGCTAAATGATCCGCGGATGACCTTCTCCGAGGTCAAGGCCGTTTTAGGTATTACTGAAGCTAAAAGAAGAGAGGTCTTAACACGCGCAGAGGGAGTAATCAAACTTTGGGAGGTAGACAAACCCATCCCAAAAAGACTCGCAAGTGCGATAAACGACACTCTAAAAACCGATTATGAGTTTAATGAGCCAACTATGAAAGAATCCGAACTGAACTTCAAACAACGTGAAAATTCTACTAAAGGAGGCGCTATTCAAGACGGTTCACGCGGTCCAACCGTTACAATGAATTCCGACAAGGCGAAGTTACTGAATTCCGCGAAAAATCATCTGAATGGAGAAAATGGACAACACATATCAAACGAAGAGGCGCTTAAGCTTCAATCAACAAATCCAAACCTGATAATCCATGACCCCGGCGCCAAACAACACGCAGAGGCAATAAACAAGGGAAATGAAAAAAGTGGAAGTCTTTTTGATGTCGCCTATACCCCCGAGGGCGGTAAGCTGACGATTTCTCCCGGTGTTTTTCCGACAAAACAGATGATTATGGGAGAAGACACCGGTGTCGCAAAAGTATTTGAAGGATCAAAACCGACAAAAGGCATGGTTGACGAAAATTGTTCCATTAGAAAACCAACCCCCGAAGAACTCAAAGGCATGGGTTTTGGCGCACCATCAAACGGTTCCCTGTCCGGTCTTGGTGGTGGAGCGCCTGAAAGTGTAGGTGGAGGCGGAGGAGGAGGAAGTGGTGGAATGATGGAAGCTTTGACAAGTCTTGCAAAAAGCATCACCGACATGGCTAAGAGCGGAGGGGGACAACAAGGAAGCGGTTCTGGAAAAAGTAACACAGACAAACCAACAGACAGTGAAACAGCTAAACCAGATACCAATTCAAATTTTATGACAGATATTTCAAAAATTATTAGAGACGCGTTATCCCTGGCGATCCCAGAGCCACAACTCCAATCTGTCATAACTTCAATCTCGGAATCAGTCGCAAAACTCATTAAAAATGGTATTCCGATAAATAATGTTCCTTAGAAAAAACATAGTGTCGTTTTCACTCCCGAAGTGGTGCCGAGGCACTTCTTCGGGAGTGGACGCAAGGTTAACGTCGACACTAACCAACGCCCACCTCGGAGGAAGTGCAAGTTTTCTCCACCTCCGAGGTGTTCGCTAAAAAAATAATGTTGCGCATAAACAATCACTCAACTATAATTAATTCACTAACAGTTCTAACAAAAATAACATGCCACAAATATTAGACAGACTATATAAATCACGAACCAGCAAATACGCTGCCATTCTATTGTTGGCGGTTGTTATTAATTTTGTCCTTGCACCAATGTCGGTTGTGTTTTTGCAACCAAAAACCGCGCAAGCACAAAGTGAATTGATGATGCCCTTGATGATCATGACCATGATTTTCCAAATGATTTCATCGTTGATGCAAATGGGCGGTGGGCAACAGGGTGGAGGAGAAGAGCAACCACCGCAGAATGCCGGAACGGTAGGGCCGAGCAACAGCGGACCACAAAATAGTGGCGACCCTTCTGCTTCAGCATCTCCTTCCACAACTTCTACTTTGTGTGATAAAACCGTGTTTCTCGCCGGCAGTGGCACTTCTTTCACAATCGCTCCGGCAACTGTAACCATCAAGGAAAAAAGTTGCGTAAACATTCTTAATGCGACAACTGACACCTCGAAACTTTTAATCCGTATAAAAGACCAAACAACAGGAACAGAAAAAGATATCACCACCAGCAAGATGGAAATCTTCAACTTTGCGACAAAAGGTATCTATGAAATTTGCCAAAAAGTGGGCGAAGTGCTCTCCTGCAAGGCGACGGTAACGGTGGAGTAACCTCTTACGGCAATGAAAAAACATTATTTTGTCGCCACAGCGCTTGTTTTGAGTTTGATGTTTGGCAACAGTAAAATTTTTGCCGCCGATCCCCCAAAAACACCAGTAAACAATCCAGTAGTTGCTACACAACCATTGAAGTATAGCGACTATACATACAGTTACTGTGCAAATAGTTGTGGTTATGCACCTAATCCTACGGCCGTAGCGGCAGCAAATAAATTAGGTCTGACAATAAAATCCAATGCGAGAGGTGAAGAAGGAAATATTTCAGGTCCAGGTGGAAAAGTTGTCGCCAGCGGAAAAACTGCATCAGATAAATGGCTACAAAATGAGCTGGCAAAAAAAGACCAACAACAAAAAATTCCGGACGAATTTTGCGTACTTATTACACCCGGGCAATCCAAAGATTATGGGAACAAAAATGTCTGGGGGGAGCATGGGGTTTACAAGTACAAGGATCCAGGTGACTTTCCAAATTCTACCTTAGGAAGAAGAAAATATGATGCCTATGGTCTTCCGGCATCTAAGGAAGAAAGTGAAATAAATTTTAAGCTACGCACGGGCGGACAAAGAAAAGGTGGCGATGAAGATCCCTCCAGTTATGGAAAAGTAGATATTAATGTTCCTTCAATAGATTCCGCTGAAAGTAATTACGGGTTAGGTTATTTAGACAAAGCTGCAATGGATGTTGCCAATGGATACGCCCAACGATATGCAAGCGTAAAAATGGAAACTGCAGGCAATGACGCATCACTTAGCAATGAGGAGATTGCACTAAAAATCAGTGTTCCGAAGAATATTGTTTCGGGTGTGTCTCAAGAACCTAAAAAACAATCCATCAGACCAAACGAGGCACAGGCAACAGAATACGTTGGTTTATACAGTCAAGACAAAACAAAAGCTGGTTTCAAACAAGGCGGTACAAAAGTAATGAGGCCGGGACCATACCCAAAAGATGCTCTAACCTACAGTACAGCTGTTTCGCCCATTATACTGAATTCATCACAGGTCGCGGCAACACCAAAACAGGACACAACCATTACCAAGGCATGTGAATTCCGTGACCCTTCACCAGAAGAAATGCAAAGACTTGGTGGTTTTCCATCAACCACACCTCCCGGCGGTTCAGAAGGTTGGCCGAGCAGTGGAAATAATGGCGGTGGTGGAGGAGGCGGTGGTGGTTCCATGGACGATATGATGAAGCTTTTGGAGGCCCTAAAGGGTATGGGCGGTCAGGGTGGAGGCGGTAACCAACAACCCAAAAGTTCTCCAAGCGCGCAACCATTTTATTGCCCAGCGACAATCGCCGAAGTTTGTGGCGAAGATGGCAACACCTATGGTAACGCCTGTATCGCGGAACAAGAAAATGGCATCACAGTCGCCTACGAAGGGGCGTGCGATCTAAATCGTAATGAAGATTCCATTATGAACAACGCCGCGGAACTGATGCGTAGTGCAATCGCCAGTGGTATTCCAAAAAATTTGCTTGAAGCAATAACTTTGAGTATCAGCAAATTAATCGCCCAGATGCTACAAGGTCAGTTTATGCCCGTGACCAACATTGGCCAGTGAAACGCGCGTTTTACTCTATCCTTTTTCTATCTTCGTTCATTCTCGTAACAGTACGAGCCGTTCAAGCGGACGAACTGGACAGTGAGCAACAAAATGTCGTATTGGGTGGCTATTGTATACACGTAACTCCGGGCCAAGATGACACCCTAAGCTCTGAACTAAACGGCAAATTAAAACAAGCCGGATTAGGATATTTGCGATCACCAAACGCGGTAAACGAGATTTCCAATTACCAAATAATGCGAGAAGCGATTACAACGCCTGATGTAGATATTCGCTGGACCAGTGGCGGAGAAAATGAACCATTACCAGCGTGGCAGGTGGAGACATCCCTAACAAATCCACTACATGAATACCGAACCACGGAAGACGGCCCGCTTTTCCAACCGTTCATGTATCGAATTGGCGGTGCCGCCTTTGATCTGGAAAACAAACCATATATGGTACGAGAAAGCGGGGATCACGGCTGTTTTTTTGAAAAGACCAACCTGCCTATAAAAATCGCGGGGGCAACAGAAACAGCTTCTGAACAATCATCGCTGTATGCTCGTTTTTTACGCGTTGTTAGCAGTCTCGTAACGTTACTGGTGGGAATATAATAAAATGAAAAAAGAAACAAGCAAAAAAATAATAACGAAGTTGGCAACCTTTTTTTTAACATTTGGCATATCCGTTGTTTTTTTATTATCACAATCTAGGTTTTTAATTGAGACAGCGTTCGCGCAACAAGCGCCCTATAAGGCGGTGGCAAATATTTTGTTTTTGGGAACAAACGATGGCAAGGTGCGTTCGGGTGATCAAGGTCAGTATTCTCCTATCGCCAGTACCTCATACAGCTCAAGCTATATTGTTATAGACGCGGCCAAAATGAGTAACAAAAATGATTTTCTTTCGCAACTAAACAATGCTATCGCCTCAAACCCTGCTTCTTCGTATAACATTATTTGGGGAAGCCACGGCGTTGTGGGCGGAATAGGAACGGATAGTCCCATTGGTCTTACCAAAGCGGACATTGCTTGGGCTACTTCTCAAGCATTGGCAAGCAACAATGCTTACGGCGGTTTAATCATGGATACATGCGGATCGGGAACATGTGTGACATGGACAGACGCGAACTTAGATAAAATTGACCGTTCGCATCTCAAGTATGTTATGGCGTCATCATTACCCAACAAACTCGGCTGGTATCCTGATCTTGGTAACAAAATCGAAGCCTTACTAAGCGGAGGACGAGCAGACAGGAACGGCGACGGTGTTATTACAATCGGTGAATTAACCGAAACAATGTCAGAACAAAAGGGGTGGACAGATAATAAACTCTGGTCTTTATACGATAAAGACCAACCATTTATGGCCAAAGATGAAGAATCGATGCGAAAATATATTGCATTAAACTATGGATTCTGCGGAGTCGTTACCCCGGGTGAAGACGACTTCGGTAATCCAACCAAAGCTTATGTGTTTGGTGATGATTTTGTGTGTGAATACAAGGACGGAACTGGATGCAAAGACAGACCGGATATTAAAGGGCAACCGGGTAAATTTGAGGAATATCCATTGAATTATCAATTACGCACTTTTGCAGGCGGTGGATTAGGACATCTTCGCTATCGTAATGATGGCAAACTTTCAAAATATGAAGAAAAGCCACACACCGGAAAAGCGAAAGAGCCAATGAAATCCAATTATGAGATTCTGCTGGAAACTATCGACTCCAAACTCAAAGAGAGAAGAGTGGATTGGTTAAGCGGTGGAGTGGATAAATCACTGACGGAA
>CAIZMI010000047.1 GCA_903934015.1 uncultured bacterium
AAATTGTCAATAGTTGCGTTTTTGCGATGTTGTTATGACCAGGGACCGACCTTGGACAAGCTTGTCCAAGGTCGGTCCCTGGTCATAACAACATCGCAAAAACGCAACTATTGACAATTTCTGTCAAAAAGAGTATAGTCTTTCGTTACCGTACTGTCTTTCACACCCCCTCTGTCCAAGGAGCTCAATGATGTCCCTTTCCCAAATCACCCAATTCATCAGCGAAATGCCGTTGCATATTCCTATCTGCATCTGCATCGCCTACCTGATCGGATGGTGGCGCGCAAAGGCAATGTCAACATGGTCCGGCCGGTTGTCCATCATTTTCTCGGATGGCTACGAACTCATGTCGGCGTATGGAAAAAAGGACGAAACATTCCGCATGAATCTCGATGCTTGTATCACAAAGATCGTCCTGAAAAATGCCACCCGGCGAATCCTGCCACCACTCAAATTCTTCAACGAAAGAGGCCAAGAATTGCCCTTCTTTCCGGAGTATTTTGCTGACGGACGGATTGAGTTGATTTTCGCTAACAAAATCTTTGCGACTCCGATCTCTCCAACGACGCTGTATATCAAGTTTGTAGATCCGTCTGGGGAATATCGATATGTCCAAGTCGACTTGACTGTCCCCGAAAAAAAATAACGAACCGTCACCACCCTCCGACCAGCCGGTCCGAGGGTGTTTTTTTAATTCAAAATTTTAAGCCTTTGTACCACCTACGAGTAGGTGATTCAATTTTCGTCAAAAATCGTTGACGTTTTTAAACTTCAAGGGTAAACTGGAAGCGCCTAAATCTCCATGAATCAGCCTGACTTGACCCCTGAAAATACCGAAAAATCGGAAATAAACAATAAAGCCGTGTTTAATTTTGCCACACTAGCCGGCATGGTTGGAGAATTGGGGTTTATAATTGCCGTTCCACTGCTTGTCACTATTGTCGCAGGCATTTGGGTTGATAAAAAATTCTCTACTACCCCACTTTTTATGATTTTGGGAATTTTGTTAGCAATCACTGTTTCAACTATTACGATCGGACGCAAGATTAAACAACTTAATAAACTGAACGGAATACAATGACCAAACCCCTCCCCGCCTTTAGCCCATCAGGGCAACACCGCCGAAGCGTGTGCAACCCTTATCAAAGGGAGGAGACGACGCCATGATTCACATTTCTCTCGCTGCCGAACCGCTTTATCATATTTTCGGATTACCGATTAATAACTCGCTAATTACTGCTTTTGTAGGTAGCGCCGTCATTCTCGGCCTCTTTATTCCCGCAGCACGAAAAGTCACGCTAAATCCCAAAAGCAAATTTGCCAACATGATTGAAGCCATTTGTGAAATGATTTTGGATTTGGTTGATGAAGTTTTTCATGATCGAAAAAAAGCAATAAAATTCTTCCCTTTTCTGATGACGATTTTTATTTTCATAGTCGTCAATAATTGGCTTGGATTGCTTCCCGGAGTTGGCTCGATCACAATTCAAACAGCCGAGGGCATAGCTCCACTATTTCGTGGCGCCAACGCTGATCTCAATACTACACTGGCATTAGCGATTATTTCCGTTGTAATGACACAAATTTACGCCGCCCGTGAATTGGGCGTTGCCACACATTTAAAAAAATATTTCAGCTTAAATCCCATAATGACTTTTGTTGGAATGCTGGAGCTGGTAGGTGAATTATCGAAGATGGTCTCCTTTTCCTTCCGGTTGTTTGGCAACATTTTTGCCGGTGAAGTGCTCCTGGCCGTAATTGCCTTTCTTTCCCCCCTCATTGCCCCACTTCCTTTTTTTGGACTGGAACTCTTTGTTGGATTGGTCCAAGCGTTAGTTTTCACGATGCTCACTTTGGTTTTTCTGGCGATTGCCACAACAGATCATTCGGATTATAATCATGCCGAAACGTCTGTTGTCCACGAAAAACACGCGTGAGTCAACGCCAGCAATGTTTGCTGACGACGTGAATTAGTTAATTATTTATTATTAAGTACAAAAAAATGGACGCAGAAACAATGAAAGCAGTAATGCCGGGTCTCACAATTCTCTTAGGTGGCGCCATGCCGGCTTTTGCCATCGGTTGGATGGGCTCACACGCTATGGATGCAATCGGTCGCAACCCCGAAGCAGCCGGAAAATTGCAAACAGTATTGATCTTAGTAGTTGCTTTCGCCGAAGCTATCGCAATCTATTCCTTGGTCATCGCGCTCATCTTGAAGTTCGTTTGAGCCTAATTTTGTAATTACACTATCGTGTTTCTCCAAATTGCCATCGCCTCGGAAAAAGCCGTAGAAGCGGCTGCTTCTGGCGGTATTGGAGCAATCGGTATTGATCTGCGCAGTCTTATATTTCAAATTATCAATTTTGCAATACTTCTTTTGCTTTTGAAAAAATTTGCCTATAAGCCAATTTTGGATGTTTTAGAAAATCGCCACAAAAAGGTGGAAGAAAGTCTAAAGAACGCGAAAGAGATTGAGCACCTGAAATCGTCCCTGGAAAATGAAAAAGATACAATTTTAAAAAATGCACACTCGAAAGCCCAGGGAATACTAGAACAAAGCAAAAAACAAGCCATTGAAGTACTCGCTACGGCAGAACAAAAAGCGATTGAACGGGATAAACAATTACTCGTGGCCGCGCATGCAAGAATTAACAATGAATCAGAACAGGTGCGTAAGTCGCTTCTGGGCGAAGTCGCTTCTTTTATTAGTAAAACAACCGAAAAAGTATTAAACCAAAAACTGGATTCTTCAACAGACCACACCATCATCAAGGAAGCAATTGCCGAAACCCAAAAAAATATATCACAATGAAACGTTTTTCGCGTAAACAACTGGCTGTTGCAACTCTGGCTTTACTGGAAAAACATTCACTAAAAGAAGTCTTACCTGTCTTGGCGGAAGCCATTATCAAGGAAAAGCGCACAAACGAAGTGGAAGTGATTACACGTGAAATCGGCAATCAATTATTGCAAAAAAAAGGACAACTTACCGGAACAATCGAGACAGTTTTCCCGCTAACGGAAAAACTAAACGAAGAAATTGAGCACTTGCTGAAAAATATCACTGAAGCAAAATCAATTCACCTAAAGCACATAATTAATAAAAAACTGGTTGGCGGTTTCAAAGTTGAGACACCAACAATCGAAATTGACGCATCACTTGCGCGCCCACTTCATCAATTAAATTCCATTGCCTAAACCAAATGACAAATCTTTCACTTTCCGATTTAACAGCAGAACTTCAATCCGCAATTAACGACTTAAAAACGAAGCCGGAAATTTCGGAAACTGGGATTGTTACAAAAGTTTCCGACGGTATTGTCTGGATTTATGGTTTGATGAATTGCGGTTATAACGAAATGATCTTAATCGAGACTGAAAACGAAAAAGAGTCAATCTACGCTTTCGCTTTAAATCTCGAAGAAGACCAAATTGGCGCGGTGCTTTTGGGTGAAGACCGTTATATTCGCGCGGGCGCAAAAGTGCGTTTAACCGGAAAAATTCTTGAAGTACCGGTCGGCCCTGAATTGGTTGGTCGCGTAATTGATCCGCTTGGAAAACCATTAGACGGACTTGGTCCAATCAAGACAACTATTACAAGTCCGGTAGAAAAAATTGCCCCAGGCGTACTCGCCAGACAATCCGTAAAGCAACCGTTAATGACCGGCGTTAAAGCTGTCGATGCCATGATTCCGATTGGCCGTGGCCAACGTGAATTAATTATCGGTGATCGCCAAACCGGCAAAACCGCCCTGGCAATTGACGCTATCATCAACCAAAGCCGTCAAAAAAGCGGAGTAATTTCAATTTACGTTTCAATCGGTCAAAAACAAAGCACGGTTGCCCGTATTGTAGACCGATTGAGAAAAGAGGGCGCGCTTGAAAACACAATCATCATTATGACTTCCGCCTCCGACCCGGCCGCGTTGCAATTTATCGCCCCATATGCCGGTGCTGCCATGGGTGAATATTTCCGCGACAATGGCAAAGATGCGCTAATCATTTACGATGATCTTTCAAAGCACGCTTGGGCTTATCGTCAGCTTTCACTGCTTCTCCGCCGTCCACCGGGACGCGAAGCCTACCCGGGAGACGTTTTTTATCTTCACTCTCGACTTCTAGAACGCGCCGCAAAACTTTCAGCGGAACATGGCGGTGGTTCGCTTACGGCTTTACCAATCATTGAAACACAAGCCAACGACGTTTCTGCATACATCCCAACAAACGTGATTTCTATCACCGATGGCCAGATTTACTTGGAAAGTGATCTTTTTTACCAAGGTGTTCGCCCTGCCATCAACGTCGGTTTATCTGTCTCACGTGTCGGTGGTTCTGCTCAAACAAAAGCGATCAAATCCGTTGCCGGCAGTCTCCGTTTGGAATTAGCCCAATATCGTGAATTAGCGGCCTTCGCTCAACTCTCTACCGACTTGGACCCCGACACTGTTAGTCGTATCGAACGCGGAAAACGTCTTACTGAAATCCTTAAACAGGGACAATATGCCCCGGAAAGTTTAAGCAAACAAGCAGTTGTATTGTTATCGGCCACTAAAGGTATTTTTGACACAGTCGTAGTTGAAAAAGTAAAAGAAGCCGAAGTGGCGATTTTCGAAGCCGTACAAAGCACACATAAAGTAATATTGGAAAACCTAGAAAAAAACGGAAACTGGCCGGATGAAGATAAAGAAAAAGTACTTGAGACGGCAAAAGAAGTCGCAAAAAACTTCGCCGTAACATCCAACGGCGCGTAAACATCGTCATTCAGTAATCATAATTCGTCATTCATCGTCATGGCAAAAGCTCAAGCAATCCGCCGTCGCATCAAATCGGTGAAAAATATCCACCAGATAACTAAAACCATGCAAATGGTGGCGGCAAGTAAATTGCATCGTTGCCAAGAAGCTGCTCTACGCTCCCGAATGTATTCATACACGGCACGCGAAGCACTAAGCCGTCTACGCAAGATTGTTCCCGGAGACCTACACCCGCTTTTTGCCAAACGTGAGGTTGCAAATGAACTTTTGATCGTTTTTACCAGTGACCGCGGTTTAGCCGGCGCTTTAAATGGTAATATTTTTCGAAAACTAATTACCCATATCGAAGAAAATCCGACTATTAAAGTTAAGACGATTATTATTGGACAAAAAGGCGGACAGTTTGTCAGCAAAATAAAAGATCGAATTGAACCCGTCGGACTTTATACCAATTGGCCAAGCGAACCAACAACAGTAGACCTGCGCCCAATTGTATCGACGGCGATAAATCTTTTTACTGAAAATCAAATCGATCGCGTCAGTGTCCTTTTTACCGACTATGTTTCTACTATTCGCCAAACAGCAACCCTGCACACAATCCTGCCAATCGACCCCGAAACCATTGCGCCTTCAAAAATTCAAATGGAGATTAATGAAGACACGACTTTCGAACCGTCCCCTGAAGAGGTATTAAAATTTATTTTGCCACGATTAATCGAAATGCAAATTTATCAAGCTAACCTGGAAGCAATTGCTTCAGAACAAGCCATGCGCATGATGGCAATGAAAAATGCGTCTGACAATGCAAGCGATATCATGGATGATCTCTCGTTGACATACAACACCGTACGTCAAGCAGCGATTACCCAAGAGCTGTCAGAAATAACATCAGGTGCTGATGCAACGGCGTAGTATACTGTATTTAGTATGCGGTATGTTGTATACGATTTTCAACGCAAATTTCGATACAACATACAACATACTCAATACAACATACCAATCACAATTTATCTAAACTCTAATTCCAGAATAAATGTCTAAAGACCATCAAGAAACAATCAACCAAGGAAAAATTCAGCAGATCATCGGCGTCGTTGCCGACGTAGAATTTGCAGAAAAAGTACCCGCTATCTATAACGCACTTTCTATTGAAGTTGAGGAAAAAGGTCAGAAGAAAACTATTATTCTGGAAGTGGTACAACATCTTTCTGCTCACACTGTACGTGCTATTTCTTTGGGTGCTACAGATGGTCTGCGCCGTGGACAGATTATCACTGATACCGGTAGCCCAATCTCCGTTCCGGTGGGCAAAGAAACTCTAGGCCGAATGTTCGATGTACTTGGTCAACCTATCGATGGCAAAGGCGGAACTTTCACGATGCATTCCCCCATTCACAAACTGGCGCCAAAATTCAGCGAACAAAATACCAAGATTGAAATTTTTGAAACAGGTATTAAAGTCATCGATTTAATTGCTCCAATCACCAAGGGTGGAAAAGTGGGATTATTTGGTGGCGCCGGTGTCGGAAAAACCGTTCTCATCACAGAACTCATTCACAACATTGCATCCGAACACGGCGGTATTTCTGTCTTCGCCGGTGTGGGAGAACGTACCCGTGAAGGTAATGACCTTTACAATGAAATGAAAGAATCCGGCGTATTGGAAAAAACAGCGCTGGTCTTCGGTCAAATGAACGAACCACCGGGAGCCCGTCTTCGTGTTGGTCTCTCCGGATTAACAATGGCCGAATCATTCCGCGATGCTGGTCAAGACGTATTACTTTTTATCGATAATATTTTCCGCTTCACACAAGCCGGTTCCGAAGTATCCGCACTCTTGGGTCGCCTTCCAAGCGCCGCAGGTTATCAACCAAACTTGGCGCAAGAAATGGGTGCCCTTCAAGAACGTATCACTTCCACCACAAAAGGTTCTGTCACATCCGTACAGGCAGTTTACGTGCCAGCCGATGACTTAACCGACCCGGCACCAGCCACGACGTTCGGCCACTTGGATTCCACAATTGTGCTTTCTCGCCAACTTTCCGAATTGGGTATTTATCCGGCAGTAGATCCGCTTGCATCTACTTCTACCATTCTTTCGCCGGATATCGTGGGCGAAGAACACTACAAAGTGGCGCGCGATGTTCAAAAATTGTTACAACGCTATAAGGACTTGCAAGACATCATCGCCATCTTGGGAATGGAAGAACTTTCCGAAAAAGACAAAGTAATTGTCGGTCGCGCGCGTCGCATCCAACGCTACTTGTCACAACCGTTCTCTGTTGCCGAAGTTTTCTCCGGCATTCCAGGACAGTATGTCAGTTTGGCCGATACTATCAGGGGTTTCCGCGAAATTTTGGATGGAAAACACGATGACAAACCGGAATCAGCGTTCTACATGAAAGGAAAGATAGACGAGGTTGCTGTTGCAACCAAATAATTATCAATTTCCAATGATCAATTTTCAAATAATTTCCAATATATCAATTATCAAAACGAAGCCGTTGTTTGAAAATTTGAACATTGAAACATTATTTGAAAATTGTAAAATTGATAATTGAAAATTATTCACATGGCCTCCATTTCATTCGAACTCGTCACCCCTGAAGGATTAAAACTCCAAGCGGATGTTTATGAAATTTTGGTGCCGACGCCAAACGGTCAAATCGGAATCTTTCCGCACCATATGCCACTGATTAACATCGTGACCCCGGGAGTAATTTCCATCCGCAAACGCGAGGGCGATACAGACGATAATTTGGAACACATGGCAACTTCCGGCGGTTTAATGGAAATCGACGGTAAACGCGCCCGTCTTTTGGCCGACACTGCCGAAAGAGCCGAAGACATCAACGAAATGCACGCCAAGGAAGCACTGGAAAGAGCAATAGAAATGCAAAAGACCGCCAAAGACCAAGTATCATTGGCCGAAGCAACGTCAATTATCGAACAAAGCACAGCCCGTTTACGTGTAGCTGAATTGAAACGAAAAAAGCGTCGTAGTTAGTATGCTGTATTTAGTATGCTGTATGCTGTATCCGCACGTTGAAAGATACAACATACCGCATACAACATACTAAATACTAATCTCAATCCCTCAAGAGTATTATTTATAAGCTAAATCCTAAAAACATCACCTTATGAAAAGTTTCATGGTTCTCTGTGTCGATCACCGTATGTACGAAGACGAATTTAAGGAATGTATTCCCCAAGGTCCATATGTTTTATCTTTTGTCGGTGGCGCCGTCGGTGCTCTAAAATATTTTGAAACATTAGCAGACGAAATGCGTTCCCTTGAAGCGATCAAGGGCGCCTTCGAAGAAATCATCATCCATGATCACATGAACTGTGCCGCCCATGGTGGAAGTGAAACAAAAGAAGACCACTTTGAAGTAATGAAAAAACTTGAAGCCAAAATCGCCCAAGCCTTCCCGCATCTCAAAATCAAAAAGAGCTTGGTGGACATGCAAAATAAAGAAATCCACGAAGCGTAGGATTCGACGCGTCGGTTTCGTAGGGGCGGACGTCCTCGTCCGCCCGCGCGACATTAAGACGCTAATTATCATCTAAAATCAGCAATTTCGATTTTTGTTTTTCCATTCGAAGCAAGAATATCCTTTCCGATACTTCGCCAATCTCTATCCTGAAACCAAGGGTTTAGACTTTTCGCAAAGATAAAATTAAATTTTTCATTTGGAAAACTATCTTTTAGCCTAAATGCATCTACGCCACCCATTACATTTAAACCAAATACCATTTTTTCATATGTTGCATCAACCAACGGTCTCACGAAATACCGATAATTAGGATTAACCCCTCCCTCTATCTTACACCCAGCTTCAATCAAGAATTTCACCTCATCGCCGGAAAGTTGCCCAAATCGATAAACACCGTCCTCTACCACCAAATCTTTATCTCTTAACATTCCACTAATTAATGCCATTTTTTCACTTAATATCCTTTCTACACCATTAAACCCACTAAAAAATGGGCCCTGAACATGCTCACTCGGAACTCCCTCTTTGCAAGCTCTACCACACATATTTATTGTACCCTTAACATCATCCACAGAATAAATCCGGAATGCTTCTGATATATTTTGCGGTTTTATATCGGTTGCAATAATTTTTAAACTACTTCCATATGTCATGGACAAAACCCTTGAGTACCTCGGGGGCTGCCACGCGGGACCAGCAGAATGACTTTCACCACCACCCACTTCAATTACTGCAATTTTTTCCGTTTCATTAATCTTTTGTTGTTCATTAATCTTTTGTTTAAGATCATCAAGAATATCGAAAATGGTTTCCTCATACATTTCATAGGCAAACATCGTTCTTACATAATTATCAAAATCCCGCTTTGCTTTTTCTACCTTTGTTCCATTCCACCTCCAGTCATGTTCATAATCATTGGACGTTCTGCAAGGAGGTTCCACTTTGGGTTCCATGCCAAAGAGTTGTAAGTAGCCCAAAATCCTTCTTTGTTGATACTCAATTAACAACCTATCCTTTTCCCCAAATTCATTCGCCACCTCCAAATACTTATTCGGAATAATAATTTTTGCTTCAGGTGGCAATTCGATTCCTCCCTCAAAACCACCGTCAACAATCACTGAGGTGGGCTCTTTATCTTCAGGTTCTGTCACAAATTGATTTGGAAGGTGTTCATTCATAAATGAATAATATAATGACCAAAGTAAAATAGAAACACCTAAGCGACGAAATACTTGCCTAAAACAGTCAAATCCATGAACTGCGCCGCCCATGGTGGCAGTGAAACAAAAGAAGATCACTTCGAAGTAATGAAAAAACTTGAAGCCAAAATCGCCCAAGCCTTCCCGCATCTCAAAATCAAAAAGAGCTTGGTGGACATGCAAAATAAAGAAATCCACGAAGCGGAGTAAGACACGGACATCCCCCGTCGCTCTAATGAGCTATGGGGGATTATCGCTCATCGCGATGAGCGATAAAAAAAACCCAACCTGAATCAACAGACTGGGGTTGCGGGTTTCACCCGCACAAACACAACTTAATTTTAAACAAGCTACTGCCGAATTTGCTAAATTTCTTTTATGCAAACAGCAGCAAACGTGTTGTAATGAGCGACATCAAACCTCAAATATGAAAGATCCCGAAGGGTGCGATCGTGCGTATAGAGTAAGGGGACTCTCGGTTCACCCAAAACTTCATAGGACGAACCGATAAATACGATATTCAACTCCCGTTGGACGTCTGGATGTTGTGCTCCGAATGCCAAACAGTGTTCGATTTTCGACGGTTCGAATCTGAATTTCGTACCACTTTTATTCACGCTTGACACATCATCGCTAAACTGGAAAAAACAGATCTCTGCACACACAACACCAGAACCGCTAAACGAGAGGTTTTTCAGGTTAATGTCCCCGTCTGGACTATAGTAATTGCCGGAGGCAACCATATCCATAAAGATCTTGACACGATCATGCTCGTCCTGCGGATCACCGTAGTCAATTGTAACAGGGTAAGTCTTGAAGGGGACGCAAGCGTCATACGTCAGTCTAGTCATTATTTCTCTTGTAAGATCCGGCATGACGAGTTTTTGATCCGACCTGTGTGTTTTCAGGTACGCTTCGCGGGCATCGCTTAGGACGCGCATATTGTTTTTAATAACAGTAATCATGTACACCTCCAAGGGGTTTTCTGAAACAATTTTGATAATGGACAGTCACACCGCCACAACAAGATAGCGGAACAAATGAACCTACCATTTTTGGTATTTTTTGTAAAGTCAGAGTCTTATCCAACGCAAGATTGGTATGAACGTCCCACCTGTTTCCACCACAGAATTGGTCTGAAACCTGTGGATAACAAAGCGCGTGTCGTAGTCTGGGATTATGAACATCACCAT
>CAIZMI010000048.1 GCA_903934015.1 uncultured bacterium
AAAGTGATACGGAATTTGTTCTCGAAGCAAATAAGGCGAAAAACGAGCTATTTTCAACCTTTCATTAATAACTTAATAATCACCGCTACGCACGCTGTTTCATACCAATCTTCGGATTGGAAAAGACTCAAGGTGCTTCATATAAGCATCATTCAAAAACTAATCTAGTGTGACATATTTTATGTGTTCGATCTTTGATTGCCCGGTTGTCAGCATAATTGCTACCAGATCCAGCCGATATTGTGTTTGCCACGGGAAATTTTGCATATACATCAAGATACTGCGTTTCAGTATCAATTGCTTATTTGGTGTTATAGACGCAAGGGGCTCACCGAATTCGGTATTCGTCCGCGTCTTAACTTCTACAAAAATGTATTCTTTTTTTACCGGATCATGCATCACAAGATCGATTTCCCCGCCCGGAACCCGTGCATTGGCCTCGATAAACTTTAGGCCAATGCCTTCTAAATACTCGCGCGCCATGTTCTCTCCTTTTTTACCAGTAATTCCAAGATGTGGAATTGTCATATTGTCATGTTTGTAAATAATTTATCCGCTTGACTGTTTGAAGTACGTCTATTCGAGATATTTCGATGCCAAACAAATCACATGCTTGTTGATTTTATTATAGCTGGCATTGATCGCATTTTTCCAAAGACCGCGCATGTAGGTCATTCGCCTTTGGCGCGGAAATAACATCTTTCATTCATGTTTACTATTGTTTTCTGAATAAATTCAATATATTCTTATTATATGACAAATATTTCGATTGGTCGTTATGTGAGGGACATTAAAATATCGGCTTTGGTGGCGGTAATTTTTATTGTCGTTTTGTTTGCAATTTTTTTGGCAAACAATAGATACAATTTTTCAGATCGCCTGGTAAATGTATTTGTGACAAAATTTTACGGCGGTTTGTAAATTTATTGATTGTTGGAATCAGATAGAGAAAACTGTATATTGGGATTTGTATAATTAGGAACATTAACATGTTCCTTGTGGGTGATTATAGGATCACACGCATTAGTGGGGTAGAAATAAACAGTCTTATGTAGCGTCAATGCGAGCCATCGCCATTTTTTGCTCTGTCACCTGGCTGAGGGCGAGGCTATTCGACTGTAAGCTCAGTGTTGTCGAACAGCGTGGCAATCTCTCATAAAAACACCGTAGAGATTGCTTCGGCTTTGAAAAGCCTCGCAAAGACGTGATACTTACCAACTCATTATTGCGTATGATTATGTTTAAGCTCTTGAATTGTTTTGTGAACCAAAAATTGATGGCAAAAGAGCTAGAAACATAATTAGGATTATTCGTCCTGTTTGATTTGTCCAAAGGTAATGGTCGAGCAATATTAATGGCGAAATGATTATAAGAAATATAATAAAAGATTGAAGCGTGAAGAAATGTTTTGGAAGTAATATACTTATAATATAAAAAATCATGATTACACCACATATTCCCAGTTCCGCAAGGAGCTCGGCAATTGCATTGTGTGGATAATCATATTGCCAATTTTGTAATCCGGATCCTACGGGAGCTATTTTAACTAAATCGAAAAAATAATTTCCTAAACCGACGCCAATTGTTGGATGTTCGAAAAATAATTTAGCACCGTTTGAGGCAAGAATAATTCTATCCGAAATAAACATGTCAGCAGATGTTGGAATTATTCTGTGCCAAATAGCCGTATTAATTGGAGAAATAAGCACAAATAAGGTCAAAGCGACACTTAAAGCCAATAGAAATTTTAAGAATAAACTTATAGAAAAATGAGGCCGGAAATGCCAAGCTGACATTACAAATACAAAGAATAACGAAAGAAAGGCAGATCTTGAAAAAGTTAAAAGAAGTCCAATAATCAATAGTAAAAAAATCAAAAATATCTTATTGCGATGGACAGGGAAAGTCAGAAAAAGCCAAATAGACGCGCAAATAGACAAAATCATAAAGCCACCAAGGATGTTGGGGTGAGACATAGTGCCATACGCGCGCATGAGGCGTTCCCCGTTTCCAAGATCAATTTTGGCTACACCGTTGGAAGAAACAGATATTGTTTGCTCTCCCAAATAACGTAATCCAAGTGAATGGCCGGCAGATACCTGGTAAATACCCAGCAGTGACTGAAAAATACCAATGAAAGCTAAAATAAGGGAAAGTGCAACTCTAATTTTTAATCTTTCGGCGAATCGAGTAAATGCATAAATAAGTATCCCAAACTGAATGACTCTAAATAAAGAATATGTTGCAAGTGAAAAATCAGGGTTGCGAAAAGCTTCGGCCATTAAAAAAACAATCGAAGCAAAAAGAATGACGGTTTTAGTTGTGATGGCAATTGGTCTTTTATTCCAGTTAATCGCAACCAAGATAAGAAATATAATATCAGCGAGATAAATTGAAATGGCAAGTGGTTCCGCATACCAGCCAAATCTGCTTGCCGAAGAATAATTCAAAACATGGCGAAATGGCAAAAATGAGGCAATAATAAATAGTCCAAGAAGAATTTGAGTGTAGTTAGATTTATTTAAAACATCGATAATTCGCTTAATCACAGTGTGAGTATCTCATGGCAAATCAAAACAGTCATTTGCCAAATTAATTATTAGTAACTCACTATATCACCGATTTTTATGTTGTTATTAATCGTCCAATTACTATTTACTTCAATGACCGCGTTAGATTCAGAAGGGGAATAATATCTTTTTAAATCAAATTCTGGGCTGGTTGGTTCGGGAAACATACGGTCTATACCAATCACAGTATTATTATTTACCCAGATTATATCCAATGGAATTAGAGTATCCTTCATCCAAAAATTCCTCATTTCAGAAACCGGAAATATAAAAAGCATTCCAGCGTTCGAATCAAGCGATGGTCGATTACTTAAACCGGCTTGCCATTCATTGGGAGTGGTAGCCAATTCCACATTAAGTATTTTGTCGCCAATGGAAATTGATTTAATTTTCTGTGTTGGAGTTGACTTAGTTGTGGAAAAATTAGGGGATTCTTGCTCCTCGTGAAATTGGTTAAAAACAATGGTTACGATTATTGCGAGTAAAAAAATTATACCAATTGTTAGTAAATGCCGATGTTTCATGTACTGAATATAGCACAATAAAAAAAACCGCACTGATGTGCGGGGGGGGGGCTAAGGAATTGGATACGGATAGCAACCGCTGAAGCAAGCTGCGCAGTGGCGTCCACACGTTTTTCCAGCTTCATCCAGCATTGAGTCCAGTGACAGGTACTTGAGGCTTGTTGCACCCGTCTTTTGGCAAATTTGCCTCTCGGACAGTTGTGATGCTGGAAGTTCCGATTGAGATGGAATATCGATGCCCCCGAAGCATGGATATCTTACAGGTGCCGAAGCGATTTGGATGTGTACTTCCGTTGCTCCGGCCTCGGAAAGCATATCCGTGATTACTGGAAGAGTGTTGCACCGCACCAACGTATCGTCGACGACAAGGACGCGTCTTCCCTTCACTATTCGTGAAACTGCGTATTTTTGTCGGGCTGCCGCAGTGCGATTTCTTTGTCCCGGTAGGATAAATGATCGACCGTGAACATTGTAGAGATTGCGTACAATGGCTCTTGGTTCAAGGCGGATTTCGCTTTCCTCCGCAAATCCCAACCCAGCATCACTGCCTGATTCTGGAACAAAGCACACAATGTCAGCATCCACCGAAGACTCTCTCGCTGAACGAGCCCCCAATTGACGCCTAAAATCACCGTTCAGTACTCCATTGTGAATTTGGTCGGGACGGGAAAAGTAGATATCCTCAAAAATGCATGGATGAGGATTTGGTTCAACAACCTGGCATACCCGGATCTCACCGCTTTCCAAATCGACAATTTCCATAGATCCGGCAGCAACAGGATTTGCTTGGTTCCCGCAATGTGGCAATGCAGCAATTTCTGATGCGTAGGTAATATATCCATCGCTTGATTGTCGCCACAGTGGTTTGTTTCCCAGTCGGTCGCGCGCCGCGATGAGTTGACGCGATGTCAGGATCAGTAGGGAGTATGTACCAATGATTGTCCGCAGTACGTGAGCTATGGCATCTTCAAGTGTCTCCATTCCGGACTGGGCAATATAGGCACCCAATGCCTCGGTGTCTCCTGGTGGGTTAGTGTGAAAAGTGTGACCGCGCGCTTCGCAAGTATGACTGATTTGTTTGTGATTGCAGATTTGTCCGTTGTGGTCGATGTTAAATTCCCCCCACCTCGGATGAACCATGCGAAGTGGTTGGGTGCGCCCAGGGTCGTTTCTGCCGACAGTCGAGTACCGAGTTTGGCCTATGAATGTGTTATCTCTATTTTCAAGCACCGCACCCGTGAAAGACCGAAAGGTTGCGCGATCCGCAACGCAGGCATCACGTACAAATCCAAAATGATGAAACTGGTCAAGTGGTCGATTCTTGTCTTTGTCATGCCTCGCTGTCGCGACCATTCCTACAGCCTCTTGGCCACGATTGTTAACTTTGGCTAGTGTCTCGATTGCAATTTGCAAATCTAATGTGTCGTTTCCTATTAGTCCGATAATGCCACACATAAAGCCACCTCATGGTTTTGAGTTAAATGAGCATCCTCCGCAAGAGGATGGTAACACGAATTTAAAGATTTTGGTGGTCACGAATAATTTTCCGAGTTTGCATGCAAACTCGTCTTTAGTTTATTCAAATTAGAACGGAAATTTTTCGCGACCCCGAGCAGTGCCCGAGAATTCATTGCATGAATTCGAGTGGCGCAATGCTCGTCCATAATTGTAAATCGCAAAGCGATTATCGAAGTGATCTCGTGGCTTTTGCCTTGTCACTTCGTGGAAAAAAACATCGCAGTGCCTTCCACAAACTGAAAAATCCCAAGCAGTTGAGATTTTCCTAGTTTGTGGACCGTGGCTGATTCGGCCTCGAAACTTTTATTGATACAAAAGTTTCTGGCCACCGGTGAGCGGTTCTGCGGAACAACGCTCACTGTTCGAATCCCTTGCGTGAGTCAAGCAGTTGACTCACGCTCGTCCTACAAAATAAAACCAAACAAGTTTGGTTTTATTTATGTGGACTCGAAGGGAGTCGAACCCTTGACCTCGGCAATGCGAATGCCGCGCTCTGCCAACTGAGCTACGAGCCCTGGTGTTTGATTATGATTCTAAATTGTTTTTGAAAATAGCAATTTGGATTCGTCCAGTACCACGTAGGGTACTGGACGCCGAGCACCCCACGTGGTGCTCTGGCGAACCGCCGACCTCTACAATGCGAATGTAGCGCTCTACCAGCTGAGCTAACGGCCCCTAATGTCTGTTGCTATTTTTCCCGATATTTGTTTTTTAAGCAAATAATTCGATGGTTTTTTGTGTAATTTCGGATCGTTCCGAAAATACCAAGTGTTTTTTGGCAATCTCGTGGAGGTAGGTTGTTTTAACACCAATTCCCGTAAGTAAGTAAATTGGCTTGTCTTTCGCAATCGCATAACCCATTTCGATTAAGAGTCCTTCACTTTTTTCTGGTGACTTGATATAAGCTAGAACAGCATCGCAATAATTCATTTTATCAAGACTATATTCGACAATTTGTTTGCCTGTGAAATTGTTATCCGTAAAATATTGCTCTCGATCAAAACTGCAATAAACTTCATTACCGATACTATCGAAAGCCTTTGTAATAGATTCCATGTCTTCTCTTAAAACTTTTGGGTCTTCGCCAGTAAATCGATAGGCGATATATATTTTCATGAATTTAATATAGCAAAAAATAATTACTTTTGCACGTGGAACTGTTGTGGAGTACGATAAATTGATGACGGAAAAAGAAATCGCTCAAAAATTAAGAGCTCAAGGAAAGACTTTTGGAGACATTCAAGAAATTATTGGACGAAAAATTCCAAAGGGTACACTTTCATATTGGTTAAAAGACGTGAAACTTCCACCCGCTTACTTGAAAACCTACAAAGAAAATATGTTAAAAAGTCTGGCACGTGGCAGAGTGAATTCATTGGCTTATAGTAGGAAAAAACAAGAAGATAGAATGGCTGCAATCCGAAAAAATTGTGATGAATTTTTACGTGTTCCAGATCCTCAAATATATAAAATCGCACTTTCATTTTTATATCTTGGTGAGGGTTATAAATGGAAATCACACCGTGGTCTTCAGCTTGGAAGTTCCTCTGAAGAATTGATGGAGTTATATGTTCTGCTTCTGGAGAAATGCTATAACGTAAAAAGAATGGATCTTCATGCATTTATTAACCACAGAGCGGATCAAAATCTACTGGGACTGAAACGTTACTGGTCAAAAGTGCTGGAAATACCATTGAAAAATTTTTATCAATCAAAAGCGGATCCCAGAACCATTGGCAAGAAAACGATCAAAATGAATTATCATGGCGTATGTGTGGTTAGTTGCGCTGGAACCGATAAACAATTAGAGTTAGAAACACTCCCAAAAGTGTTGTTGAAAAATTTGGGCCCATAGCTCATTTGGCAGAGCGCTACAATGGCATTGTAGAGGTGGCCGGTTCGAGCCCGGCTGGGTCCACTTGAGATTTGTTTCGCTTTGCGAAACCATACAATATACACAAAATGACCAAACATCCCGTTTGGTCATTTTGCACAAGAATCGAAGAACTCTCGAGATAGGTTTTGCCTTGCAAAACTAATATTAACGTACACAAACACGATTTTTACGAAACGTAAAAAACGTGTTTGCACAAAGATTGAAGAACTCTGGCGTGAGGTTTATCGCAATAAACCGAGCGGCAGAGTAAGTGATCTTAAGCGCCAAGAGGCGCGAGTCTCGGAGCTTCCTTCTGGGGTGGCAAAAATTTCCTAAATGAAATAGAGTAGGCGTAGTTGATAATTATCACGGGGCGTAGCGCAGTGGTAGGCTTGTCGGCAAAGCGTTGCCGAATCAGGGCAAGCCTTCAATGAGAAGAGCCGGCTCCGTCGGAACTTTAGTATATCGTAGCGCGCATTATTCGGGACGATGAGGTCGCAGGTTGTGTTTTCTTGTAACACTGAGTGTGTTATAAGAAAACACAGCGCCGGAACCATTCCGATGAATGGTGAGGCGGTGGCCAGGCCGGCAAAGCATCAGCTTTGACGAACCGAGGCTGTCAACAAGGCGGACCCGCCGATGTGGCGGGCAAATTATATGAGGGTGTTGTAAAATTAAATTGTTGAATTCTCCGTCGGGGCGTAGCGCAGTGGTAGCGCGCATCGTTCGGGACGATGAGGTCGCAGGTTCAAATCCTGTCGCCCCGACGGATAACTTAACATACGCATCGTTCTGGACGATATCGTCTTTTATTGGTTTACAGGTAATCAGTATATTGCCTTATACTAAAGTTATGAAACTCACATATATTACAAAAATAATCGCGGGTATTTTGGTCTTAGTAATAGTTGCCGTATTGGTTGTATTATTTCTTGGGAAAGAAAATAATAGAATTGCAAAACTGGTTACGGTTTCATCGGTGATTCCAAGTCCTGTTTCTGCGGTTGTAACAGTAAGTCCAGTAGTGTCTCCCGTATCGACTAAAGCTTTGTCAGATTACGTTCCAGATATGACCGGCAAAAAAACTGGAACAAAATCGTATTACTCTGAAAAACTTGGCGTTGGGTTCACTTATTCACCATCACAAGATGGAACCAAGAGTCGGGATCAACAGGTTGTTGTGACGGAAATAGGAAACAAAATATTTCTAAATTTGGCGGGCCAAAAACCGGAAGTAGGTCAGTGGTTGGAAGTGTTTACAACAAAAGAAGCTACCTTGCCGGAAGCAATTACAGTCCAATTTCTAAAGGGAATAGACCCTAAAGTTTGTTTTCCTAAGGCATATGTGGGTGGCGCGCAAGGTTTTGCGCCTGCAAACATCGCCCCGGAAAACGATTACGCGGGTATTTCATATCCGGCGCCTAGTGACCCTAATGTGCCATATTGGGATGGTAGTTTGAAATGTACCTCTTACAGTGAAACGAACGGGATTCAATATTTTGTAATGAACAAGAAAGTTCCGAATAAATTTATTTTTGTCTCAGTTGGACAATATTCATTGACCGACGATGGTGTGGTGGACCAAAATTGGACCAACTCTATTAAGATCGTTAAATAACCAACGGGTCTAAATTATTAATCTGGTAGATGAAAAGACTTGAAAATCAATTAGTTAGAGTCGGAGACGGTATCCTGTGTGCTGTTGCCATCATGATTAATGGTGGCAAGATTCTTGTCGGTCATCGGCACTATACCAAAGACAAATGGAAGGACATTTCTGTTTGGACTATTCCCGGTGGCAGGTCTGACGTTGGTGAAATAATTGAGCAAACATTGCGACGCGAGGTTGCGGAGGAAGTTGGCATAAATGAATTTGAAATTATTGATTTTATTGGTGAAGTGCCAGGCGCCAAGGAAGGCGACGCGGTTTTAATATTCCATTGCGAAACTAGCGCGGAAGCGAAACTGATGGAGCCGGAAAAGTTTTCGGAATGGAAATGGTTGGCGATCGATGAGTATATAAACGAAAAGCAATACAGCGGGTTTAATCCGGTTGCCAAACAGCAGATTGTAAAATATCTAGCCGAATTGACGGTCAAAAATTAGTTTGGCATGTCTTGGTATCTCTATATTGCACAAGCGAAGAAAACGGGGAATTATTACGTTGGAATTTCCACAGACGTAAAACAAAGAATAATTACGCACAACAAGGGTAAGGGTAGCGTTATGGCAAAAACGCAAGGGCCGTTTGAATTGGTATACAAATCAAAGAGACTACCTAATCAATCGGTGGCGCGGAAATTGGAAATCAAAATGAAAAGGTTGACACGGAAACAGAAACTAGGATTGATTGCAGGGAAAATCAAGTTACCGAAAACATGAATAATGATTAAGGTCCGACCTTTTCAAAGGTCGGACCTTAATGCGATAATCCAAAGTCGTTTTTTGTGCCAAAATATTAGGGATTTTCCTTTCGCAGGAGAATCCCTAATATTTTCCGTGTCCAGATTAAAACTAAGCCTCCACCAGTCCTTTTAGTTGGTGTTCGTTTAATGCACCTACGTGTTGACCAATCACTTGGCCGTCTCTGAATGAAAGAAATGTCGGAAGCGCCATTACGCCGTATTGATTTGCTAAATCCGGATGATCTTGGGCGTTTACGGCTACCACTTTAATGTTTTCTTTTTCACGGTTTGCGAAAGCGTCTATCTGTGGTCTTACTGTTTTACAAACACCGCACCATGGTGCCCAAAAATCTACGATTGTAGGAGTAGAAGCCTCTAAAACTTCCTGTTGAAAATTGTCCTGTGTGACGTCAATAATTGCAGTCGATATATCCGACATGGTGTTTATATTATAGTTAAATTGTGAACCGGCACGGCCGTAACTTCACTTTGTTCTTGCTCCTCCTGAAGAATTATAGCAGAAAAATAAACGATGCAACACTTGTTAAAAAGTCGAGCATTTTACAGTGGTTAGAGGGTGCTCATAGTGCTCCTATTAACGTAAGGATTCAATCGCGCTATGTTGTGGGGGCGGATCTCTGTGTCCGCCCGCGCGGGAGCACACAGAGGTGCTCCCCTACGAAACAACGACGCTTTAAAACTTCTTAAGTTAATGGGGGTGGCGCTCATACGGGAATAAAAGAGGTAAGATGTATTCTTTTACCATTTTTTATTTGGCTTCAATTGACAAGCATTAAGAAAGGGGTGATTTTTAAATTGTTATGCAGATCTTGACGATAGTGTATGTAGGTATTAAACAGAGACTGGTAGTTTCGTGTGTAAGCGAGACATGTTCTGTTGACATAGGGAGACAAGTTTATGATTAAGGCAAGAAAAAGTGTAATAAACATCGTGGCGCATGACCTGGGTGAGCGGACCAAAACCCATCGCTTTCAAGGTGATAACAAAGGGCGACTTTGGTTTCATCCGGATAATGCCACGACGACGAAGAAAGTTACAACGCCGTTCAACGTGGCGCCGAAAAATTTCATGGATGAGCTCCGTGAAGCGTTGAAGGCCAAAAATCAGTGGTACGGGGAACCCGATTTTCGTGTTTTCAGTGTCTGTGGTCCGATGGCACAAGGTGATCAGTGTTTGCGCCTGGTGAATCGTGGAGTGCTGGAACCATTTACGGTTCCTGGTTATCTGGCACTGAACGATGGTTTGGCCGGACTGCTTGGTTCTATTGTCGGAGGTGTGGCCAAAGGGCATATGGGTGCCATTCGAATCTTCGTTCTTGGTAGCGGACTTGGGACAGCGGACCGACACTGGGCATTGGATGATCAGTTTCGGGAGTACCTGGTTTATGGCGACATGGAAGCGCACTTTACGGTCCACGGTTGCGACAACGTGTGCGGGTGCAATCTGGAGGGGTGTGCCGAAGCGGGGGTGCGTGAATCTGCACTCGGTGACCTCATCGTGAAACATGGTGTCGCCTTAGAGCAGTTGAAGAATCCCGACAAGGAAAAGCTCAATATTGGTCGTGATCTGGAATTCAGGATTGCCCAGCCAGGTTGCACATTTAAACCACAACTTTTCGATGCTCTGAACGAATGGCAGAATCGACTCGCAGTGGTGGTGTCCAACGTGCTTGGTGGTACGACCATTGGCGGTGACAAATTGCGCAAGCCCGGCTTGATCGTTATCGGTGGTGGCTTGGGGAGGTTTGTAAAGCCAAAAATAGTTTACGATCGCGTTCTTGCGCTTTCGAAAGGAATTCCACAAAACGGTGCCAACTTCGAAGTTCGTGTCGAGGACAAGCTCGGGAATACGGCAAACTGCGTTGGGGTGGCGGCTGCCGGGTTAGCGAAGTTTCTTGGTATTAAGATCGACGAAATCGAGTTTCTCAATTCGCCACCTTTGAATAGTGGAAAGAAGTAAGGCGCATCGCCCTTTTGTTGAATCGAAGCGGGAGTCCACCACGGACTCCCGATTTTTTATATTCTTAATTATATTAAACTGATTCCTGCTCGCGGGCAGGAATGACACGCTGGTTTTATTAGGGATTGTCTTTTTAAAGGATAATCCCTAATAAACTTAATAATCCAAACCCCTGTATGCCAAGTATCCCTTATCAAAAGGGTGTTTTATTTTTTTCATTTCGGTGACCAGATCTGCGACTCCGAAAATGCTAGGAAATTTTTTGTGACCGGTAATAATCAGGTGCACGTCTTCGGGTTTGGTTTTAATCAGTTGCACAACCTCTTTTTGAGAAATAAATCCTAAATCGATGGCGTCGAGTAGCTCGTCCAACACAATCAGGCGAGGCATTTGTGGTCGTGGGTCAGGGGAAAGTTTTGTTGTTCCTAAAATTAAAACCTGGCGGACATTATTTTGTCCTTTGTAGCCAATGCGTTCCTTTGCCTTCGCAAACAGCTTTTGTGCTTCTTCCTTATGAACTTCTTTTGGTAATGTGTCGCCCATAATCCCCACAAAACCTTTTCCTCCGGCTTCAATTACGGCGTAATCTTTGAAATTTCGGGGGATAGCAACACGTTCTCCGGACGGCCACGGGCCTTTAATAAATTGGTAGACGTGGCATTGCCAACCATAACCGGATGCTCTTAAAACCGCACCTAGGGCGGCGGTGGTTTTCCCCTTACCGTCGCCGAAATAAATAATTGTCTGGCTTTTTGAGGAGGTTATAAATTTTCGCACATCTTTGCGAGCGCCACTTTTAGTGGTGCGAAGCAATCTCCGGCGTTTACGAATCTGCTTTCGATTTTTCTTGACAAATTTCATCTATATATCTTATGTTGATACGTCCCGAAAGGGAAGGTGTTATAATATATTGGTGGTGTTGAACATTGGCGATAATATAAGGATTGGTTATGAACGCAGAACAAATTGCTGATGAGTTGAATGATTTACGTGCAATGGAGTCGAGGTCCAGAGAGGGACAAGCGTCGTTAAGTGTGGTTACGGAATTCGTTTTATCGGTTCTCGGTCCAGACGAAAAATATCCGACTCAGCCGGTCGTTGTCGATCCAGAAGTCGGACAAACGGCGAAGCCAAGTTCCACCTGATAGCAGGTGGTTTTTTTAAGTTTGCTGAAAATATGTGTTGGGGAAAATTTATGATCGCCAGCCAGCGAATGTTGCTACTGCGGATAAATAAAATATATAAAAACCTGTCTTAAATTGGACAGGTATGGGTTTTTCGTCGACGATTTCTAGTGCGGTTTGGTTGGGAACTCACTCTTTAGACGTTCGATTTGTATTTTCATTTCTGATACGCACTCTTCCGCGTGAGCACAACGCATCATCAATTCCTGAATTGCTCGGGCGACATCCGTATCGGAATATTGTTTTTCCAAGACAGAGATGAATTCTTCCAGTGTAATATTTTTGCCACTGACCACAAACAGATCACATTTTTCGTACGGGCGTCCCCAATCCCAGTCTTGGTGTTGAATCGCTCTGTGGGTTGAGTCCTCGATCCATTGAGCGTTGACTTTCAGTAGTCGCTTGAGTAGGGCACAGATGAAGTGCTTGTAGCTGGCAGGCCATTTCATTTGGTTATCAGTGGCCTCACCCCGACAATGAAGAACGTCGGGGTACGCACCCACTCCAATTCTTTTCTGGAATCTGGTTCGTAGTAGTTCTCCAATAATGCTCATGTTTGGTTCCTTGTAAAAGAGCGTGATTATTATCCCAACCAAAAGCTGAATTGTTCAGCGTTTGGTTGGGTGGTGAGTTTTGGATGTTCCGGTACTCACCCTTGTGCTAACGCACACCGGCTTAGTCTCACTCTGCCGTGAGGTGGGCAAGAACTTTGCCCCAGTCTTTCCCCCTCGCCTTGCCGGTGTTGCGACAGGTCCAGCAATAATGTCCAACCCCGCCACAAGACTCGCAACCGGTCTTCGGTGTTCCGCCGTTTCTATCTGTGCAATGACAAATGTCCTTTCTGCCACTGCCTCCACAGTCTGGACACGTGGATCCTTCCACAAATGTGCAGGGCGAATGGTAGAAACCAACCCTTGCCCCGTTCATCACGAAGCGAGGAGGCTTGCCTTCTGAGTCGTACTTGTGAGGGCACTCTGAGGCAAAGGGGTCAAGCATGGCAGAGGCGGGGTGGTCATGGTGGCCGGTGTCGGTGACAACCGCCACGTACTTCGCGCCACGCACCACCGCTAATAGTGCCAGAGCAAAACCCACTGGCATCTCTTGGCCGACGTATCTCTCTCCTTTTGGACCTTGGGTCTTTTTACCGGCGGGCATGAGGAGGTCGGAAAGCACGACATCGAAGCTCTGTGGAGCTATGCTACGATCCCTGTCGCCATCAAGAAGCGTGCGAGCTTCATCATGTGTTTTGGCGATCACGAAGTCGTGACCCTGTAGGGTTTGTTGAGCGCTGGCCTGGTGCAGGTGGCTGTCGTCGATAACGAGGATCTTCATGGTTTTTCTCCTGTGAAAGAACGGGGTTCATCTGGTAACTGAAATCTAAGCAAGGGGACAGAATACACCCGTTTAGGCTAATTGTCAATGGAAATAGATAAAACAAACGAAGAAATAAGGAAAAAGCCTGATAATAAGCACAAAACAGTTGACGAAAATAGTTGACAGATTAAAATGGAGGGGGTAGAATATGGGATGTGATGGTTAAAAATAAGTTATTCTTCACACGTCGTGTCATTCCTGCCTCTAGCAGGAATCCGCGTCGTATTCAATGTCTATTGCTACTGATTCCTGCTTGCAGCAGGAATGACATACAATTATGAACGCGATCTCCGAGATCCTTCTTCATTTTGGCTTTAACGAGCAACAAGCCGAGATTTATCAGGCCATTCTTAAGTTGGGGCAAGCTACGGTGACAGAAATCGCGAAGAAATCCGGACGCAAACGCACGGTTACCTATTTTCATATTAAGAATTTGATTGAAAAAGGGGCGTTAAAACAAACGCGCGAAGGTCGTGTGCTGAAGTTTGTGGCGGTGAAGCCGGATGAACTAGCGCAACAATTTGATCGTTGGACTACAGACTTTAAAAGTATTGTTCCGCAATTAAAAGCCTTGAAAAAAATTGATCAAGAAACACCGTTGATTGAAGTGACGGATTCAAAACGTGGCTACTATCGGATATACGACGAAATATCATCATTGCCTATTGATGCCGAATTTCGAGTTATCGAGGGAAAAGAAGCGCTTGTTTCGGAATTGTCTTTACTTTCACCGGATCAGTGGAAAATGTTTTTTGAACGCATCGTCAGGCGTGGGATTGTTACCAAAGGTTTGTTTACCGATGCAACATTAAATACGCCAAGCACTCATCTAAACAAAGAAAATCAGGAGTTGTTAACTAAACGCATTTGGCAATTAAAAGTTCTTACGGAAAATGTTTTTCCGATGCAAAAACTAGCGTTTATTTACGGTGATAAAGTGGCGTTTCTTTTTCCTGAGGAATCTCTTGTAACAACAATACAACATAAGGGTATCGCCCATATTTTTATAGCGATGTTTGATGCATTGTTTGCGTTAGGAAAAACAGTGGAAAATCCGTGGAAATAGATCAGTGTTGTTGAAATTTTTTACAAGTAGAGTATGTTGTCGGTAAGCGTCAAAAGTTGTTCTATTTATATGTGAAGTATCAGGGAGGAATGAAATGGGAATCATACGCACGATAAACTATGCGCCGACACCAGGGGAGATCAGGAGAGGGTGTGAGGAGACTCAGTTAAATTGGTCGCCTGCAATAAGGCGGAGAAGGGAATCGTTTCCTCGTCGGGTGCCATTCACTTTGCCTCTTTTGATTCTTGATGAACGAATGGCATTATTACTTAGTTCTGATTTTGGTGAAGGATCCGGTTGTAATGACGATGGTCCTGCTTACGCAGAGTCGGAATGACAGGTGTTTCAAAGAGCTTGTTCAGCTCTTTTTTTATTATGAAAACGCATTAGGGTCCGACCTTTCGCAGGTCGGACCCTAATATTTGTCGCTACGGATTCCTGTTTGCGACAGGAATGACTGGTTTTGGAAAATTATAACAGCCCGCTCGAAGCGGGCTGTTATGTAACCGTTGTTCGGTTCGCAAGTTAAGGAGATTGTTTCGGCCTAAAGGCCTCGCAAAGACGAACTATTAACTGCACCCCGTCGTCTCTCCGCAGTCCATGCACTTTTTGCAGGTCCCGTTTTGAACCATTCGCATTGAGGCGCAGTTGGAACATTTGTCACCAGTGAAACCAAATGAGGTTAATTTTTCAATGGAATTGTTGTTTAAAGATTTTTGTTCATTAGAACCTACACCATTCTCCTTATTTCCTAAACTCTGCGCATTATTAGTTTGGTGCTCTGCGTGAACTGAATCAGTTTTATCTTTGGCCGATACTTCAGGTAAAGGTAATTGCGCCGTCTGTTTCCAGTTTCCATCCGGGAATGTTTTGTTCAACCATTGGGCCAGGAAATCGACAACCGAACTGGCGGTTGGGATATCCGCGGCACCGGTGAAACCATCCGGGGCAAAACGCATGTGGCGCAATTGACGGATGACGTTTGGTAATGGCACGCCGTATTGCAAAGCAATACTTAGGATTTTCGCAAAAGCGTCGGCCATTCCGGAAGCGAATGTTCCTTCTTGGCTCATCGTGATAAACACTTCACCCGGTTTACCATCCGGATACATGCCAACGGTCACATAAAATTCCTGTCCGGCAAGGTTTACTTTACGCGTTATCGCTTGGCGCTCATTAGGCAACTTCACGCGGTGTGGACGCTCAACGACTTTCTCAACTATTTTTTCGACAATGCGTTCGCAAGGTTCGCTTTTTTCATCTTTCTTTTCTTTATCCTTCGATTTGGTGGAAAGCGGTTGGGAAAGTTTGGAACCATCGCGATAGAGGGCGTTGCACTTTAAGCCGAGTTTCCAGCCAATCATGTAAGCATTTTCTATGTCTTCTATGGTGGCTTCGTTTGGCATGTTGACCGTCTTGGAAATGGATCCGGAAACGAATGGTTGCACTGATGCCAGCATGTGAATATGACCGTCGGCGGCAATATAGCGTGTTCCTTTTAGTCCGCATTTGTTGGCACAATCAAATACTTCATAATGTTCCGGTTTCAGGTGTGGTGAACCTTCGATCGTCATTCGACCGCAAATTTCTTCATTGGCAATGTGAACTTGTTCTTCGGAAAAACCTAATTCGCGCAACACATCGAGCATCGGATTATCCTTGGCTTTTTCTGTCAGGTCTAATTTTGCCAATAATGCTTCGCCAAGCGCACCGGTAGAGAAAGCCATATCTAATGTAAAGACGCTAGGCAGAAGTTTTTCGAGACGTTGAATATCCTCATCACTGAAGCCTTTTTCCAAAAGTGCCTCATGGTTGATATGCGGGGCGCGTGTAAAGGTTAATGTTCCGGTTACATAGCGAACAATTTCTTGAATTTGTTCAGTGGCATAACCCAGAGAACGAAGAGCGCCCGGAACGGATTGATTTACAATTTTAAAGTATCCGCCACCGGCTAACTTCTTAAATTTTACCAACGCGAAATCCGGTTCAATACCGGTAGTGTCGCAATCCATTAAAAGTCCAATTGTGCCGGTAGGTGCCAAAACTGATACTTGCGCATTGCGATAACCATATTTTTCACCCAACTCAACGGCTTTGTCCCAAGAACTGCGAGCGGCCGTCAATAAATCTTGCGGGCAAATGTTCGGATCAATCGCAACCGGTTTTACCGTTAAGCCTTCATAGCTTTCATCGGCTTCGGCATAAGCCGCGCGACGATGGTTAAGCATAACACGTAACATGTGTTCGCGATTTTTTTGGAACTCCGCGAATGGTCCAAAGATATCCGCCATCATTGCGGATGTCGCATAAGCTTCACCTGTCAAAGTCGCTGTTAATGCGCCGGCAATCGCACGCGCTTTTTGGGAGTTATATGGAATTCCCCAAAGCATGAGTAATGTTCCCATGTTGGCGTAACCCAAGCCCAATGTGCGGAAACGGTAGGTGTTGGAAGCAATCGAATCGGATGGAAATTGTGACATTAATACGGAAATTTCCAAAACCATCGTCCAGAGGCGAATCGCGTGCAAGTAAGAATCGACATCAAATTGCCGTGTTTCTTCATTGACGAACTTTACCAGGTTGATAGAAGCGAGATTGCAGGCAGTGTCGTCCAAGAAAACGTATTCAGAACACGGATTTGTTGCGTTAATGCGACCAGAAGCGGGGCATGTGTGCCACTCTTGAATGGTGGTGTCGTATTGCAAACCAGGGTCGGCGGATTGCCATGCGGCCTGCGAAATATCCTGCCAAAGTTTGCGGGCTTTCAATGTTTTGACAATTCCGCGACCAGGAATGCGACTTACCAAACCCCATTCGCCATCTTTTTCCACCGCTTCTAAGAAGTCGTTGGAAACACGCACGGTGTTGTTGGAATTTTGGCCGGAAACAGTTTGATAGGCTTCGCCATTGAAATCGGAAGGGTAGCCGGCGGCCACCAAAGCGGCAACTTTCTTTTCTTCGTTGGCTTTCCACCAAACGAATTCCTCAATATCCGGATGATCAACATTTAAGATCACCATTTTGGCAGCTCTTCGAGTGGTTCCGCCGGACTTGATGGCACCTGCGGCGCGGTCAAATATTCGTAACCAAGACATAAGCCCTGAAGAATTTCCACCGCCGGAAAGTTTGGCTCCCGCTTCGCGGATATTGGAAAAATTCGTACCTGTGCCGGAACCGTATTTGAAGACGCGCGCTTCGCGCATCACGAGATCCATGATTCCGCCTTCTTCCAGTAAGCTGTCTTTTACAGATTGAATAAAGCAAGCGGATGTTTGCGGACGGGAATAGGCATCATCAGACTCCTTTAATACGCCATCGTCTGGGTCGACATAGAAATGACCTTGACTGGGCCCCTTTATGTCATAGGACAGCGCGAGGCCGGTGTTAAACCATTGTGGCGAATTTGGCGCCGTCATTTGGTGGATTAAAGTGTATTGGAGTTCTTCTTCAAAAGCCTTGGCGTCATCGGGTGTCGCAAAAAATCCATATTTCTCACCCCACCATCTCCAACAGTTTGTCAGGCGCTTGATAACTTGTTTAGCAGAACTTTCACTGCCTAAAACTTGTTTGCCATCGGCGCCTATTATTGGTTTACCTTGCTCGTCCACTTGTGGCACGCCGGCACGACGGAAATATTTGCTGACCATGATGTCGGTGGCCACTTGGCTCCAGGAAGCCGGCACTTCGGCATCTGTTTTCTCAAAAATTGAACGACCGGATTCATCGCGGATACGCGATGTCCGCTTATCCCACTGAACAGTGTTGAATGGGTTTTCGCCACCCTTAGTAAAACGGCGGTGAATTTTTACACCTGGTTTCTTTGCTTGCGTTACTGGGACGTTATTTGTATCCATTGTTGTATTTTGCGGGTTAGAAGAATTAGACATGGGGCCTCCATTTGTCTTTAAAAGTGAATGTTTATATTAGTTGTTTTGGTTTTTTGATTCGCGGTACTTTAGGGATTTTCCTTTTGTTTACTCTGAGCCATGTCGAGGGGTTTTAGTCGGAACAAAGTTGAAGAGCAGGAGAATCCCTAAAGTACCTAATCCTTATTTTTTGCGGTCGAACATACCGCGGTGCGAATATTACTCTTCACCGCGTTAAAATTTTAAAACTTTTTTCCACACCTCCAACTTCTTACAAACATTGTACTACCAATAAAAAGTTTTGGAAAAAGGTGGTTGATTAAGGTCCGACCTCTTAGAGGTCGGACCTTAATGCGTCGCAATTATATCGTTATAATCGATATAAAATACCGACTAATAATAAAAAAACCTGCGGATTAGGCAGGGTTGGGGCAAAAGTCAAGCTCGCATTTTTCTTTGGGGACTAGTTGTGGAATTCGAAGATCTCCGATCCGGATCGATAGTTGGCTGAAGAATGATAGAAGTGGATTCCGCCAATTTTCGATCTGTTTCTGTAAAAAGAGGAGATCTTCTAGAACTTCACTTGGTCCCTTGGCACTTATGTCAGTTTTTGACAAAAGTGATGCCTCGTACAGTTTAACGATGGGTCCCTTGATTGTGATTGGATGGACGGCCGTAAGCACCACTATGTCGTTTTTGGCATCCATGTTATCTGGGAAAGGTCTGTCTGGCACCCACACTTGTTGATTGTTTTGGAAGTCGGTGGATACTGTGCCAAGTGCCATGATATTTGTCATCTGCGTCGATTCCATGCGATGCATAGGTGTGTTTTCCAAAAACTCAAGTTCGTTGCGATTCAATCCCAGTCTGTGGGCATCAATTGGGATGACAGCGACCAATTCGGCGCCATCTTTGGTTATTCGGCGAAAAACCGAAACAAGGAAAATTCTTTTGGGCGTGGTTTCTTCGGACATTGTTTGTCTTCAGTCGTTACGTAGGGGAGCACCTCCGTGTGCTCCCGAAACTTGGCTGTATTCGGTGCGGGAGGGCATGGGTGTCATTCCCCAATAATTACATAATAACTTGACGAAATATGAATAGTATAATATAAATATCAGTTCCTGATGAAAGGGTTAGTTTTTTCAAAAATTGAAAATTTAAGAAAAATAATTGCATGGAGTACTTACGGCGGTGCTCAATTTTCCGTAAGGTGCGGAGAAATTGGAGGTATCGCTTACAATAACGTTCCCCGATTGAACTCGGGGTAACAAAAAAGGAGACGGTCATGAGAAACAAGAAAATGTCTATTCATTGTGTCGTGGTTACTTGTTTCGTGTACCTCTTTGTGTTTGTATATTTGGTGATTACGGCGCTGATGTTTGGCGGTACGCCATTTAATGCTGTGTCCCTTGGGTTGGGTGTACTCCTGGTTTTGGTACCATTGACGTTTTGCTTCCGGAGGGCCATTTCCGGCTTTTCCGAATCGGCCGTCAACTCTGTGAAACAATTAAAGCAGAGCTTTCCCGCTACTCTACTTGAACAGAGAAGTCCGGAGGTTATGCTTGGAGAGCTGAAAACCGCGTTGGTTAAAACACTTCGAAAGCGCGATAGGGAGGTTCAGTCTGATTCAGCATTTCATGCCTCCTTCTCACTCGTAGCTGAAACCGAAACTTTGGGGGTTGTGGTTTTGAGGGTAGACACCAACAACTACGGATACCAGATGCGAAATAACGACTGGACAGATTCTATTTCTTGGGAAAATCTCGTAGTTGCAACCAGGCAAGGGTACAGTTTTGTCGGAAGAGTTAACCTTAGAGCCGGATCTGGTTATGCTGCGCCCTTCCATATCTCCGAATTGGAAAACGGTTCAATCGCGGTTAGTTGTAGTAACGGTACCCACATCATTGAGGCAAAGGATCTGAATGGTGGGTATGATTACCCGTTTGAACTGCCTCCGAGATCAGAGATGGTCAAAACCTTCTATGACCTCAAGGGGGTGATTGTGGTCATAGATGACGATGCTGACGTCGGGGAATATATACAGAGGTCAGCTGATGATATGGGTGAAGGGTTAGTATCAAATCGTCAGGTTTATGACCTGCCAGGTTGTGTAAGTCGAGTCGCTGAAGCAATCAGGTATTTGCCCGGTCGTAGCTGGGGAGATCGTGTAAGTTTGGTCTTGGTTGATGGAAATTTTCGTGGCGACGGAAGTGGTTTCAATACAGCAAAACTTGTTCCCGTGTTGCGCGATGTTTATCCGAACGCCGTCCTGTTCGCGAACAGTGGCAAGGGGGAAAATCACGCCAACCATAATCAAAATTTGTTGGGGGCCGGCTGTGACTGTGCGCTTCCCGACATATATTACGGATACAAGTTTGATTTGCCCAGAATCCTGGCCAGAGTAGCCGAATTTAGACCACAAATCCGTGTTACAAAGACGCTAAACATTAACACGGTCCTCAAAATTTGAGCACCTGCCTCCCCCAACTCTTCGGTTCACACCGATCGTTGGGGATTTTTTTATATAGCAAAATCTATTGCAGTCTCGTATTTCACATGGAAGCCCGAGCATAAACGTCTTTTCCATATTTTATTAAGTTGGATGCGTGAAAAAAACGATCTGGCACGAAAATTCGTTTCAGATAGAATAAACCCCAAGCCCCTGTAGTTCAACGGATAGAACGAGCGCGTCCTAAGCGTTAGATGAAGGTTCAATTCCTCCCGGGGGCACTCTCCTCAATCGGTCGCATTAAGCGACCAATAAAATGTACACAAACAAGCTTCACTGCGCCGTGAAGCTTGTTTGCACATTATGATTGAGGAACCCTCAGAAATATTACGTCCGAGACGGAATATTTCGTAGGGCTACCTTTTCGTACTCAGCAAAACAATCTCAAAGTACATAAAATAGCTCCACGTCCTGTGGAGCTATTTTACACAAGAATCAATGAACTCCGAGACTCTAGGTGCTCGAAAGCGCCGAGTCTCGGAGCTACCTTTAGTTGAAACACAACTGCTTGTGTTTCGCGGAGGAATCGGACGCCGGAGCCTTGTTTTGCTCGAATTCTGGCGAGCAAAACGGCGAGGCGGTGACTAACCCGAACGAGCGGAAGTGAGTGAGAGATGAAGTCGATTCCTCCCGAGGGCACTTAAAAAAATCGCGTTTGGGAACGCGATTGGAATCTTTGGTTCAAAGGGTAACGGGGTGCTTCAGGTGAACGTATTCAGAAAGCGACGAATGTTCTCTCTTGCTTGATGTTCATACTCTTTATAGAAAATCTCTGTTTGGTAGATCCTTTGCCAGAGGAGCATTTTTCTCAGAAAAACGGTGTGTCTTCTGTTGTGCTCTTCATTGGTCACAAATCCGCTACCCACATATTCTTGTTGGATTTGGTTTTCCATGTCGCAGAATTGCATCGAAGTGCCACCAAGGACAGAGCGATTGATGTCGGCGATCAAGCGTTCGTCCGGAGTTTCGTGCTCCACTCCGTTTGGGGTGGTGGCCAGAATCAACGTGATGACAGTGTCCATGAAAACATCCGACAAGCCAGCTTGTTCGCAAAACTCGGATGCCATCACCGCCGACCAAAACTCGTTGGTTTGAAGGCCTGGTTCCATCTCCGCGTCATGAAACCAAATGGCAGTTAAAACAGCAAGTGGATTTTTGGCTACCGCTTTTCCGCGAAGTTCAAATTGATTGAGAAGATGGATGATGTGGATCGCGTTATGGTAACGACGCCATGTTTGGTCGTATTGCCCACACAATTTTTCGAACCAGTTGATTTGGACCGATTGGGGAATAATTGAGCTACCGAAAGTGCTTCCAAGGTCGTTCAGCAAAACTTTCCAATCCTGACGGGAGAGCTTGTACATGACAAGTTCCTTTTCATAAGGGTGGTTGAAATCAAAAAGAACAGAACATTGAATACTATCCAATAAAGCGGATTGGGTCAATGGCGCTTAAAAAAAATCGCACCGTTGGGGGTGCGGATGATCTGCTTTTTGACGCGACCTATGGGGATGCAGTTTTAAGCCAGCGATTTATGTTATTGCGCGCTTGTATTTCGTGATAACGCTGATACACTTCATTTTGGAATATTTGGCCTTGCTCGAGTAGGTTACGCAACTTTGCGATGTTTTGTATCTGGTGAATACTGTCGTCAGATGAACCACAATATAGATGTTGTTCATCGCTAATTTGTCCTTGTGCCTCGCAAAACCGTTCCCACGTGTCCCCATAATACAGGTTCAGCAGGTCGGTAAAGAGTGTTTCGTCCACGGTTCTTTCTGTGGTGGTTCTTGGCGCAAGAATCAGATTGCTCGTTGAACTGGAAAATGTGAGTGGTAAGTCTATTTCAGACGCAAACACATGAAATAGGCGCATGGAGCTTTGTTCGTTGTCGGTTTTGCCGGGTACGAACACGGAGGCGTGAAACCAGGTTGCCATTTTCAGACTTAATGGGTCCTCCATGATTGACCTTGCCCGTCCGTTCAATTTTTGAAGAAGATCGCCCACATACGTTTGGTTGTGAAACTTGCGCCATCCGTGGTCGTAGCGAGCGGATAAATTTGAAAACCAACTATCAGTGATTGAGAGATTGTAGCGGTATCCGAATTTCGATACTAATTGAGCAAAGAGGGTGTTCCAGTTTTCTAGGCTGAACATTCCACTAAACATTTGTTGTCTCCTGAAAGAGTGTTTACGGTAGAGTTGCAAAAAAGAACCTGACAGAAAATTATTATTCCATTGAAAATATTTGTCAATGGTTTCTGCTACAATCTAAATTATGATTGTAGATGCTACGTTTGAATTTGAGGAAAAGTTCTGGGTAAGCGGTTATGACCATGTTGCAGGAGTCGATGAAGTGGGAGCCGGTTGTTTGGCTGGCCCGGTTGTGGCGGCAGCGGTTGTGTTACCGAGAGAGGTTGATATTAATAAATTGCGTGATTCGAAAATGTTGTCCGCCATGCAACGAGAAAAAATTGCCGATCAAATAAAAGCGGTGGCTTTGGGGTGGGCGATTGGATTCGCCTCCCCGGAAGAAATTGATCAAATTAATATTCGTCAGGCGGATTTTTTGGCGATGAGACGGGCATTGGCAGGATTAAGTATTGAGTACCAAGTCGTATTATCTGATGGTTTTGCCATTCCGGGCCTTGTTTGTTTGCAAGAGGCGATTATTAAAGGCGATCAAAAAAGCAAGAGTATTGCCGCGGCATCGATTATTGCCAAGGTTTATCGTGATGCATTGATGACAGAATACGAAAAAGAATTTCCCGGGTACGGCTTCGCTAAGCATAAAGGATACGGAACGGCGGAACATTGTGTGGCTTTGAATACGCTTGGGCCGTGCCCAATTCATCGCTTTAGCTATTCACCTGTTCGAGAAAGTAGTGCGCGCAAATGTAGGGGCAATTCATGAATTGCCCTCAAGGTGTATGTTAAGTTAAATAGATGCCTAACAACAATTCCAATTTTCGAGTGGGTGTAAATATTATTGTTGTGCGCGATGGAAGGTTGTTATTGGGGAAAAGAATTAATGTTTACGGTGCGGGAACGTGGGCGTTGCCTGGTGGTCATTTGGAACATGGCGAGAAACTAGTCGATGGGGCAACTCGGGAATTATTGGAGGAAACAGGATTAATTCCGGAAGGCCTTGAATTTGCCAACATCGTAAATAATCCGAGCAAGGAAAATCAACATTATTTACAAATTGGTTTCGAGGCGATTGGTACAAAAGGTGAACCGGAAAATAAAGAGCCGGATCGGTGCGAAGAATGGTGCTGGTTTGATCTAAATAGCTTGCCTGAAAATATATTTCCTAATCACAAAAAACAGATTGAGTTGTTTGTCGCAAAACAAGGCCGGTACGGCGAAGCCGATCAGGGTCCGACCCTGGCGTACAGGGACGGACCCTGATTTTGTGGTGGTAAAGATGAGATACATAGGTAACACTCCGGAAAGCGTTTTTCGTCGTATTTCAGTTGCTAAAAAAGTGTAACCCATGTATCTCATCGAGATAACCTTATTAATCATATGAAAACCA
>CAIZMI010000049.1 GCA_903934015.1 uncultured bacterium
AATATCCGATTGTTTTGAGCATGGTTTTCATATAGTTAATAAGGTTATCTCGATGAGATACATGGGTTACACTTTTTTAGCAACATAAATACGACGGAAAACGCTTTCCGGAGTGTTACTTATGTATTTCATCTTTACCAGTTTATCTTTGTTTTTAATGTCCGCTTGGCATGGTTTTGATGCGATTCATAAAAAACCGACCCGCGGTAGGTGGGTCGGAAAATATCAGTTTTACGCCCTCTACAGATCGCGAATATTGGTACCACCTGAAGAATTTCCTCCGCCTTCCGGAGTATCGTCTTTGGTGCCAGTACCGTTAAGGTTTAAGACGAATGAACTATTTGAACCTGTATTATCATTGCTGGAAATAGTTATTGTTCCTAACTTGCTGAGTATTGTCTTGGGGGCGAATTTGACATCAAATGTACGTTCGGTTGTGCTGTTTGGTCCGATTGAAGGCTGGAGCGAGTCGTTGAGGATTGAGAAATCATCATTGGGATCAGGGGTAAGAATCAAACCTGTTATGTCTAATTGAGCATTACCATTGTTGGTAATTTTGAATTTTTTTATCTTTGGAGTTGTTGTTGTTATTCCAACATTACCGAATGAAATTGTGGCCCCGTTAGTTAAAAGAGAAGGAGTAGCGGGAGAGGTAATGTCCCAAACCCTTATTTCTCGCGTGGCTGATATAACTTCAATACCTGTGCTTGTAGTTGTTGATGAACCGCAATATAGCGGATGTTCAGTGTTTATCACAAAAGAAGATTGTCCGGGAATTTCGGGCGCTGTCCAATTAACCGATTTTGTGAAGGTATTTCCGGCTGGTGCGCTGACTATCGGTTGGCCGTTAATCACGGCAGTTGCGTCACCCACTCGTTCTTTTGTGACATCTTCATCAGAATACCGCCAGCCTATCAAGAGATTTTCACCGGAAGGGACCGATAAAGGATTAGTGATTATTGTTGGAACGGAAGCCGCTTTACCGACGCGCACGGCTGACCAGTCACTCCATATTCCGGTATTTTTGCGGACACGGTATTCAACCGCCCGATCTTTATTTAGTAGAGTGTTTGGAATAGGGTACGACACAGTAGGGCTTGCCACAGTAAACGCTTGTGTTTGTCCGGGCAACTGTTGGTCTCTAAATTCCACATCGTAATTGCCAGTTCCGCAGGAGCTCCAAGAAACAGTCGGACTGCTGTCAGGGTCAAGACAAGCACTTGGAATTGTTAGTGTCGGAACGCAACCCATGTTCACAAAAATACTAGCCTCCATTGTGGCGGGGAAGGCTTTTTGGAAGTTTAGGGGACGAAAATAACTTTTTGATTTCGCAAATATATAATTATCCGATAATCCCTCTATATTTGTGCTACTCATTGTTCGTTTCAAAGTGAGTTTAACTCTGCCTGAAAAAGAGGTGCTTTGCGTACAAGTCGCATTTCTAATAGAATCTGTTCCGGTTGAAGAAGTGGTACAGGAAATTGAGTTCTGGGGGACATCCCATTGTCCAGTTGCTGCGTTTAAAGAATAGGCCTTCCATACATCAGTCCATTTTCCTGTATATGTATGCTCTATATTGTTCGCAAGAGCGCATAACGGTTCAGAGTTTGCGGTTTCAATAAGATCTTCGGCAAAAAAAAGGGCTTCGGCTAAACGTTGTACGCAGTTATATACGGGAAGACCCAGATGGTTTGCTGTCCAACCACTACTGGTGAGCACAATTGGTGGTGTATCGTAGAAGCTCATTCCTACCCCGGTTACTTCTCCGCTAAAGTTAGTTGGCACAACAAAGCTTTGTCCGGGAACAACAGAACCGATATTAGATAGAGTGATGCCAAAATTCATTGTTGGTTTAAAAGCGGATGTCATCGACTTAATTTTAATCCCATTAATTGTAACGGAATTTTCTACGGTGCCCAGTTGAAAATAAGTACTAAGGACGCAAGAATTTCCTGAACAGTTTTTCGTTGATAAACTTGAAACATCAATCTCATCGCACATTATAGATTTTGGATTTCCATAGGCAATTATGTTGCAATTTCTATATTCAGCCTGCGCGCTGTTTGCGATCAATACGGCAACAACGGCGAGAAATATAGCATTTAGTGTTGTTGTTATTTTCATAAGGGGGCCCTAAGGGTTATTGTTGCTTAATAATATTTTTTCCGTTTCCAAAACAACAGCGCAGCAGTTATTGCGATAATAAGAACGCCGACCAGAAACGCAGTCAACAATATGTATGATTTAATGGTGTTGGTTTTTTCCGGCGGTCTCTCTGTTGTTTTTTGTACTATCGGTTCTTCCACCTTTCCGAACACGTCATTCGCGTATTTTACCGCGTGACTGTCAATTACTTCTCCCTGTTCATTTTTCGCTTCCGTGAGAACACTGAATTCTTTTCCTTTTAAAGCTTCAAGAGGAACAACAAACTTGGCGGTCAAAACACCGGCCGTGTTCTGTAATTTACTTTCACCACTGCCCAAAATTTTATCTCCTGTCATTATCCGTGCGTTTACCGTTCCTTTGCCTTCTCCAAACGTGCCATTAACCGCGCAGGCGGTTATTTTAACATTGTCGTCTTCTTGCCCGGTTATGCCGCCAAAAATAATTCGCGGAGTATTGCCTTCCACAGGGAAACGAACGCGCAGGATTGACGGTAATGCGCCTTGGTTTATCGGCAGGGCAGTTAAAACAAGTTCATAAACGCCGGCTTTGGGTTTCTGCCAGTTAAAAGAAACTTCTTGCGGTTTCTTGGGATCAATAATGATTGTTTCCGTTACGCTTTCTAATGGTTGCGTCTTGTCCGTGTCACTCCAATTGAAAAGCTTTTTTGTGATAACAACGGGAAGGGCGTTTCCGCCGATAGTATTTATTTTGGCGGAAACGGAGATTGGTTTGTCTGCCGGTAGAGTTGGGGGAACGGAACGCAATGTCAGGTTCTTTCCCGCTAACCTTACACTGCTTCTGTCAAAGTTTGCTCCCGCGGGAGGTCCTGATTCCCTGACTGTGAATCCGGTTGTACCTCCCGGAACATTGACGATATAGGACAAGCCGGATAAGACATAACGCCTTCCCGCCAGGTAGAAAAGATCCACTTGGTATTCTCCCGAGGGTGCTAAAGCGGGAACATCCCAAGCAAATGAGAATTCTTTGCTTTCATTGGCAAGCAAAGGAAACTTTCCCGGTACTTCTATTTCAGCGACATACGGATGCCAATCTCTTCCGGCCACTTTTTCATCACGGCGCAGAATTCTGGCCAATATTTTCCCTTCTGTAAGATAGTAATTGTTACCGTTGGTTACTTTGCCCTTGACTTCCAAAGAGGCGCCGGCGTTGACAACGCCCAAACTGGAACTTTCTCCCAAATCAAAACTGACACTTCCAAATTTATAGTCTTTAAAACATTCCGGCTGGAAAACGGAAAGAAAATCATCTTGAGCAAAGACGACAGAAGAAGATAGGAAAAAGAGAAATAATGAAACCAGGAGATGTTTTTTCATATTTTAATTTATTTTTTATCTATTGTATGTATACCTTAAACAAAAACAGAACACAAGTGTCGCTGTATGTGTGTTGAGGGGTGTTTTTGGGATTACACACAATGGCGGTTATTTATTGCTTTCTCTTTCTGGTATTGTGAGCGTCGTCTGGAGATATCCTTTATATATCTTTAAAAAGGTGTTATTTTTAAAAAGAAATAAACCTTAACACAGAAACCTTGAACATGATAAAAAAACTATTTAGCTCCTGGGTACTTCCCGTAGTACTAATTGGCCTAACATGCCCGAATTTATTTGCTTTTGCGCAGGAACAACAATCACCCTATGGTAATCGTGACAAACGGGAATCATATGGGGTTTATTCACCCCCCGGCTGTCTTTGCCACAGATCTTCTTTATAACCAAAAACAAGGACGCGGTTATTTCACAATTCTTAATAACAGCGATGATGTGGTTAGTGACATTATTTATCGTATCGAAGTTTTGGGGGAATTGCCAAAAGCGACCACCGAAAGTCCGATTGTTGAAGATACGGCTAATTTATTTCATCGAAAAACAGTCGGCTCCCAGCTCTATTCGCTAAAAAGTAAGGAAAAGAAGTTCGTTGAGTTTCAATTTTCCGCCCCGGATTTGGCAAGTGGAAAATATCGCCTGCGTATTCAGATCACCACCCCTAAAGGGGAAGACCTTGGTTGGAAAGATGTAAATTTTGAAATAACCAGTAAAAACTCCGCCTTTCTTAACGCGGTAACAGGGACTATCGTCATTCCGGAATACGGAGAAACACTCATTCCGCCGATGTCCGGCCCTAACGTAACCGCAAATTCCGAAATCAAATTCAATGCCACGGTAGAAAATAAGGGTTCGGCTAAGCTTTCCGCCACACCGGTGGTACAGATTTTCAAAATGGATAATTCACTTTTTGGGGAACAACGCGGAGCGGAGACAAGTTTTGTTGGTCGTAAGGAAGTCTTTGTGCAAACGCCAATCACTACTCCCACAGAACCGGGTGCTTATTATGCTCAACTAACCTGGCGGGATAAAAATAATCAGCAAATCTCACCGCTTCTGGAATATCGTATCGTTGTTAAGGGTGAATCAGCGCGAATAAACGGTTTGCGGGTCAAAAGTTATAAGTTGGAAGAAAATAAATTATCCGTAATCACGGAAGTCGTTGGTCCGGCTGACGCTGTTACAACAATGAAAGGTAAACTGGGATTGGAAATCAAAGATACTGAAGGTGTTCTTGGTTCATTTGTTTTTCCTGAAGAGCTCACTTTGGATGACTCTTTAACCAGTGGTACTACGATGGTGCCGATTCAACGTTCTTCAAGAGGAGAAGTTGTTTTAACAGCAATGTTAAAGGGGTTAGATGGGAAAGTGCTTGATACTTACGAGATAAAAATTGAACCATTACGCTTTACCGAAAAAGCGTCAGTAGGCGCAACAAAAACAAATGGCGCTCCCGTTTCTTATCTTATTTTGTCTGGGATTATTGTTCTTGTTCTGGCGGTTATTGGCGTTGCGCTTATTTTTTTCAAAAAATATAAGATCAATTGGAAATTTTTGGGATTGTTTGTGTTGATTCTTTTGCCGGTTGTTGCGACGGGGGTTTACGCGGCAGGAAATGGAATTGATGTGATAGCGCCTCAGTATTCTGATGATCCACGTCTTGTTAATATTCGCGCTTCAATTGAATTGTTTATTAGTGATCCAATTCACGAAAATATATATCAAAAAAATAGCATTCCTGTTTCTTATCGACTCGATTGGGTCGCTTGTCACAATTCTTTGTATTATGCTGACGTTAATATTCACTATTTACAAAATGGGGGCAAAATTTCCACATTTGAACCACCGATAGGCAGCAGTTTTATCCTTGGTGCACATAATGTTTGGACTACTGATTGTTACACAACTAATAGTGAATATTGTACTAACATATGTTTTTGGATGGCATGTAAAGCCACACGAAATTTTGTTTCTCCGTCCAACCTTAATTTAGAACAGTTGGAATCTGGACAAAATACAACTTTACGTTTTCTTGCGCGTAAAGGAACCAATAAGACAATCATCCCTTGGTTGTGGGAAGAAACAAGAGCAAATTATGACAGATTTTATAGTGCAATAATGCCTAAATCCGCGGGGACTACTACTACTCTGGATCACTCTCATGCTGTTAATATCTGGCTTAATATTCCCCATCTTCAATGCACTCCCAGTAACCCCACCCCGGTTATTGGTGAGGCGGTTACCTTCAATGTCACCGGTGGTAATGGCACATACAGTTGGTCGAATACGGATGGCACGCCCAACACCGGTTCCGGAACATCCTTATCTTCTTTGTTTAACTCGATTGGAACAAAGACAATTAATGTTTCCGACACGTCTGGTTTAAGTGGAGTGTGTACGGTGAACGTTGATTACGCGCCGTTGGCTTGTACGGTTACTAATGATGCAAACAACACCGTTTTTACTGCTACTGGTGGCAATCTCCTGCATTCTTTCTTTAGGTTTTTTGAAGGAACTCCACCCGCGGAAACAGTTTTGTCTGGTTCATTAGCAGGCAATACCCTTACAACAACCTTTACTACACCAGGCACAAAAATCATAACTGCTCAAAGATGTGATATTGCTGTTCTGCCTACACCACCTCCTTCTTGCGTGCCTATTACAAAGAAAGTTAGTGGCTTAGCCAATAGTGAAGTTTCCATTACCGCCCCCTGCGATGGCACTTTGTCCGCCAGAACAGCAGAGGATAAAGTACTGACAAAAATTACAAAAGCGGAAGGCGGAGATGCTTATGTTGCTATTTGTGACGATAACGGAGTAACGGATTGGTGTGGTAGCACCAATGGAGGCGGTAGTTGTTGTACTACTCCAACCGGTCAAAGTGTGGGTAACAGAAAGGCGTTAATTTGTAACCGTGATGGCTCATTCATCGCAATTGTCCCAACCCAAGGGACAAAAAATTGTCCTCCAAATGGCGCCGCTACTCATCCGATTGATGTTAAGGCGGGCGATGTTGTTTCAATGAAACAAACCGGTACGGGAAAAACAAGTAATGATACTTTAAGCAGTATTACTTTTACACCACTTGCGTTGCCTGTTGCCAGTTGCGAAGAAGCCACTTGTCCCCCCGTCACCCAATCCCTACCACAAATACAAGTAACGGTTGATGGTGGTCCACGCTTCGGTAGTCAAGCAAAGGACACGACGGTAACCAAGACAGTTACTATTACCAACGTCGGTGATGATGGTTCTATCCTACGGGTTAATGACATTAATATTAATCCTAACCCATCTAGTGCTTTCTCCTTCTCCACTTTGAACATTAGTTCTATTCAAAAAGGTGACTCTGCGAGATTCACTGTGAATTTCACACCATCTGAAATTAGGACCTATTCAGCCAACCTCAATATAGTCAGCAACGATAACAACCCAGCGCGTGGCAGTGGAACACTCACAATTGGTTTGTTGGGAGAAGGTATAGAAGCACCAGTTGTCACCCTACAGTCCAAGAAAACTGGTGAATCAGATGCTTCATATGTCAATAATCTAACTGTAGTGAAGAACACACAAGTTACTCTACGCGCAACGGTTACACCAACAGATTCCATATGTACCGCATCAAACGACACTGGCAACACTATATGGAATTGGCCTGACAGAACTCTGCCTTCGGGGAATACAGACACCCCTGTTGGTGTAATAGACAAAACCACTATGTTCTCTCTGGAATGTAGCAATCCATTAAAACCAACTCTTTCAACATCAAAGACAATCACGGTGACTGTCCAAGGTTCTGGAACAGGGACAAATATCAGAGATCTTTAAAAAAACTAAAGCAAGTGATACCCAAGAAACAGCCCAACGACGGGGCTGTTTTTGGTGTAAGATAGATATATGGAAGATGAAGAAATTCAAGAAGCGAAAGCGCCAATTTTAGCGCCTGAGGCGGAGCGACAAGAAGATGAGGCGGATGCCACTCTGCGTCCTTCATCACTTCGTGACTTTGTTGGTCAGGATGGGATAAAAAAACATCTCGATATTTTTATTGCAGCGGCAAAGAAAAGAAATGAACCGTTGGAACACGTTTTATTTTCCGGGCCTCCTGGCTTGGGCAAAACTACCCTCGCCATGATTTTGGCTAAGGAAATGGGTGTGAATTTGAGGATTACGTCCGGCCCGGCGATTGAAAAAGCGGGTGACCTCGGTGCCATTCTTACCAACCTCGAAGAAAACGACATTTTATTCATTGATGAAATTCATCGCTTGCATCGCACAGTGGAAGAAACACTCTACTCGGCGATGGAAGATTTTGTCTTGGATGTCGTGCTTGGACAGGGGCCGGCAGCAAAAACAGTGCGTCTTACTTTGCCGAAATTTACCATCGTCGGTGCAACAACTCGAATCGGTTCACTTACCGCGCCATTGCGTGATCGCTTTGGCGTCGCCCATCGCCTCCAGTTTTACGAACCGTCACACCTGATGACGATTCTCAAGCGTTCAGCGAAAATATTAGGTGTTAATTTGGGAAGTGAAGCCGCTGATAAGTTGGCGCACTGTAGTCGGGGAACACCGCGCATTGCTAATCGTTTGCTAAAACGGACGCGTGATTTGGCGCAAGTGATGGATCAAACAGAACTCTCAATTCCTGTTGTGCAGAAGACTTTAGATATGTTGGAAGTGGATCATTTGGGAATGGATCAAACAGACCGGCAGATTTTAGCAATTATTATTGATGTTTTTCAAGGTGGACCGGTGGGCGTGGAAACGATGGCGGCAGCCGCGCACGAAGAAGTGGAAACGCTTGAAAGTGTTTATGAACCCTATTTGATGCAATTGGGGATGATTCAACGCACACCACGGGGGCGCATTGCTACTGATGCGGCGTATAAGCATTTGGGAAGGGAACAGAAGGCGGGACAAAATAAGCTGATTTAGAAATAATTATGTTTAAAAGAAGTTTTGTGACATAAATATTCTTAATAATTTTCAATTCCCAATTTTCAAAACGACGTCGTTATTTTGAAAATTGGAATTTGAACATTATTTGAAAATTGATCATTGATAATTGAAAATTTGGGATGTTATCAAAAAACTAAAGACAACGCATTTGTGATATTATGTCTTCATGAGTCCTGTATTACTTATTGCCTCCCTCCTCTTCGCTATCGTTATTCTCTTTTTTGTTATTTACAGTTTCTTTTTGGTTTATCATTTATTTGAGTTCTCCTTAAATAGGGGGAGCGCTTTTATTTTGATCGCTGTGTTCAGTGGGGTTTCAGTTGTGCTGTTATTTACGATATTGATATTTTTAGCGCAGGTAGACTGGAACGCTCCTTTATTTACTTTCTTGCAATGAAAATGAAAAAAGAACATTTATTCAAAATTCCCGGTGGTTATCATGATGATGAAATTGTGTTAGCTTTTTTGCGTCGTCATTGGTTCGTGATGTTTTTGAATGCGGTGCTTTTTTTGATATTGATGGTATTGCCGATAGCGATTTACAGTCTTATTCCCGCGCAATTATTGGGTTGGATTGATGGTACTCCTTGGGAAGGTTTGATTGTTATGTTCTTGGGGGCTTATTACCTAATGATGTGGTTATTCTTTTTTGCGGCGCTGGTTGATTATTATTTGGATGTTTGGATTGTGACGAGTGAAAGAATTATCGATATTCAACAGATTTCGCTTTTTCGGCACGTTGTCGCTGAACAGCGGATTGTGCGTGTACAGGACGTGACCAGTTCGGTGCGAGGAATTGTTCCCACTTTTATGAATTATGGAAATGTGAATATTCAAACGGCCGGCGAACAAGAACGTTTTGTTTTTGAACAGGTACCGAATCCGGGGCAAGTGAAGAGAGTAATTTTTCAAGCATATGAAGACGCGGTAGGAAAATCCGGCGGGGAAGCACATGCGCTAGATACAGAAAGTCGGCGTGACGGAGAAGGGCCGTTGTTTGAAGGCAGACTGCATCGGTAGAGCGGTAATTACGACTATTGCTTAAGTTTTAGCGCCGTATTGATCAATATTTGTATATAGTATTTTATATATGGTATATGGAGCGTACTAAGCTTTCTCTTTTTCATATACTATATACGAAATACAACATATAAAGGTTTGGTTCAGATTTTGCGTTTGAAGGGCTTTGCATAAATAACAATATACGCAATAGATCATTAGAAAGTGTTACCGAAATCCGTAGGGTGCTTATTTCACAGGGTTACCAAACTGTCTCTGAGTAGCATAGACGATATCGATCCTTTTATCCATTTCTTTTTTAAGGATTAGCGGGTTTAATTTGTTAT
>CAIZMI010000050.1 GCA_903934015.1 uncultured bacterium
AATATCCGATTGTTTTGAGCATGGTTTTCATATAGTTAATAAGGTTATCTCGATGAGATACATGGGTTACACTTTTTTAGCAACATAAATACGACGGAAAACGCTTTCCGGAGTGTTACTTATGTATTTCATCTTTACCAGGGCAATAGTATTGGTTCTTAAAAACCAAGTGGGTATAAAAAACCCACGACCGTTTGCGGTGTGGGTTCGAACGACTCGCTAGTTTAGATCATTTCCAACAACGAGTAGCAATCTTTGCCATCTCACTTTTTGATACGTTAAGGCGCTTAATCAACGTAAAGCAAGCATGAAGATGCAACTGCCACTTTCGCGAGTTTGCCTCCGCGGGGTTGGTGTATCTGCCCCACACTTCGTTCAATTGCAGTGGGTAACGGAATTCAGAAAATTTTTGCGCCTCCGCGATGGAACGACCGACCAACTCTTGCTCAATCTGACGCACACGCTGATCCAACAACGACTGATAAAGCAAACTACCGATCTCTGTCAAAATGTCGAACTCGAAGTCATGTGCCTCAAACTCGTGCAGGTCATAATCGGCAAATGGTGCGCTTTGCTCCGCGTGCTTGATCGCGTGAAACCCTTCGTGCGCCATGAGTAAGCCACTAAAGAAGGAGGAACAACCGGGCAACTCCCTCATCACAAGAAACCGATTTGGGTGAAAGTAAGACGCGAGCCCCCTGTTGTCTTTCAAGTCCAACGAATCGATGCAGTTATGGGGCAAAACACGCAGATCATCCGGATCAAACACATAGACCCAAATGATGTTGTTCGTGGTGTGGTCGCCACAAAACTTTTTTCGAAGCGAATTTTCTCCCACGAATTTACCGTCTGCTTTCGGAACAATAAGACGACAACGTTCCTGGCAGAAATCAACAATCATCCTTAATTGCTGATTATCACTTCGCGCACCCAGCGCTTCTAGACCCTGAAGATGCCTCCGGGCGACTCCTAAGCGTTTTTGCATGCTAAACATCACAATGTTCCTTTATGAAAGTACTATCCGTTGTTCGAAATCTAAAATCGTGAACCAAGAACAATACTATATATTTTAGTTGTTGTCAATTCCCTGTACACGATAACGAATCCAATCCCTATTGCACACCCATTCTCTACATATCCATTTGGGAACTTAATTGTGAAGGAAGCGGGTGTTTTTGGGGATATTTTTTTCAAGAAAGACAAGCGGAACGTTTTTAAATAATAATCTAAAACTAAAAAAAACCGCGACCATTACGGACGCGGATTATCGACAAACAATGTCACACGCAACCAGTTACCTGGCTAACAAGTGCCCGACACTCAACAATATATCCCTGAAGGCGAGCACAGAGAACAGCGGCGGGTTCTTTCCATGGACCATCCATAAGCGTGAGGCCCCGCAAACTTCCGGCAATCGCCACCAGGGCCACAAATACACCAATATTCGATTTTGAAAGAAGCCGTTTCTCACCTCCTCTCTCCTCTACGATGACCGAATCATGATCGGTTTGCCACTCGGGGCACCATTTTCTAACCTCCTCTTCAAAGGTACCTCTACCAAAGATCAAAACACTGCGAACACGTGGTGGCTGAACATCACTTTCAGTAATTCCGACGAACGAAGAATTCGAACAAAATTCATATTGAAGGACCAACAACCTTCCACTATCGATTATGGAAGCAAACAAGGTAAAAAGAGCGTCGTTGTTCGGCTGACGCGCCATGCGTCCACGAACAACGATCCCATCCCTCATCTTACCAGCTAAATCCACACACAACTCCGAAACTTTTACTCTATCAGACATCGTGCACACTCCTTTCGTCGCAGATTTTATTCCGCAACTAATTGTGACAGAACACATTAACATTGACAACGGCCGATCCGATGCCAAATATATAATATGATATATTTGTTTTTAAGTCAATAATATTGTATGTATCTACTCACTCATATGAAAGATATAAGATTATAATAAATACATGGACCCCCCCCAATACATCGGGGGGTCCATGCCATAAAAGACGTGGATTCCCGTCCCCGATCAGGTCAAGGACAGGCTCTTCGCGGGAATGGATGCTCTTATAGAATTTTGTGTAAAATCAGATCAACTTTCAAACAGATGAGCAGTTACTTTTGTATAGCCCACCGAATCCAAAACCCCATACTCACCCTTCTTTTTTGCTTCTCTATTTTGGAACTCGATTGCAAGGAGAATAAATTGCTTGGAGGAATAATTACAAAAAAGACATCCAAGGAATTTTCGGCCCGATAGCTGGAACTAAGAAAACTAGAGCTTAATACAAACTCCTAATAATTTACAAATTCTTATAATAATCTACTCTCTTTTTGATGAGTTTTTTAGCCTCATTTTTACTAAATTCTGTAATAAACTTAGGGAGTCTGATGTTTAATGCTGAAGCCATATAAGATTTATTTGATTCAAAGTCCAATTTTGTTTTGGTGTCTATATCAATTCCACTCAACATATCGGCTTCTGCCAAAACAAGTTCATCAGTATCTTGAATCTCAAGTATTTTGTCATGAACAGCAACCAAATGAACGCATCGTTGTTTTTGTTCATCAGTTAAGCTTGAGAATATCTCTTCTTTTAATAAATTCTTAATTTTTTCCGCACCTAATTTTTCGTGTAGTCTTTTGACTTTTTTAATCTTATCGATACTCATAACCTCGTCATCTTTAAATAAACCGGAATAACCCCAATCATGCGCATAGGCCGCAATGATTAAAACGATCCTATCTAATTTTAGGTCGGGATTATTCTTGAGAATTTTTTTTATCCATTCCACCACCTCAAGAGTGTGAATTTTATCAAAACCACCCCGACTTTTTTCTAAATCTGGTAATATCTTTTCCTTTAATTTTTCTTCAATTTTATCAATTTCATTGCTCATCCTTTTAAAATATTACTACCGTTCCAAAAATCACGAAAGTTCCGAGATACGGAGAAAGCCTGTCTATCTTAGAACTTGATTGTGAAGGAAACAGACGTGTTTTGGGGGATTCTTAATACAAAAAAAGACGGGTGAATTGGTTTTAGGCTAATGGTTTGAAACCAAGAAAAAACCGACCTTTACTGGGTCGGTGTTTATTGCTCGTTCCACTCTTCATCACCCGCCGATCACCGTAGATCCCGGCAAGATCGCTCCACCCGTGTTTGCGTCGATAGGGGGAGGATTTTTTCTCGCTGCCACACACTGGGCGCAGGCACAAACGCAGTGCTTGTCGCAGTGAGTACCTGTTGCACTGCAATAATGAAAGGTCTCATGCTGACATTCGGGAGGACAGTTTTCACATTCCAAGATAAAACTCCTTATTGGCAATGAATAACAAACGCTATGACGGAAAGTACACAACTTCAAACAAAGTAACCAAGGTTGGCTCGGATGCACTTGCCACTCTCCACCAGAAATTCAGTACGAATCCTGTGCAGAAAGTGTGTGTACGCCTCCCACTCAGAACCACTGAAACAAGCAACGGCGGCCTGCCAAATCATCAGGCATGGCACATAGATATTCAAACGGTCGATGGTATTGCAAGTGATAGCAGATTTGCCGTCGAAAAACACTCTCTCATCCTCAACACCCCAGCCCTTGCCCTGCCATCCCGCAACGACAGTTTCCATTGAGTCTGCCGTGCACCCACGAAATGACAAGAGACGCAGACTCAGCTTTTCAAGAGACACGCCGACCCAGGTTTCCGAAGAAGTATATTCCCCCTGAAGGCACGCGACATGCGTCCCAGGTGAAACGTCCCGCAATAGATCATTAGAAAGTGTTACCGAAATCCGTAGGGTGCTTATTTCGCAGGGTTACCGAACTTTGTTTGTGTATCGTACACAATATTCAGTCTTTTATCTATTTCCTTTTTAAGGGTTAGGGGGTTTAATTTATCGT
>CAIZMI010000051.1 GCA_903934015.1 uncultured bacterium
CGAATCGATAGATTTATCATATCCTCAAAATACCGCACTTAGTACGGTTTTTCACCTACCAAAAAATAAGTATTTCCCTAATACAAGCGAATTATTAAATTATATTTTTGATATTTGTCAAACGTGTCAAAAGTCGGGAAATATACAATTCATTGTCCGGTTAATCTGATTGATCATTCACCCAATGCAAGGAAAAACCAGTGCCAGTTCCAATACTTTCCCCAGCATCAATCGTAGCGCTCCGCAATGCCCAATGGGAACAAAGAAGATCTCTTAAAGACGCCGCTGTCGCACACCTAATCGAACTCGCAAACCCCACCAATGCCTTTGCGGCGGAACTTCGGCTCATTGCCGATACAGTGATTTCAGAAGGAAAATCGCGCCAGCAATATGACAACTCCCGAGCACGCGGCATCGAGTTCTCGGACGTCGAGGCCCTCATGCTTGCCTTTGCTACCGTACGAGACATGTGGCGCGGGTGGATCAAGATTAGCATCCATGGACATGTGATTCTCGCTCTCCCGGACACTCCCGTCATGGACGCGGAGCCGTATACACTCATCTCCCAATACGTGACAGTGGGCACGGTGGTTGCAGACACGTTCCATGATGCCAGCTTCCTGGAGACGCTCTCCGAAGCGACGCACCACCAACGAAAACCATTGCTCGCCTTGCGCCTGCTAGCTGATCATGGCCATGCCACCATACCCCGTGATTCCGATGCGTGGACACGAGTAGTCGGGTCGACCACGACTCGTTCCGGATGTTAGATGATCGCCAGCGCCTCTCCCGCAATCGTTGCGGGTTTTTTATTGATAAATTTGACTATACCATACGTTTCCCGTACACTTAAATTGTGGAAACAAAAATAAAGAATAAACCGGGACCTAAACCACTGCCTGCAGCCAATCCGGCGTGGACAGCGGAATTAGCTTACGTGTGCGGACTAATGGCGTCTGACGGCTGTCTAATATCGAATGGAAAAACAATTAACCTGACCTCCAAAGACATTGACCAGTTAGAGACATTTAAAAAAATATTGGGATTAAAAACACCTCTTTCCTGGAAGTGGCGCGGTGCACACGACATTAAATATCCCCAGGTGCAATTCTGCAACGTCCGCCTATACCGCTGGTTTCAATCTATTGGTATCTCGCCACACAAATCATTAACCATTCACAAAGTGCTTGTTCCAGACAATTTCTTCTTTGATTTTCTGCGTGGCGAATTCGACGGCGATGGCTGTTCATATGCATACTGGGACACACGCTGGAGAAGCAGCGTCTCAATTTATGTTTCATTCGTAAGCGGCAGTAAAAAATATTTGGAATGGATTCAAGAGAAAACAAACCAGCTCGCGGGCGTTTGTGGTGTGGTTGCTCCTGGAACAAGGGGGTATTCGTTAAAATACGCCAAGTATCAGGCCAAGATACTGCACACAAAGATGTATTACGAAAAGGCTATGCCGCATCTTAAACGGAAGAAAGAAAAATTCGACAGGCAACTCCAGTCTCACGATTGGTCATTATCAAAACAGTGCTTACCTGTTAACATACTAAGACACAGCGGAGTTCAATGGATAACTTGACGAAATCGTAAATAACTCTAATCTGTAAGCACATTGCTCAGGTGGCGGAATGGTATACGCTGCAGCTTGAGGAGCTGTTGGGCGCAAGCCCGTGCAGGTTCAACTCCTGTCCTGAGCACTCGAGATATAGGTAAAAAATCAACCTTTGTGGGCAGTTAGCTCAGCGGTAGAGCAATTCATTTACACTGAAAAGGTCAGGGGTTCGATTCCCTTACTGCCCACTTATCAAAAAATGTCAGACCTATGGTCTGATGTTTTTTGTAAGTAGGGTAGGAGAAAGCCACCTTCGTGGCTTTCGAAAGGAAATCGAAGCGCGCAGCCATATTTTTGTTTGTCCCGCAGGACAAGGCAAAAATGGCGAGCGGCGGCCTGCGAGAAATTTGCGTCAGCAAATTTACTTGTAGGCGATTCCCTTACTGCCCACTCAAGATAAGTTTCGCCTAGCGAAACAAAATACAATGTACACAAAACAACCAAACATCCCGTTGAGTTGTTTTGCACAAGAATCGAAGAACTCCGAGATCTCGGCGCCAAGAGGCGCGAGTCTCGGAGCTACCAAAGACCCTGCCCCCCCTTGCCATTCTTCTTGGCTGTAGTATATTAGCTACACAAACGGAGGTTGTTCGTTGTTTTGTTTTGTATTTAAACTGTGTCCTTACACACAAGTTGTTTAATAATATAAGGTTAGATTATATAAATAAGAATATACGTCTTTAGTCAATTATCCTTTGAAAGGAGGTGAAATATATGTTCAATATCAATAAAATTTTAGTAGCTGCTCCAATTGCAGCTTTGTCCTTGGTTGCATCAAGCGCCATGGCAACCGACACAACTGCCGGTCGAAGCTCATGGGCATTAGTCTCCTTTGACCAAGCGCAAAGCGGCGAACGTGCAGGCAATACTCCTTATACAGCTGCTCAAACAGCCAATGTTGCAACAGCAACAAGATTAGGGAATAACGTCGAAGCACAATCAGCAGCAACAGCTGGCCAATCACTAACCCACACAACAGGCCTTTTTGCTCAACAGCAAGGCGGTAATGTTGGTTCAGCAATCACGTGGAATAGCGTCGCAGGTTGTGGAAACCCATCACCTTGTTCCTCTGGAACAGGTATGAGCAACGTAGCCTCCGATACAATTGGTACCGTTTCTCAAGCGCAAAATACTAACGACGCCACGGCCAACCTAAGCGAAACTGCTTCAATTGCGCAGTTCTCCAAGGTAGCGGATAACCAAAGCGTTGCTCAAGGCACCCTTACGCAAGCTAATAATCGCGTAGTGGTTCCAGCGGTAGTAAATCGTCACATTGATCCGGCACAGAGCCAAACGTTGACAGGCAAGACACATTCAGAAGGAACTGTCTTTATCCCAACAACGAGTATTTTCACCGACATTAGTCATTTCATCCAAACGATTACGGTGACAGCACAAAACGTTTTAAGCTTCTAATTAGCATAAATGTTTAGCTAAAAAATCCGGCCGCAAGGCCGGATTTTTGTATAGGTGCCGCGAGACAGAATCGAACTGTCGACGCCAGCCTCTTCCATTATTTGGACTATCTCATCATCCGCAAATTGCGGAGCTGGGCGCTAGTGCGAGATTATTGTTGGGACTCACTCGCTAGTCTCTACACCTTCCAAAAAACTTACTACCCTTTTTGGCTCGGCTCGGGATTGTTTCTATCATGGGCTGGCATGAGTCCGTTTAAGGACTAAAGAAAGTTTCCCCGAATTCACCCAGTTATTCACGAATCATTACTGAAACGGGCCCCGAAGTTCCAGGGCTGCGCTCTACCACTGAGCTACCGCGGCATTGACAATAACAAGTATTGTCCTAAGCAGGGTAGCCAATATTTCAAATTTTGTAAAATGCGAACTGCTGCGCTATACTACAAGTAATGCACAGCTTAAAAGAAATTGAACAAGCTAAAGAATTACGAAAAAATGGCAAAAGTTACAATGAAATTGTTTCTATTCTACATATTCCTAAAAGCACATTATATACATGGCTTGAAAACATTGAACTTTCTACTCAAGCACAAAATAGAATTGATTCCAGGGTGCACGACGGTTCAAAAAAGGGATTGATAAAAAGAAATATTAATCAAACAAAATTAGCAATTGAACGCTCGCAAGAAACATTTAGAAAATCAAAAACTACAATAGGAGAACTTACCACTCGTGAACTATTACTAATTGGAACTGCGCTTTATTGGGGTGAAGGATATAAAAAACAAATTATTGTGAGAAACAAGAATCGTACCTACCATCCAGTTTCACTTTCAAACTCAGATCCCGAATTAATCAAAATGTTTCTATTATTTCTTAGAAAATGTCTAAACGTAGATGAGTCAAAAATCAGGCTTTCGATTCATATGTACGATGGAATGGATGAAAATAAAATAATTAAATATTGGCAAGAAATCACAAGAATACCGAAAGAGAACATGGGCAAAGTATATAGAGGCGTAAGTATCTCAAGCAAGAGAACAAAGAAATACAACCATTTACCATATGGCACTGCCCAAATAAGAGTCAGCTCTACGGAACTATTTTATAAAATAATGGGTCTCATCAAAGGCATTCAGGAAGCTTGAATAATTCGAGATAATCCATTACATTATTAACCACGCGGGTATCGTATAACGGTATTATGCTACCTTGCCAAGGTAGAGACACGAGTCCGACTCTCGTTACCCGCTCTCTCGAGATTTGTTTCGCCTAGCGAAACTATGGAATGTACACAAAACAATCAAACACCCCGTTTGGTTGTTTTGCACAAGAATCAAACTCATATATAAATAATATTATTTGCATTTTAAAATTTAAAAGACCATCCTTGTATTAAGGGGAGCCGTTCTTTCCAAGGAGAAAAAACATGATCATTCACGAGGATGTATATCTTTCAACGTGGCTAGAGCAGGAATATCGCGATCTTTTTGGCGATTTACCCACCCCAATCAGACTAGTGGTTTGCAGATTCAATCTCATGTACGTCATGTGTGATTTGAATGACCGTAGACTGGATGATAGACCCGTGATGGTATTCGAAAACCGCTCAATGCGTTGTTTGGCGTCAATGGTGCTTTGCAGGTCGATGGATGAAATGGCCGATTGGTGTCATAAAAAAATCCAGTGGTATTGCGGAATCTTGGGTATATCAACCCAACACCGACAGAACATGGCCGCCTAACGCACAACCGCCCCCATCAGGCGGTTTTTTTGTGCTAAAAAATTTTGTTTGTTACAGTGATTACATGAATAATCCCATTCACCCCATCGTTGATTTCCTTTATGAAGTAGGGATCTTGGCACGCACACCGCGTAGTGGTTTCCATTTCCTAGGCAGTGGCAGTCAATCTGTTGCAGAACATGGCAACCGTTCCGCCTACATCGGGTATGTTCTCGCCAGTATGGAAAAGGATGTCGATTCCGCGAAAGTCCTAAAAATGTGCCTCTTCCATGATTTATCCGAAGCACGCACGAGCGACCTCAATTATGTCCACCAAAAATATGCCCAGGCCGATCATGGCAAGGCCGTCACCGATATTGCCAATAGCCTGGAATTCGGCGACGACATCAAATCTACGATCGATGAATACGAAGAACGAACATCCAAAGAATCTATTCTTGCCAAAGACGCTGATAACTTAGAATGGATTATTTCCCTTAAAGAACAAGTGGATATTGGAAACAAGCGCGCAGAGGAATGGATTCCATCAGCAATCAAGCGTCTAAAAACCGAATCCGCCAAAAATGTCGCTGCGGGAATAATGCAAGTCGATTCCAACCACTGGTGGTTTTCCGACAAAGAAGGCGAGTGGTGGGTAAGTAGGAACAAGAAAAAATAATATATCAAAACGGCCCCGTGCGGGGCCGTTTTAAGGTTAAAAGTAACTAAGTGGATTAATTACCTTGCCGTTTTTACGAATTTCAAAGTGTAAATGCGGTCCGGTAGAACGCCCGGTTGAGCCCATTTTTCCAATAACCTCGCCCTGCTTAACAGACTCTCCGTTTTTCACATAATCCTGCGACAAATGAGCATAATAAGTCTTTGTTGAATTGCCATGATCGACAATAATCAAATGCCCATATCCACCCAACCAACCGCTAAATGAAACCGTACCGCTCTTGGAGGCGTAAATTGGTGGTAAATCACGATTAGGAATATCAATTCCAGTATGGTTCCACTTAAAATATTGAGAAAGTCGTCGCGTAGTTGTCGGCCAAATAAACCCACCACTTCCGGACACTTTTGCCGGCGGTTCATTGATTTTTGTTTTATTGTCAGTAACAACATTATCGTTGTTATCATCCGGTGCTTGCGCCACCACCGGTGTTCGCGCTGAGGGAGAAATATAACCATCCGGAATAATCAATTTTTGATTTATCTTTAGCTTTCCGGCATCAGCCAATTTGTTCTGCTCTACAATATCTTTCACTTTAACATTATACTTTTGAGCAATCGATGAAACATCGTCACCGCTTTTTACTTCATGCAATACACCTGTTACCGGTAAAATAATCAAAATATCACCCGTTTTAATAACATCACCATCGTGAATACCGTTCGCCCAAAGAATCGTGTTTGTGCTCACCCCATACTTTGCCGAAATAGTAGAGGGAGTGTCACCATCACGCACAGTATAGGCAAAAGTAGTTTTTTGTTGTTGCCTCTGTTCAGATGGCGTAGTTGATGTAATTGGTTCTTCCGTAGACAAAAGGGCATTTCCATCTAAGGTATTAGAAAGTTGAAACTCAAGATCATTTTCAGTTATTCCACCGGAGGAAGGAACCTGCACCAAAGCATAATTACGACCGGAAACTGAAGATGAAGCCGCTTCTCGAAGCGCCTTCGTATTAATTGGTCCTTCTTCAATTTCCGCGTCGCCAAACAAGCGATAAAGCATACTCCCACGATCAGATGCCCCTGTGGCAAAATTTGTAACCACAACACTGCCGACAATCAAAAGCACAACTAAATGGACTACATATTCTTTGAAAATTGAGAATCTTCCTCTTGGAAAAAAACTTAAAAGCTTCGGAGACACCCGAATCACAGGTAATTTTCGGAGCCAGAGTCCGATATCGAGAGAGTCTCGATGAAAACGCACCTTAAACTTATCACCAAAAGCACGCTTACTATGAGTTGTCGCCACTTCGCCACCTTGGGCACCTTGAAGCGCTGAACCAGCATTCTTGCGATTTTTCAGACGACTCCACAGGGAAAAGGAAGTAATAGCGGACCTTTCTCTTCTTGGATTCCTAAAGGCACCCAAACTACCAAAAACCGAGTTCTTAGTAGCTTGCCTCCGCGCATTACATGCGCCCCCCTATTGGCACTAACTAAAGGAAATCACTGATGAATCACTTGGACCAAAAGGTTGGTTTAGAACCTTTTTTCGCTTGCGTTAGCCATTTACTTTATAATTACTGTAAAAGACTGACGCGCTGCGACAAGACCTATGATACACGGGTCATTTGGGGAGTCAAGACATGATGACAAATCAAAAACCAAGCAAACATACCAAAGACCTCCGGTATTTCTATTTTCATGAGTCCCAATTTTATTACCACTGAACAACCCACCGTCAGGATTAACAACAAATACTCAATTTTAAAAAATAAAATTATTGCGTTGTGATATTCTTATGTTATGCAAGAAAATATTCCTTCTGAAATAGACCTAAGCAATATCGGTTCGGAACCTCGTGATGCGAAAACCGAACAACCAAGAATAACAAAAAGAAGATTAAATATCCTGAATAATAGATTGTTCGCACTTAGCATTTTTATTGTATTTATTATTGTTACGATCTTTACGGCACATTATTATTATCGCCAATCATTACGTATCAATAAAGTGACCCCCAAACAACTGTTTGCGCCACCACCCCGTGTATTAATAAATCAACAATAAACCAAAATGTTTTCCCAAGCAAAAACTCCGACCAACAAAAACGGCTTTACGCTGATCGAAATAATGGTAGTAATTGCAATTATCGGTATTTTGGCGCAAATGATTTTAATAAGCGTTAGTATGGCGCGCTCACGCGCGCGTGATGCACTCCGAAAAAATGATTTGCGCGTTATCTCAACAGCACTGGAGATGTATTACAACGACCATGGAACGTATTCTGTGAATGGTGGAGGTTGGGGAGGGCAAGGAGTGGGTTTTATTGGTTTAAATGACCCGACACTCTATAATTATCCCAGAGATATCAGCGGTATCCTTTATGACTTGGGATATTTAAGTAAAAGAATTGTCGAAGACCCGACGCAACCAACTGGTTTTGGTTATATGCTTTTTACGTGTGATGACTCTTTAGTATATACCCCTGGTGGTGTTGGTATTTCCAGTGTTTATGCACTTTCAGCAACCCTTGAAAATCCAACCGCAAACGACATAGGTCACAGCAGGGACGTGTGTATGGGTTGGTACACTTCTGATCCTTCTACGTACGGAAAAAACTACGCGATTTCGAACAAATCTTAAGAAGAACAAATCCAAAATTTGAGTCCAATTATAAATAATTCTTTAAAAAGTTTTGTTGTTGGTTTCAGTAAAACTGACGTATGTCAGAATATTAATATTTGAAGAAAGAGTAATTTTCACAATAGATTCAGTATTCACTGTTCATCATTTTTAAATCATCTTTCACGTGTTACAATCATGACCATGTCGTCCCAAAAAAAAGCTCCCGAAATTCATCAAAAAAATGATTTACTCGATACTCTCAATCCAAACCAGCGCGAAGCCGTTATCACCACCGACGGACCCGTTTTAATTATCGCCGGCGCCGGCTCAGGTAAAACAAAAACGCTAACACACCGCATTGCCCATCTCATCAAAGATAAAAATGTGGCAGCGGAAAACATTCTTTCTCTAACATTTACCAACAAGGCCGCGCGCGAAATGCGCGAACGTATTGTGAAACTGATTGGTCGCAAAGCGGAAGTGCCGACAATGGGTACTTTCCACAGCTTTTGCGCCCGTTTTTTGCGTAAAGAAGGCAGTCTGATTGGTCTACCACCACAATTTACGATTTATGATACAGACGAATCTCGTTCTGTTATGAAGTCGGCCATCGTCGATGCCAGCCTTTCGCCCAAAGATGTTAACCCCGCCTCTATTCTTAGCAAAATCGCTAAGTATAAAGATGATATGCACGACTACACCTACGCCGAAACTTCCGCCGGCGATATATGGGAAAGGCGCGTCGCCAAACTGTGGCGCGCCTATGAAGACCGTCTGAAAGAATTGAATGCGATTGATTTTGATGGTCTCTTACACACCACCGTCCAAATTCTAAAAAACCACGACGACGTGCGCGCAAAATACGAAAAGCAATACCAATATATTTCCGTTGATGAATACCAGGACACCAGCAACTGCCAATTCCAGTTATTAAAACTACTCACCGGCACAACAAACAATGTCTGCGCAGTAGGGGACGACGCCCAATCAATTTACGGCTGGCGCGGTGCCAAAATTGAAAATATTAGAAACTTTCCCGATCACTTTGAAGGTTGCAAAGTAATCACTCTCGACCAAAACTATCGCTCAACACAAGCGATCTTGCTTTCCGCCAACCAGGTCATTTCCAAAAGTGCCGAGGGATTCAAAAAAGACTTATGGACGAAAAATGGAGCCGGTAAAGCGCCATTTCTCATTCGCGCCGTCGATGAAAAAGATGAGGGACGGCGCATCCTCCGCCAATTCCAAAAACTATTCGGCACACTCCAATATCGTCCATCCGACGCGGCGATTTTATACCGCACCAACGCGCAATCCCGCGCCTTGGAAGAAGCCTGTCTCCACACCGGTACGCCATATGAAATTATTGGGGGCCTAACCTTTTATGAACGCAAGGAAGTGCGCGATATTATCGCTTACCTACGTTTTATATTGAATCCAAATGATGAACTAGCTTTTAGACGCATGGCCAATGTGCCAACACGCGGGGTAGGAGATCGTTCAGTGGAGATTTTGCTCCAACAAGCCCGCCAAAACGGCGGTACACCACTAGACGCAGTTAATCGTGCCGGTATCCCCGAAGCCCGTCGCGGTGGGATCGATCAACTGGCAGCGATTATTGATGAACTAAGAGCCAAAATCGACAACACTCGCCCTGTAATAATTTTTGACGAACTGCTCCGCAAAATTCAGTTCAAAAATTATCTAAGAGAAGAAAGCGAGAAAACGCACGGCCGTTCCGACATCGGCGACAACAAATTTGAAAACGTTATGGAACTGGCCACGGTCGCTAATCGTCATGACAATCTTGCTGAGTTTATTGAAGAACTCGCCCTTATTTCCGACGCCGAAAAATCTTCTTCTAAAAACGAAAACCGTCAACGTATTAAAATGATGACCATCCACGCCGCCAAAGGTTTGGAATTTCCAATTGTCGCGGTGGCCGGCATGGAAGAAGGTTTACTCCCGCACCAAAATTCATTGGAAATGGACTCACAACTGGAAGAAGAACGTCGCCTTTGTTATGTGGCCATCACCCGCGCCCGTGAAGAACTATTCTTGTCCTACGCTCGCACCCGCACTATCTATGGAAAAATGGTGGAAACCAACCCGTCCCGTTTCTTAGACGACATCAAAGATTACCGTGGCGACACCGAAGACGCGCCCCTGGCCAACGGTATTATCGGCAGTTCCTTTATGGACGAGGCGCGTGAATTCGCCGAAGAAGAACTGGCCTATGCTCCAGGCGAAAGAGTGCGCCACGAAACATTCGGGGAAGGAATAATCGAAAAAATTCAAGGCACAATTTTGTTTATCAAATTCAAGGTAGGTACAAAAATGTTGGATGGAACAGTAGCACCGTTGCAAAAACTCGAACAAGAGTTGGTGGATTACTAGCTTCGTAGTCTTTGCGAGCCCTCGCCAGTTTCAATTGGCGAGGCGAAGCAATCTCCTACAAACAGCACCATTCCCGCAACAGCGGGAATCCACGTCATGGACCCCCGCATTCGCGGGGGTGGTGGTTTTTAGAAAACCTAACATTGAATTCGCTTACATCCTCTTGATCTTTTTCCATATTAAACTACGCTGGTGAGTCGTTTGTTGTTATTTCAAAACATTAGAAAAAGGAAACAATCCATGAACGCCAACGATTTCTGTGATTTTGTTTCTGCTCTGCCACGCTTGAAGAGTGTCAACGAAGAAAGCACCTTAGCAGAACTGGAAAATGCATATGACACCGGCACACTCGAGGAAGACATTATTATTGGTGTGTGGATCGCAAAACGTCTGCCCGATCACCTGGAAACTATCGATGAACTTGGCGACCTCGACGAATGCCTTGATATCTGTCCTCCCGCCCTGAAACACTGCGTCATGGACCGCGCCACAAGAATCCTAGAAGCAGTGATAAATCCACGCGACCTTATCCGACTGTATTGCCGAAGTTCCTGCGACGAATTCAACCCACTTTTCTATGCGCGTTTCATCGTCATTATTGGCACAATTGACGATATCGACGAACTGGCCGAAATTTACGAATCGGGACAATTACAATGGGCATGGGATTCAATAGTAAGTAAACGTTTTGCGCATTTGCTCCCGCAAAAACTTGGTACCTTTTCCACGACCGAAAGACTGGATGAATGGTTCAAAAAGATCCATACGGATTTACAGAGCCTTGTTGTCATCGCAATCGAGGCCATGCTAACAAAGGAATCCTAAGTCCCACCGCGCCCACAACGCGGTTTTTTTATTTAATTTTCAAACAAGATCAATACTCAAAAGTTGACAATGAAGATATTTAAAACAGATATGTTTTATATTAAAACAAAACCACTTACATCCATATACAACATACCGCATACCAAATACTACATACTCGCCATCTGCTATAGTATTAATTACCAAACCCTAATGCCAAAGCAGAACAAACAGCTTTTACCCTTGATGCTCGCCGGCATCTTTTGCTTCGCGTCTTTTCTACACGCTCAAGAACCACCAACACCGGCCTACATACAACCCCTCTACTTAAACGATGACGATATGTGGTTCACCTTACCCAGAAGCGGGTCTACTGTCGCCGACACACTCAACACCGCCAATATCAAATGGAGCGGAAGCGACTGGCTTATTCCTCCTGCCGACACGCCAATTCAATCAGTTAATAATGTTTACATCTCACGCCAGCGCACGATTCACATTGTCGTCGGCAAAGAAAAAGCAACCGATATCACAACCTACAAAGCAAATGTTGCGGACGTTTTAAAAAAAGCCAAAATCGCTTTAAGCGAAATAGACTTGGTCCAACCGAGTCGTTCCGTCTTTCTAAAAAACAACGACACGATAAAAATTACGCGTGTTAATGAAGTAACCAAAACGGAAGAAGAGGAAACCAAGCAACAAGAAAAATGGCGTGAAGACCCAAAAGTATTATTGGGTGAAGAAAAAGTAATCGATGAAGGACAACCCAAAATAACTCTTATTACGTATAAAATCCGTAGTGAGAACGGCGTCGAAGTTTCCAAGAAAGTCGTGAAGAAAGAAGTGAAACAAGAAGCAAAACCAAAAATTACCGTCCATGGAACAAAAGTGGTCGTCATCAGCACAGAAATCGGCCGCGCGTCTTGGTATGACTTTCACCCCAAAACCACCGCCCACAAAACATTACCGTTCGGTACAAAACTGCGTGTCATCAATACCGATACAGGCGCATCCACGATCGTCCGCGTTGCCGACCGTGGCCCCTACATCGCCGGTCGCATAGTGGATTTAAGCACAGACGCGTTTGCAGAAATCGCCCCACTCTGGCAAGGAACGGCACCGGTAAAAGTCGAACAACTACTATAGATTTCAATTTTAGTTATTCGTGTACAATCACCCCATGGACGAACTACTTAGCCAACAAGGCCTCGAAGCATACCTTAAACACCACGGTTTACCGCTGTTGGATCGTTTTGGTCAAAATTTTCTAATCGATCACAACGTATTAGACGAAATTGTTTCCGCCACGAATACTGATCCAAGGGTGCCGGTTATTGAAATCGGTGCAGGACTTGGTGTCCTCACCCTCGCCCTCGCCGAGAAAAGGGAATCACTAAAAAAAGATTCATCCGATGATCAAATTGCAAAAATTTTCGCGGTTGAACTGGATCGCCGCATTATCACACTACTCAAACACCGCACTAAAAAAATCCCACAAGTGGAGGTAATAGAACTAGACGCGCTAAAAGTTTACCCGAATGAAATCTTCGGTCTTGGTTTTGATGTTAAAGATTACAAATACGACGTCGTCGGCAATATCCCATACAACATCACGTCAAAATTAATTCGTCACATTTTAGGCTGGAAATTACGACCACGTTCAATCACATTCTTAATGGACTCCGCCGTTGCAAAGCGCATCACCGCCAAACCGAACAAGATGAGCGTGCTTGCCATTTCTGTGCACGTTTTTGCTGAACCGAAAATTATCGGTCCAATCGTCTTGCCAACAGCCTTTGTTCCGCAACCAAAAGTTAAATCGGCGATACTGCGCATGGAAACGCGCGAAAAACCATTAGTGCCCGAAGAATTACAAAAAGAATTTTTCTCGTTGGTCAAAGGCGGTTTCGCCCAAAAAAGAAAAACCCTTCAAAACTCTCTGCATGCACTGTGGCATTGCAGTGGGGAAGAAGCATCTAAAATACTAAAAAAAGCAAAAATTGAACCCTCCCGTCGAGCACAAACACTCTCTATTGATGAATGGTTAAACATTCTACAAACGGTACGAGCCCGGAAATAACAAAAAAATAGATATTACCTCCGTAAAAATTGGCATGCAATAAAATTTCGTGTTACTTTCAACACAAGAATCATCACACATTATTATGAAACTAAATCGTATAACAGGTCTCACTTTAGGATTCGGCGTTGGTGTCATTATCGCCATCGTCGCGTTCGGCATTTACTGGGTCAGTAACAACCTAAATAAAAACTCCTTAAAAACACAGGCTCTTCAAATTGTACCGACAAACGTCCCAACCACACCAGCTTCCACTCTACCATCAACAACACCCGACCCATCTCTCCAAAAATCAGATACTTTATTAAACCGACTTGCGCCGGCAGAGGATCAGGTGGCCACAGACATCAGTGAAAGTCTCAAGCAATTATACGGGCCGAAAGAATAGCAAATTCAACAAGTAAACATAAATAACCAATGAAAACTAAACTAATAATTGTCGCGACAGCCATCGTTTTTGTTGTTGTGATATTTTTCAGCGTTTTTATGTATGGCAAAAAAACGCCAACCAATAGCCCTACACCTACTCCGGAACCAACCACGGATCCTTTTTTTTCACCTGAACCTTCATTTATTCCAACCAATAACCCCGGTGATTTTGCGTGCCCTTCCAGTTGGATTGGTCTAACAGATTTAGATAACGATGGATTACCCGACATTACCGAACAATTATACAAAACAAATCAAACTGCTTCCGATACCGACGAAGACGGTTATTCGGATAGGGATGAAGTTAAAAATGGCTTTGATCCACTAATCAAAATCGGCAATCCCAAACTGGACAGTGACCAAGACGGACTCAATGATAATGAAGAATGCAAATACGGCAGTGATCCATTTAATAAAGACTCCGATGGTGATGGTTTCGAAGACGGCAATGAAGTAAAAAACGGTTATGATCCTACACGCGCCGGCAGTTTCCGTCTTTCTACAACCCCAAGCGCGACACCAATTCCAACCGTTTCTTTTACACCGACACCAATTTCGGTATCAACGCCCACACCCGCACCGCCCACAAAAAAACCAATCGCCTCAATACCGCCGATTGACGTCACTAAACTTATCATTTCAAAAGACAACAGCGCAGTTGCGATAGCGACCTACCTCAAAAAAGTAGATGAGGTAAGTCTCACTGATTTCGCAACCGGAACACAGTTTTCCAGCGCTTTAATTTCAGCCTTCAATGGCGACGGTAGCAAATTAAAAACCGTTATTGCCAATCTCAAAAAACATGAAACGCAATTATCCGTTATCGCAACCCCGGAAATTGCCCTTATACATCAAAAACTGCTTATTTCTCTCTCTCGCTACGTCAACGAACAACTTACGGAAATTGCCGATAACGCGGGGAAAAGTAGAGAAGCGCAACTTTCTGCCGCTGAAAACCTACAAACCATTTTAGCGAAAAATTTGGAATTGCTAAAAACCGAGAGAAAAAAACTGGAAGCGGTTAGATAATAATAATTTAGAATATATTCAATACAACCCACCACCCCCGAGAAATCGAGGGTCCACGCGTTACTGCCTCTGACGTGGATTCCCGTTGTCACCATTCGACCCCGCTGTTCGACAACCCTGAGCTCACAGCCGAAGGGAGCTCATGGTCGAGGGGCGGGAATGGGAGGATTAAAAAAATTTTGTGCATAAATCAGCATCGACTTTCATTGAAATGATCCAGTTACCCCAGGCTAATGTTTGACCATTGTAGTTTTGTGCTACAATTAAATTGTCACAAAAAAAATAAATGCCAAAAAGAATTTTATATATCGCGTTAGCTGTCCTACTCCTGATAATTGTCGGGTTTGGTCTTTATCGTTTTTTTCGCTCCGATAATACCACCTCACAAAACACTGCAACCGATACCGCTTCGCCAAATCCCACAGAAGATCCTCTGTTTGGTAACAGCAACAACAATAACGACCAGTTGTTTACCGATACCAACAACGGTAATTTACCTACCGGCAGTTCACTAACCATCGCGTCAAACGGCATACACCCAGACAAATGGGCGGGACAAATCGACACAGATGGCGACGGATTACCGGACAGTGTGGAAGCAATTTATAAAACCGACCCCAACAACCCTGATTCAGACGGTGACGGTTTTAAAGACGGCGACGAAATCCGCAACAGTTATGACCCGCTTAAAGCGGGAAACATCAGACTAGACAGCGATAGCGACGGGCTTTTGGATGGTGATGAGTTTAAGTGGAACACCGACCCTTTCAATCCCGACACGGACGGTGACGGTTTCAAAGATGGCGATGAAGTGCTCAATGGTTTTGATCCAACCATTAAAAGCGACGGCAACGGCAGTGACGCCTTGCCTGAAAAGAAAGCACAATTAGCGGAAGATGTTTTTCGACCAAATGCCAATTCTTCAAACTACACCGAAGGGCTTTCCAGTATCTTGCTCGGCAATCGCCCCCTTAGCCAAGCAGGGCAAACTCTCGTCACAGCGCAACAAGTCCAACAAACACTTGCCAATGCCAGTTTAAACACCGCTCTTCCTGTTGTTAATATCTCGGAATTGAACGTCTCGCAAACAAACACAGCACCCGATATTTTGGCTTACCTGACGCAAGTAGACAAAATTCGCCCTTCCGACTTACTTAATTCTTCATATTTAACCAACGCGTTACTTTCCGCTTTTCAAGGCACAACAACAGGAATTGCCACGGTTAGAGCTGATTTAGTCCGCTATGAAAAAGCATTACTGGCCATTTCAACACCCGCCAGCGCCATCGAACATCAAAAATTACTGGTTGCCACCACTCGCTTCCTAAACGACCGCCTAGGCGTGATTGAAACGAACGGCAAAACAGACCCGGTAAAGGCGTATTTGGGAGCACGTGAACTGCAAGAAGGCCTTCCGCCAAATATCGCAAAACTTCAGGGAGTCCGAGATGACTTATTGGCACTGACTCGATAGTTGCTATTCATTGATCTTGTAAAAAAACATTATTTTACGAGTAAAAATATAAAAATGATGAAAATAAAAAAATATTTATTAATTATCAGTCTCGTACTATTTTTTGGATCGAGTTTTTTCGCACTTGCTCAAACCAGTACATCAAACCCCATATATTGGATAGACAATTCAGCTTTTACTTCTTCTGGCATTGCAGACAGAGGTAAACGAGCGGTGCTTTCTGCCGTCGCCAATCAGAGTGGTTCAATTGTCACTCCTTTCGCATGGCAAACAATTTCAAATCAATCGCAGCTGTTAAGCAACGTCACTAACCAATTCTCTAAAATACCAGCCGGTTCGGTTGTTGTTCTTCGGTACACCGGTCACGGCGCCACCTACGGCATTACTCCCGGAAACAATGTTTTAATATCCCGTGCCGATTATCTTAATCACGCTTACAGTGAAGCGGTAAAAAACGACCTGCACGTAATTATGATCGACGAAGATTGTTACGGCCAAAGACTTTGTGCCCCTATTACACAACAACAAATGGAAGATGGAAGAATCTCAATCCTTACCGGTTCAAAGGGCCCAAACGCAAAAACGGACGGCGAATCCGGGGCGAATTATTATGCAAGGATAATCGAAAACGCAGCGCAAATTGATACAAACAATGATGGAAAAGTTACTTACGGCGAATGGGAAAAATGGGCAAAGGATAAAGGTGAACTCGGAGCTGTCGGCCACATCGGTGACCCCGACGCTGTCCTTTTCAATCGTGCCGACGTCGCGCCTTACGAAACTCAATATTGTATTCACGTCAAACCCGGCCAAGACGAGGGTGACGGCTTCGGCCCCATGTTTGGCAATGAAGATGTTTATGCTCCAGACACACAATTAAATATTCTCGGTGAAACAATTGCGCAAATTACGGCCAAAGGGTTAACACCAAAACAAGAAGGGACAGATGGTAAAGAAGGAAATTACGCCGCCCGTAAAAATCAAATGGGCCATTTACGCGCCAATTTTCCAAAATACGAAAAAAAGACGCACCAAGGAGACGAGGATGAACTGGACGAGGCTAAAGGTCCCAGTTCAAATTATCAAACGGCACGCAACCTGGCCATGCAGGGAAAAGATGATAAAACGGTCAAAATCCTCTGGTCCAGCGGTAAATTTGACAACTCTCTTACTGCGCAACAATTAATGGATTCCGTCCGAAATGGTGACCACTCCTATAAAGCACATAGTAGTGATATTGCTGTAAAACCAAGCAATAGTTACTCCATCGGCAAACCTTTTGCTATCGATCTTAGCAAAGCCACAGAAAAAGATACTTGGGCCGTCGCAAAACAAGATGGAGAAGAAGGTTGTAAATTCGAGAAATTGACTGATGAACAGAAAAAACAAATGTTTACACCTCCTAGCGCAAATTTCCCAGGTGGTAATGGTGGAGGAAACGGCGGTGGCGGAGGAGGGGGAGGAGGCAACGAAATGAGCCAGCTTCTTGACGCATTGAAAAACATGTTCGGCCAAGGTCAGGGACAAAATCAAAATCAACCACAAACTCAAAGTAGTCCTCCTCCTGCCGGATTAGACCGCGGTTGTCCAACTACTTCCTACCCGGCTTGCACAAAAGAAGGCGTAACTGTTTGCGTTCCCCAAACCACCGACTGGCGAGACCTTCCCAACATTCAATATGACACTGTTTGCACTACGGAAAAAAGTCCCGCTACTGCGGAAGATTTTCAGGAAGCGCTAAATCCTGAACAACAAGTGCAAGACATGGTGGGAATGGTTAGCCAACTGGCAAACAGCGGGATTCCGAGAGCAATGATAGACGGCGTAATTAGCATCTTAATCACGTTGATAAAAAATCTTTTCGAAGGCGCGGCTTTTCCCGTTGCACCAGTAAATATTTAGAGACGCCCATTTTGACTCCGGGTAAAAATTAGTTTCCACCCACAAAGACTGAGATGAACATCAAAAACACAACTAAGAAAAAGAATAAAACATACATAAAGCTGCTACTTGTGTTGTTCCTGTTTTTTCCTTTTTCCGCATTCGCCTCCGATATTTACATGGGCTATCTTTCTTCCTCATTTGTCAGTTCACAATTTTCCATTCCTCAACAAATTATTGACAGCGCAACCACACAGGGCGCGAGTGTACAAAATTTAGGCTGGTACGCCACCAATCCAAAGGAAAGGACATATACAATTAAAGTAAAAACCAATCGAGGATATGTAAATAAAACGGTAACAGAAATATATTCTCCCAAAAACTCTTGGGAAATGGCACAAAAAAATATTTCCGAAACATTTGATAAAATTCCCGAAGGTTCCGTAGTTTGGTGGAACTTAGTCGGACACGGTTCAGAAAACACAATTTCCGACATGAATTACACCGTCGACGGAAAAATTAAAGAAATTGGACGCAAGGATTATATTGATTTCATTGCCGAACAAGCGAAAACAAGGGGTCTGCATATAGTAGCAACACAGGGCGACTGCTATGGAGCGGAATGCCTGGCCTACGTCAAACCGGAGTACTTACAGGATGGCCTTCTAACTGTTCTTACCGCGTCCACTGATCCCAAAAAAACCGCTAGCGCGGCGAACGCCGAAAAATATCTGAAAAAAATTATCGATAATCAAGAAGCGATAGACACAAACAAAGACGGTAAGGTTACTTATGGGGAATGGCAAGAATGGGCAAAAGAAAAAGATCCTAACAGTTACATCCCTTCGTCTATGGGCAATCCTGACGCCGTTATTTTTCACAAAAAAGAAGTTACTCCTTACGAAGATCAGGTTTGTGTCCACATTAAACCCGGTCAAGATGACGCAGACGGTTTCGGTCCAATGTTTGGCAATATGGAAGTTTATGATCCCGACACAGGAAGAAACATCCTGGACGAATACATTAAAAGCGACGAAGGGGCCGAGGAAGAAGGTGATGGAAATCACGGCGGTAACTACCTAGCACGCAAAAATCAAATGGGACATTTACGTGAAGAGAGTTTACCCGTATATGAACAAATAAGTCACCAAGGCGACCAAGATGAATTACGTAGCGGGGCGGGGAAAAGCAATTACCAAACGGCAAAAGAAGCGGTTGCTTCTGCTCAACCTCCTGCTCGACCGCTTTATTCCAGTGGCGGTTACGGCAAACCGCTCTCCATTCAGCAATTAAAAGAATCCATCGGTAACACCAATCACTCCTACAAGGCCCAAGGTAGCGACACGGCCATGCCAGTCGGTGTTTACAAAATTGGCCAAACATTTCCACGTCTGGGAAACAAGCTAACAAGCACTGACGAATGGGTAGTTGCGAAGCAACAAGGCTCAGAGGGTTGTCAATTCAAAATACTTTCCGAAGAAGAAAAAAAGGCTCTATTTCAACCGACGCAACAAATTGCTAATAAAAAACCTGTGGTTAATCCATTACCGCAACTGCCCGCCGTCCCCGCATTTAATGATTTATCATCAGCATTCGCCAGCATTTCTTCGCAACTAGCCGTTCTAATCGCCAATATTTTTTAAACACAAAAAAACGCCGTGGTGAAACACCAAGGCGTTGACCGCTAACGAACCGCCGTTAGTCGGTTAATCGCGTCTTGAAGCGCTTCCGGACTTGCGATTTCTCGCACCCCGACAAGCTCTTCCTCCCCCGAAAATTTCAGGAGAATCACAGCGCCCTTCCACGATCCTTTTCCTACGCCTTTACCAACATCGTGGAACAACACCAGACTCCCCATGAAATTAGGGTGACGAAGCACTACCCCTTCCTGCAAAACCTCGATGGTCATGAAATCCGGTCGCTCAAACGCGATTGGATCCCCTCCAAAACGACAAACCACAACCGTTCGAACACCAGAATCATGACTCCCAACAACTGAATATGGTTGCGGTGCCTTGCCGTGAAGAGGAACCAGCCCAACATCCGTCCCGAAGAAGACACAAAACAAAAAAGCAAAACTGGCACTCATCGCCATTCCCTCCAAAATGGGTTGATTTTCAAACGAACAACCGCATTCTATCACTTTTTACCAATTTTGTCAATAGCGATTCCTGGTAACTGCTCACAAGTCGAGGGATTTCGTTTGTATTAGCAAAATTTTTCCGTCATGTTGTGAACCCCATGCATTAAGGTCCGACCTTTGCAAAGGTCGGACCTTAATGCATTATTTACCTCAACCCGTGAGCGGCTACCCATTCCTGTAATTGCTCACTCGCTTGAAAGTTCGTGGTTATTATCAAATTACTTGAATAACCACCACCCCCGTAAAAACGGGGGTCCACGCGCTATTGTTACGACATGGATTCCCGCTCAAGCGGGAATGGATGATTTAAGAGGTTTTTATGCATTACTAGTACCAACTTTCATTTGAGTGAGCAGTTACCCATTTCTGTAACTACTCGCCAACTTGAAAGTTCGTCTTTGCGAGCACTATCAAGGGCGAAGCAATCTCAACGTTCTTTATTTCTCGCGGGAGATTGCTTCGGCCTTTCGACCCCGAGCTCAAGGTCGAGGGGCGTTGAGACGCCTCGCAAAGACGACGTTTTTTGAATTACTTTCACTCGAGTGAGCAGTTACCGAGTTAAGCACTTCCATAACTACTCACCTGCGTGAAAGTTGGCTGAACAATAGAAAAACTTCGAAAACGCTATCACCTGCGCGAAGACGGGAGTCCAAAAAAAGAATGCTTACAATAAATACTATTTACATACGAAAATTTTAGGCACATAATGAATAAGTAAAAAATAAAATGAAAAACAATATTAGAATATTTAGTAATTACCTTTCTGGGAGCTTGATAATTTGCCTTCTTGGTGTATTTGCCTATGCTAATTTTTCATTTGCTCAAACAGTGGACCCTTTGCAGATGACTCCTGCCGATTACAGTCTCAAATCTTTCACAAGCGTAGGCAAATCAATAAAAGCAAAAGCAACATATACGACTTTGAGAAAAATGAATATTGCAAAAATGACCCTTGAAAATCCTCAACTCAAAAGCCAACTTACACCAGACCAACTGACACAATATCAAGGACTAGCCGATAATTATACAGCAAAGAAGTTAGAGACCTATGGAAATTATGCTGATGCAGTAAGTAGTAAAGACACGCAATATATGGATACTTTAAATAAAGATACAATAACCCAACAAAAAATAATTGATAGTGCGGCTAAAGATACTGACTGGGGGAAGTATGCTGAGGCAAGTACAGCAAATGAGCTTGCTAAAGACATAGAAAGTGGAGTACCTGGCGCAAAAGAAACTTATGACTCTGTATCAGATGCAATGCTAAAAGCTGCGGCCAATGGAGACCCATATGCTCAACAAGTTGTTGCCGATGAAATGAAGAAAAAGGCGCAGGAAGCACTCGACAAAATGATGGGTTCAAAGCCCCAAACGCCAGAGGAGGCACTCAAGGAACTTGAAGGCAAAAAGAAATGCCCCCTCGCCACGGCTGGACAATCGGAATTATTGGGCGATATGTGGGGCGAAAAAGACGTCGCTGCGGATAAATCATGGGATCCTCGTCCGTTGGTAGGAGAACCTGGCTGTGAAGAACCAATTATCAACCCCGAACTTTGCGCACAAGATATTGATGGAATTCCGGCACATAAACGCGTTTCAAAAGAAAACTGGCAGTTTTTTAAACCACAAAATCTAGGCGTTACCGATGAAAAAAGTTATGCAAAATTATCCGAAGGCGGAAAACAACAAGTCGCTCCAAAAGGCTCAAATCAAAAAATTGCTGCGGATTCATCCGGTGGCAGATTTACCGCGCAACAAGTAATTACACCCGACAAGAACGGTCACATGCAGGCCCTCGCTCATCCATTGCGTGCCTACACACCCCCTGGCTCATCGATGCAAATGTTGCCTCGTGATTCATATGTTGCCGGACAAAAAACCAAAAGCGCAAATGGTCCCGATAATGACACAGACGTCACCGACGACTGCAAATTCGTGCCGGCAAGTGACAGCACCAATCCTGCATCGGGTCCGAAAGGGAACCTTTTTAACAACATGTTCAAAGGTTTTCTCAACCCCCAAAAACCAGCAGCCTCCGGCGCATCTACTGGATTTTTAAAAGAAGTTCAAAGTGCTCTTAATTCTTCTATTCCACAAGCTATGAATGGAATGGCTTCATTCATCGGCGAACGAGTACAACAACTATACGAAAACATTATTTGATAGAATAAGCAAGAGACAATAAACATTTTTTCACTAAAGATTCCGCAAAAAAGCGGGATCTTTTTGATTAAAATTATACAGTTGGTAATTGCAATTTTAGTAACCGCTTACTCGTATGAAAGTTCGATGTTTTTACTAAATGCTCGAAAACCACCACCCCCGAGACATCGGGGGTCCAAAACGTGGATTCCCGCTTGTTGCGGGAATGGATGCTCTTGTGGAATTTTTGTGTAATCAGACCAACTTTCAAACTTGTGAGCAGTTACAATTTTTTTAGTAAGCACTCACAGGTTAAGGATTTTTCGTAGAGATCACGTCGGAGGTGGTGCACGCTTGCACTTCCTCCGACGTGGATTACGGTTCGCGTCGACGTAAACCTTCCACCACTCCCGAAGAAGTGCAAGCGTGCACCACTTCGGGAGTGAGCACGGCGATACGCATTAAGGTCCGACCTTTGCAAAGGTCGGA
>CAIZMI010000052.1 GCA_903934015.1 uncultured bacterium
AACTGATCCAACGATAAACTCGTTAACGAACTTCTTAAATTTTTCAAACTGGCTTCTAATACTTTGTTGTGTGTTGGCATGATCATTATGTTAGCGATTAATTATTAATGCGCTAGACACAATTTAGTGTACGGTCCCAAATTAATAAATTGAACATTATTTGAAAATTGATTATTGATAATTGAAAATTTAATGATAAATATTTTATTCAAAACCTCCGCTTTTCGCGGAGGCAATTTCATCAACAAAATTTTCTATCTCTTACGCACTATCCTCCCAAATTCGCTGGTGTCGTTCCAGTGTTCAGTTCAACCGGTGTGACTGTTCCCGCCGTCCACCGCACCTGTGTGTCTTGATCCACCACACTGATCCAAAGTTGACCGCGAACAAATGGAATTTCTTTCCCGTTAGCATCTTTAAATCGCAGAGGATCTTGCTTGTCAACAACACTCTTTGACCACGTTGCCGGAATTACTTGACCATTTTGATAAATTTCTGCTTTACCACTGCCTTCAATGTCGACATCATTATAACCTCCGGGACCGTTTGCCAAACGTTGTTGCGTGTAAACAACCGCCAATACTTTTGGCTCAACCTGCTGATTGTTAATACCATCTACGTGTTTCACACCCCCCCAATACCGCTCATACATATTTTTCGGAGCATTATAGACATATCGTGTTCGCATACTTCCCGGCCAACCGATATCTAACGTCCCTCCGGTACCGCGCAGAGACACAGTCGCGTCGTCCGTGTGCGGATATGCCGGCGCCCGATCAGTTGTGTGATAACCGGATTTTATGAGAGCATCCCAAAGATTCGCGTAGGAAGTATAACCATTAAACGGTGGCTGATACCTTGAAACACGAAAAAATGCGCCATTACCTGTCCCCAAAGCACTTAACGAATCATAAACCTGACTTTCATTTTTAATCATATTCAATGCCCAATACGAACCTCCCCAGTGAGCAATTACGGCATCCATCCCTTTTGCTAAAAACAAAAAGTCATGACGCGCGCTACGCACTGAACCAATCTCTTTTGGTTCATTACACTGAAACACCGCCATTAAACGCGTAACATTGCTTGTTAGGGCCGGCATCTCAACCACTGCGTCAGCCAAAGAAAATCCGGAATCAGGACGATTGATCGGATCTGAACCAATCATAACGGCAATGGGACGACGCTTTGCGTTTGGACAAGCAATACCCGAAAGAGGACTCTCGTCAACAACCGCAACGGGTGTCTGAAACGATAATTTATTTCCCTGATTGGTTTGATTTACTACGCGATTTCCAGCCGAAGGCAACTTGCCGATAGAGCGCTTTACACCCTCGGACGCCCCGGGAGCGCCCAACACATACCACGCAATTCCACCAACCAATAAAACAATAACGACCACTGCAAAAACCACAAGCCCCATCTTGCGTTCATTGGGCATATTTGTTTCTGGACTATTATTCGAATAATTATCTCTAAGCGGATTTGGCTGTATATCCATCGCCATATAACCATTATTGAAGAGTGAGTGTTTGCCCTGAGCCGTGTCGAAGGGTTTGTTTTTTGTTTTTTCCAGGACTGGCCCCTCGACGTGGCTCGGGGTCAGCCCTGAAGGGCTGGCAGACTGGGCAAAAAGATGTACCCCGTCCGTTAACCTTTATTCTAACGATTTTATTACCACAATGGAAGCAAGGCAGATTTTGCTTTTGATACGCTCGATGATATTTACTATAATTCCCCGCTTTTCCAGACGCATCACGATAATCATCAACAGAACTACCGCGGTGTTTGATCGCCAATCTTAGTATTTTTTTCATCACCACAATTATTCGCAAACACTCTTCGTTCGTAATTAAATTAGTTTTCATTAATGGATGAAGTTTAGACGCCCACAAAATTTCATCCGCATAAATATTTCCGATCCCGGCCAAAACAGTTTGATCCAATAGTGCCTGTTTTAACGCCACTTTTTTCTGTCCCAATCTTTCCCGCAACTCTTTTGCTGTCCATTTGTATTCCAAGGCATCGGGACCAAGAATGGAAACTCCCTTACATTTCTCAAATTCCCCTTCTTCAAAAAGATGTAATGCCCCAAATTTTCGCAGGTCAGAAAAATCTAACCGCGAATCATCTTCAAAAATAATACTAAAACGAATATATTGATTACGCCTATCGGCAAAAAATTCTTTGGCATTTTTACTTTCTGTCTTTTCATCCCTATATAACAGATGTCCTGTCATGCGCATGTGCCAGACGAGAGTGTATGGTCGTACGGATAACGACGATAAATTTGCGACGATAAATTTGCCTCGACGCTCGAAACGACGAAAATATTTTCCTTTAACTCTCTTTTCAAATTCCAAAAACGAATATGGCTGAATCAATTTCGGCGTGTCGCCATTAATGGAAACAATCTTCTTTCCAACAACAAATCTATTCAGATCATTTACAATCGTGGCGACTTCGGGTAATTCTGGCATAGGAAGTAGCATAACAAAAAAACCATCGCACAGCATTACCTGTCTGCGATGGCGCTACGGTTGCATTCAATATGTCATGGGCTTTTCGACAGGTGCAACTCCTTGCGTATCCGCCGGTTGCAATTGACCTGCCTTCTCGTTTTCCCGCTTGATCGCCTCATACACCTCTTGTCGGTGTACAGGAACGCCTGGTGGCGCCTGAATTCCCAACCGCACTTTGTCCCCGCGGATATCCACGATTGTTACTACCACATCATCGCCGATAATGATGCTTTCATCCCTGTGTCGTGATAAAACCAACATGACCCCATCTCCTTTAAATAAAAGATCATTCCGCCCTCCATCACTAATAATAAAGTAAAGCAAAATAAAGATTTGTCAAACAAAAAACCCACCAGACAACGTGGTGGGAGGGCTTAAAGAACTGATTATGTTGTGGGCGCCGTAGGGGTAGGTCCATCGGGGCTTTTTTTTGACTGCTTATCGTCATGGGGTTCAATCTCGCCACGCAAGATCAATACATTCGCTGGAGCATTTATTCCAATGTGAACCTTGTTACCCGAAATCCGAGTGACGACCAGTATGATATTTTCGCCGATTCGGATTTCCTCTCCCCTTTTTCGAGTCAAAACCAGCATCACAAGCCTCCTTGCAAAAAAGGAAATCGGACAGTTAATCTGTCCGCAAGAACAAAAAACAACAACTACGATGCGCATATTGTATACGGTTTATTGAACTTGTCAAATTTTTTGAGGGTAACCACTGGTTAAGGCAAACAACATATTAAGGTCCGACCCTTGCAAGGGTCGGACCTTAATATGCGAACTCACTGGCCAAGGTGCGAATTACGCGTAAAAAGTCCACCTTCAAGGTGAAGCACGCTCTTTGTCCCTCCGTAGCCTTGTGCGAAGGGGGATGGCCTTCATCGGAAGTAGTATAGGTTAGTCGCGTCGTAACGACGTTGCGCGAACCCAAATCACATCCAAGGAAGCCATGCGTGGCCACCTTGGATGTGATTACTAGAGCAAACCCTCAACCTGTGAGGGATAACCACCACCAGGGTTGACACAAACAACCATCTGCGCTAAGAAATAGATGCGTTTTTGTTCCAGAAACAATTCAATAAGGACCCACCCATGGCCACCGTAACCGCTCCCAATTCTCTTTATGCTTTACGTGATCTTCCCGACCTTTCAGCCTACCGCCTTGGAAATGTTTTCGTTCTTTTCATCCATGCAAGATACGACGCTCTGAATCAACCGCCCGCCGGTACTCCACCTGAAGATCTTGGACGGAAATTTGTTCTCACAAGCACCGGCCAAATGGTTTATGCGGAAAGAGCGACGATTGAAGCTCTTCGGAAAAAACTTCCAAATGGAAACTCCCTATCCATTGATTTTTTCAGCGCATTAATCCACACTGAAGAGCCTCACTTCTACAGACTGGCCACTTTCACTCCCACAAGAGAACTGGAAAATACGGGAAAAGAAACTATTCTGGCAGCGGAAGCTTTCGCTGGAATCACAGACCCTGCCACAGCCTTTGTGATTGGCAACCAGATAACTGTCCTGTTAAGACAAGCAAAAAAAGGACAACAAGACTAACCGCCCCACCAATAACTCTTGGTGGTTTTTTTATTTATCTTTTAAATCAACGGACGCCATCTCTCCCCAATTTTTCCCGATTTTTACATCAACCACTAAGGGGACAGAGAGTTTTTCCAAACCTTCCAATAATGGTTTAATTTCTGTGGCAAAATTTTCAGCTCGCTCTTTTGGTACTTCGAAAATCAATTCATCATGAACCTGCAATAACATTTTTACGTCCATGAATACTCCTTTGCCTTCTGAAATTTTTTCCTGAACGGCTATCATCGCTCGTTTGATGATGTCCCCTTCCGAACCCTGAATCGGATGATTAATCGATGCACGTTCCGCCGCGCTACGAATCATGGAATTACCGGAATTTATATCCGGAAGATAACTACGCCGACCATAGATTGTTTCAACGTAACCTTGCGACACGGCAAGAGCCTTCGCTTCTTGCATATATTCCGCAATCCCTCGATATGTTCGCATATATTCGGCAATAAATCCTTGCGCATCACCAAGAGAAACACCAGACGCGCGCGCGAACGATGAAGCCCCCATACCATACAAAACACCAAAATTTAATTCTTTCGCTTGGCTTCTTTGTTTCTTTGTAATTTGCTCTTTTGGAATCCGAAGCGCAAAAGAGGCGGTTTCCGTATGAATATCTTTGCCATCTTTAAACACTTGTTGCATTACTTTATCGCGCGCGACATGTGCGGCAATACGCAATTCCACCTGCGAATAATCCGCTCCCACCAGAAGTTTTCCCCGTTCAGCCACAAACGCCTTGCGAATTTCCGCGCCAATTTCCGTGCGAATGGGAATATTTTGCAAATTAGGGTCAGAGCTGGAAAGCCGTCCCGTCGTGGTCCCAATTTGGTTATAGCTGGTGTGCAATCGACCGGTTTCTTTATCAAGTAATTTTGGCAAAGTGTCGAGATAAGTATTTTTTAATTTGGAAAGTTCACGAAATTCCTGAATTTTTACAATAATGGGATGTTTATCAACCAACTTTTCCAATTCATCCGCGGCAGTGGAAAGACCACTTTGAATTCGACCAATACCAACAGTCGGTAATTGTAATTTTTTAAACAAAATCTCCTGCAACTGCGCGGGCGAACCAACATTAAAATCTTCCCCGGCCAATTCACAAATTTGTTTTTCCAAAGTATTAACACGCCGTCCCAGTTTAACCGCCAACTCTTTCAATAATTTGACGTCTATCTTTATGCCCGCCATTTCCATTTCTACCAATACCGGTATAAGCGGTATTTCAATTTCTTCAAACACTCGATTCGGCCCACCTACTTCTTTTAACTTTGGTCGAAACAAATTAATTAAGCGCAACGTATAATCCGCATCCTCGCAGGAATACTCCGCCACATCTGCCAAATCCACTTCTGACATCACTTTCTGGTTTGGACCATTACGACCAATCAACGCCTCAATCGGGACCATCTCATGTCCAAGCAAAGTAAATACAAGATTATCCAAGCCGTGATTGCGAGTATTGGCAGACAAACAATACGACGCAATCATCGAATCAAAAGTAGCTGGCGCCACCTTAATGCCGACATTTAACAAGACTTCGGTATCATATTTAATATTGTGCCCCATCTTGCCAATCTTCTCATTTTCCAAAACATCCTTAAATAACGGAACCAATTCTTTCGTCACATACCAAGCTTCACCCTCATTAATGGCAAGCGAAATTCCACAAAGTGGTGCTGTCCTCGCTTCCAAGCTATCTGTCTCCGTATCAAACACAAATTCTTTGGACTTTTCCAGCAATTTTATAATTTCTTTTGCTCTTTTTTCAGTTATCACTAATTCATAGCCAGGAGTGCGCCTGCTAGCCCTCGGGTCTTTTACCCCACCCAAAAGAGAACCTTGGCTTTTTTTGGTTTCTTTAATGGTTTCCGTATCCGCTTCCGGAATTTTTGTGAGGAGCGAAGAGAACCCTAAATTGCGCAACAGTTCCACTGCCTGCTCACGCGAATAATCCCTCCAAAGCAAATCATTAATTTTTTCCTTCAACGGCACCGATAAATGGATTTGGGCCAACCTTTTACTCATCTGCCCCTTTTCTTTGCCTTCATTTAATTTAGCGCGCAATTTTTCTGGCAACTCTTCAAGGTGTTTATAAATACCCTCGATTGTTCCATATTCTTGCAATAACTGTGTGGCTGTTTTTTCGCCAATGCCTGGCACACCAGGAATATTATCCGAAGGATCGCCACGCAAAGCTTTGTAGTCCACAATTTGTTCAGGCGTTAAACCGTATTTTTCTATAACATCGGAAACGCCCATCGTCACTGTGTCTTTAATTCCCCGCTTTAACATAAACACTTTTACGTTTTCATCGACCAATTGCATTGAATCTTGGTCGCCGGTAACAATAATCGCTTCGATTTTTTCTTTCGTTGCCTTAACAGAAAGCGTTCCAATAATGTCATCCGCTTCATAACCGGGAAGATCAATTGTCGGCACACCAAAAGCATTAAACACCTCTCTTGCTCTTATAATTTGCTCAATCAGTTCCGGTTCCGCCTTTTTTCTTGTTCCCTTATATTCTTTAAATTCCTCGTGGCGAAAAGTTTTTTCCGGTCGATCAAAAGCCGCCACAATGTGGGTCGGTTTGAATGTTTTAAGAACATTCATCAGGGTCAAACAAAGTCCATATAGCGCCCCAACCGGCTCGCCCTTGCTTGAGGTGAGAGGCGGTAAAGCATGATAAGCACGGTGAATAATCGCGTTTGCGTCGAGAAGCAATATTCGTTTAGCCATATCTGAAGGTTACTATCTAAGCGAAGAGGGGTACAGAGGGAATACAGTAACTACTCACAGGTTAAGGTAAACAACGCATTAAGGTCCGACCTTTGCAAAGGTCGGACCTTAATGCACTTAATGCACGAAGATCACAACACGACAGCAAAATTTTGCTGATACAAACAATTTTTCTCGACCTGTGAATAGTTACGGAACAAAGCATTGACAAAAACCATAATATAAAACACAATCATCAGTCGGTTGTTGTTCTATCGAACTTTCAAAAGGAGAAGACAAACGTGGAAAATTTACTGGCTTGGTATTATTTTTCTGTCTCTTGTTCAGTATTATTTGGAAGCATTGGTGCTTCTCTTTGGTGCTCATCGAAAATTTACTGGAGAAGATACAGCCTGGTTTGTTTGCTCATTTCCAGTTGTTTGCTTGGAAACATCATTATTATCGACGCACTTGAAAGAGGAAAAGATGGTCCAACGTGGAACTTTACTCTCTTCAAGTCAGAGAAAAGTCTTGTTGCCGGCACCGTCTATGAGCGTCTTGGTGAACCGCAAAAAGTCAACAAGGAAAAACCGGTTGAAGAAAAAGACGGCGCCCGGTTCATCACGGTTCTTCAAGCCGATGGCGCCAAATTCCCCGAAGCGTATGCTCTGACAAAATCAGTGCCCGAACGGTTCGTAGTATCCAAAAAACCGGACGGTAGTTTGGAATTTGTTCTTCATCTTCCGCCCGATTTTGTTCCCTTCAAAACGGAAGCAGAAAAACCGCTGCCGACGACAACGAAGTAGGGGCGGACCTCTGCGCTGTGCCATGCCGTAGCTCGAGAGAGCGAAGGGTGGTCCGCCCGCCCGGGAGCACACAGAGGTGCTCCCCTACGAAACACTACTCCTTAAGCGAACAAAACACCCCGAGAACCTCCAGTTCTCGGTTTTTTATTAATTATTATCTAAACCCAAAGCTTCAATTTCCCGCGCGCTTGCACCGACTCCATAATGAAAAATTACTTCTATTGTCCGACCTTTTCTCTCCCACATCTGTTTTAATCTTTCCGGCCATTCTACTGCCGTAATCGCTGTTTCATCAGTTAGTAATTCCGGCAATCCCAATGTTTCGGTATCAAGTGTTGGATCATCCAATCGATATAAATCCAAGTGTCGAAAAATTCCCTCTGGAAAATCATATTCCTGCATAATCGTAAATGATGGAGATGTTGGGTTTTTTGTGGCGCTTAACCCTTCCGCAATACCCTGGACGAAAGTAGTTTTTCCTGCACCCAAATCACCTTTCAGCAACAACAGATCGCCAGACTGGAGTTGCTCTGCGATTTTTTTTCCAAATACGGTTGTCTCCTCAGCTGAGTTCGTTACTACTCTCATAACTTAACGGCAACAAAAGAAACCAAGGCAACGACAATCAAATAAACGATGAACGGCTTAAACGAATTGTTTTTTGAAACGTATTTTATCAAGGCGCTGATTGCCCAAAGCCCAACTACAAATGAAACCACAAAACCAACGAAAAGTGGCCAAAAAGCGCCTCCACCACCTCCAAAATCCTTCAACAACGCAAGAAAACCCGCTCCGCCCGTAATAGGTAAAGCCATTAAAAAAGAAAATTCCACCGCTTTTTCACGGCTCAAATTACTGAATATGCCACCGGCAATCGTTAAGCCGGAACGCGAAACACCGGGAAGAAGCGCGAACGCTTGTAAAAAACCTACCCCGATTGTCTGTGAAATAGTTAATCGTTCACTGTGTTCTTTCTTTCTCCCGCGCAAGTTACGATCAGCAAAATAAAGTAATACTGCGGAAAAAAGAAAACCGCACCCGGTAATTATTAAACCGCGAAGATATTGCTCCAATAAATCCTTTGCAAAAAAACCAAGAATCGCCCCCGGAATAGTGGCCACAATCAACAGTCCTAATAATATTTCATCGTTTCTTGTACCACGCCGAAAAAGAGTTTTTACCAATCGCCACCACATGGCACGATAATAATATAGAACTGCAAAAAAAGTGCCTAAATGCAACGTCGCATCAAAAATCAATCCTTCATCGCCCCAATTCAACAAATGCCTCACCAGTACCAAATGCCCATCACTACTGATTGGCAAAAACTCAGTAAGACCCTGAACGATACCGAGAATGAAAGCGTGAATTATTTCCATTTCTTCATATTACCGTGAAGTACACACCGGGAACAGGGCGAAATAAGTATGCTGTATATGATATCGTATGCGATATGTTGTTGTATTTCAAAGACGTAACGCATCCCATATACCGCATACAGCATATTTAATACAGCATACCCACAACCCCTCCAGTCTTTTCCAATCCGAAGATTGGTATGAAACAGCGTGCGTAGCGGTGATTATTAAGTTATTAATGAAAGGTTGAAAATAGCTCGTTTTTCGCCTTATTTGCTTCGAGAACAAATTCCGTATCACTTTTAGCATAGGCGA
>CAIZMI010000053.1 GCA_903934015.1 uncultured bacterium
TGAAGCAGTTCTTTTTGATTTTCGTATTGCTTGGGGAGAGCTTCTATTCCTTCGATCTTTAGCGGGTTTACCCGTTCTTGCAGGGCTTGCATCTTCGTTTCCAATTCTTGCTTGGTTTGAAAGGCTTCGTCTAACTTTCCGGATTCTAACTGTTGATCAAAGACAGTTTGGAGGGATTCCAGGGCGTTAAGCTCTTCTCTGGGAGTTACGGACGATTCGGGAGCAGATGGGAGACGTTCCATGTTTCAGTCTAACCAAGATCTTTAAACTGCTCTTTCAATAAAACAATATCGGTGGAACATGTTTCCCAAACAATTTTAGGATCGATGCGAAAATAATCATGTGTAATCCGATTGCGTAAACCAATCATTTTTTGCCAAGGAATCTCCGGATGAGCGACACAATAATCGTCACTAATTCGATTCGCTTCTTCCCCGATCAATAACAACTCCATTAGCACCGCGTCATACAAAACCGGTTCAGAATCAAGATCGTCGGCTTTTTTGCCTTTTAAATAAGAACCGATTTTTTCAATCGCCCTTTTTATTCGATCAATGTGCAAACGATCATCTTTCATAAACCGTCTCTGCTTTTTTTAGAACCCTGTCTCTAATTAATTCGTCTAAACCGGCAGGAGTGGTAATATCCGTTTTTAATTTTAGAAAACGCTGGAAAATATTTTCAATTTCAACCATCGCGAAAAGACCAACCCCCGTACCGGAACTAAATTCGATTATTAGATCCACGTCACTATCTGCCCTGGCCGTATCTGAAGCGCGCGAACCAAACAACTTAACGCTTTTTATAGCGAAGTTTTGATTTACTTCTTCCGAGGCGTCTCGAATTTTATTAATTAATTCTTCCTTAATCATAAAAATATAATAACACTAATTGAAGAGATCTCAAAATATGCACTTTTCATTATAGGCCTCCTAATTTACCCTAATCCATGGCAAAAAAAAGAGATATAAAACTCATAGTTTGGCGAATTCTGGCGATCTTTATCGCCCTCGGAACAATCGGCTATTTGGCATTGCCTTTTTTACGGTACTAGACCAAATTTCGAAGTCGGAAAATGATTACTCCGATTTCCCCAACGCTGCCAAATAGGCTCCCGGCGGTATATCAACACTGCCCACTTTGGCCATTTTCTTTTTGCCTTTTTTCTGCTTCTCGAGCAGCTTCTTTTTACGCGTCACGTCGCCACCATAAAGATAGCCGGTAACATCCTTGCGCATTGCGGGAATTGTTTCGCGCGCAATTACTTTTCCTCCAATCGCCGCCTGAATCGCCACCGCGAATAAATGGCGCGGTATCGCTTCCTTGAGTTTCGCAACAATCCGTCGACCTTCGCGCTGAGCTTGCTCACGTGGCACAATCATCGACAGTGGTTCGACTGTTTCTTCAGCCACTAAAATTGAAAGTTTAATGAGGTCGGTAGGACGCCAATTTAACATGTCATAGGACAATGACGCATAGCCCGCCGAGGCACTTTTTAACGCGTCGTGTAAATCTATGACAACTTCTCGCAACGGCATTTCCGCGGTAATCAAAACACGATCTGCCGATAAATATTCGGTATTACGATGAACGCCGGCATGCGCGGAAATGAGCGGTAATATACCACCAATATCAGCTGCCCGGGAAATTATTTCCACCAACACCCACTGTTCTTCGGTTGATTCCAACGCTGAAGGATCGGGAAATTCAGTCGGAGTGCGAATTACTTGTGATTGTCCGTTTCTTAGTTTTACCCGATACGCAACACTTGGAACAGTAATTGTAACTTCAATATTATACTCACGTTTTAATCTTTCTTGAACAATACTCAAATGAAGTAACCCAAGAAAACCGCAACGAAACCCTTGCCCCAAAGCGGTGGAAGTTTCTTGTTCGTATTGCAGTGATGCATCATTGAGACGATATTTTCCCAGAGCATCACGCAGAAAACGAAAATCTTCTCCGGAATGCGGATAAATTCCGGCAAAGACTTTTGGTTGCGGAACAGTATAACCGGGCAAAACCAAATTGGCTTTTTCATCGCGATCTTTAAAGTGAATAATCGTGTCCCCAACACGCGCCTGTGCCACATCTCTCAGACCCGTCGCGACATATCCAATCTCACCGGCACACAATTCATCACGCGACGATTCTTTCGGATTAAGAATTCCCAACTCTAACGATTCGCCACGAACATTTTCTCCCGCAAAAAGAATCTCTTGGTTCTTTTTAATTTTTCCATCCACGACGCGAATATAAGTAACCACGCCTTTATAGGCGTCAAAAAATGAATCAAACACCAATGCTCGAAACGGTTTATCTTCACTACCACTTGGCGGTGGAACGTTTTTTACAATCGACTCCAAGAGTTCCGGCACACCAACTCCAGTCTTTGCGGAGACCAGCAAAACTTCTTCTTCGGGAATACCGGTCAATTTCGCAATATCACGACGTGTCCCCGCCACATCCGCCGCCGGCAAGTCAATTTTATTTACCGCCGCAACAATTGTCAGCCCGGCCTCAAGGGCAAATGTAAGGTTAGCCATCGTTTGCGCCTGAATGCCTTGCGTGGCATCAACAAGCAATACTGCGCCTTCAACAGCCGCCAGACTGCGCGAAACCTCATAAGCAAAGTCAACGTGACCGGGTGTATCAATCAAATTTAGGGTGTAGGGCGTGGGATGTGGGGTGCAAGACGCTTCTGAGGGCAAAATATACTCCATTCGCACGGGTGTAAGTTTTATTGTGATTCCTCGTTCACGCTCAAGATCCATCCCGTCCAACATCTGTTCCTGCATCTGCCTTTTTTCCAGTGTCCCAGTTTGTTCAATAAGACGATCAGCCAAAGTTGACTTTCCGTGATCAATGTGAGCGATTATGCAAAAATTACGAATTTTTTGAGTCATGTCCATATCTTTTTATGCTATCTAGAGCTATTCGTCTACGCCCGCTAATCTTTTTTGCTTTTTAAACAGCAGTTGACGCACCCCATCAAACAACACACCGCATTCTTCCAACTTTAATATTTTACTGACGACAAGATAGACGATTGCCCCGCCGGCAGATGAACCAGCCAATTTAATTAAAACACCGAGGAATGATTGCATGTTTACAAGATTCCCAATCGGCATCTTAAGCAACTGAATAGCAACACCAGCCAAAATTGTGGCGATAAGCATACGATACAAACCAGACAACAAAAATCTATCGTCCAGACTACCCAGACGAGTTCTTAAGACGACAAACAAAATAGAAAAATTGACCAATGAAGCCACAGTGAACGCCCATGCTAAACCAATAACACCATATCTACTTCCAAAGAAAAAAGCGCCAATAAGATTAACGATAATTGTAATAATACTGGCAACCATTGGTGTTTTAGTATCATGCATTGCAAAAAATGCGCGCGCCAAAAGAGGCACAAGGCTTTGAGCGAAAACAGAAACTACAAGAATGCTTAAAACGGCAAAAGTGGCTTTAGTGTCATTCCAATCAAAACGACCCGCCCCCAAAATTACACGGACAATCTCTGAACGTAACAAAAACATTGCCACCGAAAGCGGTACGGCCAAAAATAGAACAAGACGAATCGTTTTGACTAAAGTATGCGAAAATACTTCCGGAGAGTTTTCAGCCGCGGCGCGCGATAATTGAGGAAAAGCCGCGACTGCGAAAGAAATACCAACCAAACCTATTGGAACATTTTGCAAATTATCGGCAAAAGCATAAACGGCAATACTACCCACCAATAATGTCGATCCAATAAAATTTACTACTAAATCATTCACCTGCCCCGCAAGCAAACCGATCAAACGTGGCACCATAAGTCGGCCAATATTTTTTAATCCCTCATGTTGAAAACGTAATGAAATTCTAAACTTAAAACCCAGTTTGATAGTGCTGGGAATTTGAATTAATAAATGTAAAACAGCGCCAAGCACGACACCCCAAGCGACCCCCACGACGCCCATTTTTGGCACAAAGAAAATAACACCGAAAATGATTCCCAAATTATATAATACCGGCGCCGCAGCATAAGCAAAAAATCGATTAAAACTGGTAAGAATAGTACCCAGGATACTACTGGCCCCAAGTAAGATGGGTTGCAATAACATTATTCTGCTCAAGGTCATCATTAATTCCATGCGATTCGCATCAAAACCCGGTGCAATTAACGGCACAATGACTGGCGTCAAAACAAAAAGCAATATGGCACAAAACACCAACAAAATCGTTGTAATAAAAAACAGACTCTCCGCCACCTCAAAAGCCTCCTTCTTTCCTTTTTCACCTTTACTTAAATACGTAGAAAAAACCGGTAAAAAGGCTGCCGTTAATGTTCCAAGCACCAAAAGATTAAAAATTATATCCGGAATACGATAAGCCGCAAAATAAGCGTCTAATTCCGGACCGGCACCAAAATGCTCCGCGAATAAACGATCACGAAATAAACCCAAAAGACGACTCAGTAGAGAAGAGACCGCCACCAGCGCGGCGGCAGAAATCAACGCACCACTCCGCGTTTTCTCGGCTATATCCTTAGTCATATTTTATAGACCTCGCCCATTAATAAATTTTTTTATATTATGTTCAATACGCCCTGAATACGAGTGTTTTGATTGAACAAAATCATGAGACGTATTAAACATACGATGAGAGATTTTTGATTGAGAAATACTTGAAGTCAGGGATGTAGTGGACATAAGATGAGAAATTTATTAGTGGGCGCGGTCAACCACAACGCCCCACACACTATCACTTTTCTGGATCGTTGTAAAGCTCACATTTTGCTTACCCCCATAGGTGATACCGCTTTCCGGTCCTGCCCACACAAAACTAAAATTTTGAGGAACATGAACGGTCGCTTCAAATTTTATCGGTTGATGCCCCGGTTGTTGTTGAGAAAGCAGTTGGTAATTTAACGGACCACCCTTGTTAATACTAAGGTTTATATTTGCCGGCAAACGATACTTATACATAGATACCGTTGTTTCACCGGGCCTTGTCACAATCCAGTTACCAAAAGAAGTTTTACCACTTTCCTCAGAGACAATCGTTCCGTTTACAGCCAAGGTAGAATCCTTTTCTAGCTCAGACACATCCGAGTCCTGTACAAATGTTTTATAATCGGCCTTATTTACATACGGTGTTGGCACATCAGCAATTTTTGTAAAACCACCCGCCTCTAAAAGAACGCTACCCTTTGGCACCAATGTTCGTTCATAAATTACGTTATTTTTTCTAAACCAATCTTCATCAGGATTCCAATCAGACCGACCGTTCTTGGAACCTTTATGATGACGCGTAATTACAAGAGTAGCCGTAGCCAAACCAGTATCATCAAAAGAAACATCATATTTTACAGATTGTTCCATCAATTCGTCGGTCTTATGACCACCAATGTTTGCCTCGACACGCATTAAGTAATCACTTTTTGCCTCTTCGATCTTTCCGCCCCAACCCAAATTTTCAATGCGCGTTTGCGCATCGGTGTCCCTAAACCAAATCAGTAATTGTTTCTGCTTTAGACTGTCCCCAAACATACTCACCAAGTCACCCCAACGCTCCTGTGGCAATTTTATTATCCGCGACATTACCTCCGGCATCAGGTCGCTAATAAATGCCTTAGGATTATTCTCTTCTTTGTCATAATCAAAAGTAACAAGCCGTTGTGTTTCATCAATCACATTATTAGCATCAACAATAAGATCATAATCAGGCATAGGAATTGGTCCGGTCACATGTAAAAGTTGTTGCAATACCGACGGTGTTATCGCAATCACCCCGTCGACAGTTGGTCCACCACTTTTTTCAAAAAGAGTAGCGACTTTTTGCGCGCTGATTCGAAAATCCGCAAACCAATTCGCGTCCCTGGAAAACCAACGATCCGTGATCTTCTTAAGCGGAGTTGGCGGAATTATATAATCACGTAATTGTCCATCGGGATTATAAATAGTATCAACCTTAACTTTTTTTACTTCCCCTTTCGATAAATTTACCAAAGCAAAACTGCCGATAAATCCACCACCGGGTCTAAGCTCGCGATTATTTTCAAACAAGAAAAGATACTGACGATCTTGTTTGGCGCCAAGAAGCATGCTTAACACTTCATGCGAATCCAAATAACCGGAAACTACTTGGGCTAAAACATGAATACTTTTTTGCAATTGCAAAAGATCCCCCTGCGTATCACCGGGCAATACAGAAGAATCGATGTCTTTAATTTCTCCGTCGATTTTAATTAGTTGTTCCGACAAACTTTTTACCAACGGTCGACTGCTTTCCAAAAGATCCGTTAAGGATTGACTATTGGTTTTTGACTGGCGGAACAGTTGCACCAACTGCGCAGCCTCATCACCAAGCGCAGACAATTGTTTACCGGCCAACAACAAATTCTCTCCCGAATCAAGCCGACCTTTCGGATCAAGTTTAGCCAAAAGACGTAGTGCAAGACCAGTTGAAGAATCAAATTGATTTTGCGCGTCGGCAAACAACTTTGCCGCTTGGTCCAACTCAATTCTTCCGGCCTCCACGTTTGTTCCCGAAATAGCTTTAAGTCCGGATGTCAAATGTTGTGCACCCTGTTTTGCAACACCACCAACCATCTTCGCCACATTCGGCAAACCACTTATCGAACCAATCAAACCCACAGCACCACCAATCAACAAAACGGCAACCGCGACCCGTGAAGATTCTAGAAAACTTTTTTTACTTGTTTGAATTGATACTTTATCAAACTTATTTTTTTCCTTTTTTTTTACGATTTTCCCGCCAACAAGACCGGTTGGTTTTATTTCTTTACTGAATTTTTTCCAAGCGACCGGCGGTGCCACCCAAGGAATATATCCCTCCGTTTCCGACTTTTGCATAATTAATTTGAGCAGATCGTCCGAATCATCATCCCCTTTTTCGTTTTCCTTTTTAAGCTCAGATATTTTATCTGGTTTCTTTTTTTTCAATTCCCGCATTTCCTTTACAAAACGCTGAGAAATTCTTTGTTCCCTGTGCCAAACAACCGGAGCCGTCTTTTCCTGAACTCCTACTTTTTCTTTCACTTCCTCCTGCTGAACAATAACTAATTCTTCAACAGTTGTTTGAGATTTTCTCTTAATATTGGCAACCTTTTCCTTAAAATCTTCTTCACGCCTTAAATCATCACCTAAAAAACGTGACAATTCTTCTCTAATCAATTTTTCTTCAACCGGTTCCGGAATATCAGCACTTCCCGGAAAATGAAAAACAATATCGTTATCATAGGTCAAACGTTCCGTATCAAACGGCACCGTTAACTCTTCCAGCGACTTGCCGGAAATTATCGCTTTTTCTTCTTTTTTAATTTCCGTTTCACTTTCCGAACTGATTTTTAAAAGACCGACTTTTTCTTGACTTCTCTCGATATTAATATGTCGCGAACGAGGAATACGAATTATGGAGACAGCTTCCCCCAAACCATCACCAACAAAAATATCGGCAACCTTGGGACCAAAGGTTTTTTGCGCTTTTAGTGGTGCTTTATTGTGTTTTTTTCGTTTCCGCTCCATTTGGTGATATTGTATCACGAGCACAAGCTTTTTACTTGTTTTACCGCTATTTTTTACCCGACAAACCACCCACCTTAAATACTTTCAAAGCAAAGTTGGTATGCTATTCAGAACTTTAGATACTTCTCCCAATACTCAAACAGGCCCCGCGTCGCGTACAAATCTTTCGCATTATATTCCGCAATTTCCATGAATTTATTATCCTTGAAAAGTTTGCCGACATCTTCACCACAGTGACCATCAGTCTTGGGGCTGGTAATACCAAACGCACGACAATACATATGCAGTCCCCGACCACGATTTTGCGTGACACCATAAAAAGAAAGTAAGTCCATTAGATCATAGTGTTTACAATCAAATTTTTGACTGTTCAAATAACGATTCGACATCAAATCTTTTGTCGGTTTTATTTTGTGCACAGCAGAACGAATCATCAAATACGGCGCATCAAAACCGCGTCCATTAAAACTGACGAATTCTTGATAATGCGAAACAACTCCCCAGAATTTTTCCAGAATTTCCTTCTCAGAACCAGCCAAGTAATTTATACCGTCAATTTGTTTTTCTGCAACTGATTCACCCGGTGCTTGAAAATAAACACCGCCTTTAATTTTGTCATAATCCAAAACACCAATCGCAACAATTTGGCCTGTTAAAGGTGAAAGCCCCAAACCATCTCTTACTTCATCGATTTTTGCAGAGCGCTCTTCATCACTTATTCCCTCCTTATTAATCCAACGGGTTAAAATATTTTTTGTGGTTTCATCATACGCATTAAAATCTTCACCAACTGTTTCAATATCGAATATTAGTTTTCCCATAGCAACAACATAACATTGTTTATTTATAAAAAAAAGCGGTTTTTAGACCGCTATGTTAACTCTAAGTTGGCATCGTGAACTACCCTTCGAAGCTCAGCCCCACTCATTCGCAGAACTCGAGAGAGCTGGGCGCGTCGCGCAACCTGACGTTGTGTCTGAATCATCAACGGCCTTTGTTCTTGAACAAGAATCCGTTGCTGAAGTTGCTGTAACACCTGAACTTGTCGCATCTCCATGCCTCCGGATCCGCTAGCTTGTGCAATACGATGAAGCGCCCCATACAACGATTGATCAAAACAACCTCCATCGCAAATCAATTCCGCAATCACCAAGTACGGTTCAAGCGACTCTTTATCCAGGTCGATCCTGTTGTATAGTACAGTCCGAGGACTCTGAACTTTTCCAAAGTGTTGTTGGGTTTTTGACACAACCACTGACTCACCATCCCACAAGAATTGTCGGCCCCTTCTCGATAATTTTGGGTATCGATGTTTGACTTCCTCAATTCTTTCATCCACCATGCCAAAATCCACCATCGAAAATTCCGCAAAAATCCTTCCACACTGTAATTCAACCCACTTAAGATCCGGATCAGATGGAAGAGCCTGCTCCAAGTAACAAACACCGGTTTGTCGTCGAGAAAAGATTTCTTCTGCCGAAAGCTCTCTTGCTCGCGTTGGACAGTAATATTTGATACCAAACCCGTGACATGCAAACAGCCAGAGATTGTAAATCAACGCTGGAACCGGTCGCATTTCTTGCGCTTTCATTTCGCCCCCCCCCAAAAAAAAGAATGGCCTACTTGTTTAATCAAATGAAAAAATAACAAAACCATCGATATTATAATGCAAATATCGATTTTGTCAATTTTTCGTAATTTTACATACCATAAACCGCACCACTCGAGTTAACTTATGCTAATGCAAAAATACTGAATAAAGAATGATTTATATATCAAATCTCCGCAAACGCAACCACATAATTCTTCCCATATTTTTTCGCACACTTCGGACATGTCGTGTAATAGAAATAATGTTTCTTTACTTTCTTCCCTTCAGCCTCAACATTTTTATTCATTTCCTTAATCCATTTTGGCACAGCACTATACGGTCCCTCAAAAACACGGCTCAAAAAAGTACCGGACAATTTAATATTTTCCGCGCCGGGTATTTCTTTCATAACAGCCATGTAATATTCGCAACCCCACGGCGTTGGATCATAAGCCAACATTAAAAAGTTTTTTTGTTCCGGATAAGCATTATTATCTTTCGCTAGTTTCCACATCTTTTCCATCAATCGACCAATCGATGGTGGCCATGGCATATGTAGAAACGTGCGCATCGTTTCTTTAATAAAAAGCTTGTTCTCCCACTGATGTGTCTTATTATCCAAAGTGGCTGGTTCAAACTTGGGACAGCAAATTTGTTCCTCTAAATTTGATATAGTCATGTCAGTAAAATGGCTTATTGATTAATAACAGAATTATATACCGCCAGAGTTTCTTTGGCACATATATCCCAATTATATTTTTGTACTTGCAAACTACCCGCTGAAACTAATTCAACTTGTTTTTGCATGTCCTCGATTAAATTTGCAATTTTTTCTGCCATATCATCAACAGAATATGGATCAAAATAAACTGCCGCCGGACCTAAAATTTCCGGCAAACTGGATACCGATGATGCCACAACCGGTCTTCCACACGCCAACGCTTCCAGTGCGGGCAAACCAAAACCCTCATATAAACTAGGCATAATAAAAATTTCAGCGTTTTGAAACAATGCTGGCAAGTCTTCATCTGAAACTTTTCCCGGCAAAATTACATAATCACTCATTCCTTCACCTTTGACTAAATCAGGAACATCTACGTGATGTGATTGTCCTTTTCCCGTAATTACAAGCGAACCAGAAAAACCTCCCTCTTTAACTTTTTTAAACGCCTGCAATAACCGAGGCAAGTTTTTGTGTGTCATCCAAACACCCACGAATAAGAGATATGGTTTTGCAATTCCTAATTTTTTAAGCCTTTCTTGAGACTTGCCATCCAGCACATCTTTTGAAAACATGGCTGTATCAACTCCCTCATAAATTGTCACTGTTTTGCCTGATGCTTTGGGAAAATAGCGAACAAGGTCCATTTTTGTATGTTCAGAAACTGTAATTATTTTTGAGCTGTTATTTATTGCCGATCGAAAAACAGTTTCGTAGGCCCATTGGTGCAACTGTCCTTTGTGTTTTTGTGCCGGAAAAAAGAAACGAGTTAAATCATGGATAGTAACCACCGATGGACGACGATAGAATACTGGCGCGTTAAAATGTAAAAAATGCATCAAGTCAAGCTTTTCTTGCATCAAAGAAGCAAGAAAAATTGTTTGCTCGCGAATGGAATAGTATGAAGCAGTGACCGGAACAAACTTCACGCATGTCATTTTACTGAATTCGCGACTAAAAACGGCAGGAGCAAAAACCACAAACTCCATATCTCGAGGCGCTTGCTTAACCAGATTCTTTAATAAATTTCTTGAATATCTGCCCAATCCCGCCCAGCCGAGCGCTCTTGCATCAATACCGATTCTCATGATTTTAATATAGCATTTTTCAAAACCTCCATTGTTTCTTTTCCCGCTTTCTCCCAATTGTATTTTTGCAAAATCTGTTCGGAAATCGAAACTGAAACTTGCTTACCATTTTTAAGTGTTTCCAGAATCACTACCGCCAATTCATTCGGATCATATGGATTTACCAAGGTCACCCACCGGCCGGCGATTTCCGGGATCGCCGAGTTATAAGAAGAGATGACCGGCGTACCACAAAGCAGTGCCTCCAACGGCGGAAACCCAAAACCTTCATAAAAACTAGGATAAACAAACAGACTCGCCAAGCTATAAAGTACTGGTTTATCTTCATCTTTTACATAGCCGGTTAAAATAATATCTTTCGCAAATTCGCTCGATTTTATTCGCTCAAAAAAACTTTCTTTTACCCAACCGCGCACACCGGCAATAACCAACTTATGTTCTGCCCCCTTTCGTCTCACTTCTTCATATGCAGAAATCAGACCATCAAGATTTTTTCGCGGTTCGATTGTCCCGAGAAACAAAATAAACTTTTCCGGTAACAAATAGTGTTCTTTTATTTTTTTTGTTTCTTCAGAATACAAATCCACAGGTTTGAAATTATGATGCACACCCGAATGAACGACAGAAATTTTTTCGTTCGGAATTTTATAAAGTTCTTCCAAATCATTTGCTGTTGTTTTGGAAACAGCAATTATTCTTTTTGCATTTTGTGCCAGTAACTTTGGCTCCATCAGATAATGCCAAATCCGTCGCTTCCACGAAAAATATTCCGGGTGACGAACGAAAGATAGATCATGAAAAGTTACAACAATAGGACATTTGGCAGTGCACGGTGCGAGCCGTACACTAGGCACAAACAAGACATTAATCCCGCCAAGCAACTGATCAATTTTCGGCCAACGAAATATTTTTAGTGATGTATTAAACAACTTATTAGAATAAGAAAACGTACGCCACTCGATATTTGGCGCATCGATCTTTGGTAATTGCATCGGTTTCCGCGAATTGGCAAACAACACAAAGGTGTCCGCTGTGTTTTGTTTCAGCATCGCATTCAAAACACTCAGCGTGTATTCTTCCACACCCGTCCTGCCACCATCCATAAGACATCTTATATCAATACCGATACGCATCAGGGTTCCCTCCCTGATAAGGGAGGGCGGGGGTGGGTTTTAGATATTTCAAATCCAAACCGCATAAACCCTTCCTGACCTCCCCTTGTCAGGGGAGGAAAGAAAATAAACGACACCTCGTTATTTACATTAAATCTCGTTTGACATTTTCTCATCCCAGTCATATTATATTCTTTCTCCACAAAGGAGAAGAACGACGTCCTTTCACAAAAACTCACAATCCATGGAGCAACAGAGATGTCAACAACATCATTGCCACCCGACGAACAGCAAATTACCGACAGTCTCACCGCTTATCATTCGTTCGTCGATGCGTTCCGCGGCCAATTGCCATTCACCCTTGCTGAATCTTTTGAAGGTAATCCGGATAACTTCGCTCCTTACCCGTTCATTGTATTCCGAATTGACATATCGACAACCTCGGGAGAACTTGATTGGTTTGAAAAATTCGTTGAGGTTTGGAATCACAAAAAACTAATTGAATGGCGATTCGAGCGCCAACCCCACACTTCCGATTCGAGAATGATATGCCACTACATCCTGGCGCCCAAAAATGCCAATCAATCACGTGACCCATGGTTTATTGTAAGCGCACGTCATGTCGCGGCGCAGCTGGGAAAATTTTTCAGTGATTGGAAATGTGGGCTAACGAATCAGACAGCCAGACTCCCCGAGCAGAAACCCTAAGGCACCAAACGGTCGCCTTTTTTTATTTGTCCGTCTAACACTTTAAGGGTCACCCCTAAAGAAATCTTTAGAGGTAACCCTTAAAGTTAAGTTCCCGTTTTCAGTTTCTCGTCTCCCATTTCCAGACTTGCATTCGTTTTTCGTTCGGCATATACTTATCCACATGACAATACCAATGTCCAACAAGCATCTATCAAAGAAACAGTCGGAAGTTCTTAATTTTATTAAGGAGTTTTTAGCAACGCATTCTTATGCCCCGTCCTATCGTGAAATCGCGCAAGGTTTGGGACTCTCCTCCCCCGCCACGGTTTTCGAGCACTGCCAAATTCTAACCAAAAAGGGTTACATTCAAACCGATGAAGGCGAAGCGCGCAGTTTTGAACTCACACAAAAAATGGGCTGGTTCACGAAAGCAGTTGAACTGCCCCTAATCGGCATGATTGCCGCCGGACAGCCAATCGAAGCCATTCAGCAAAACGAACGCATCGCCGTGCCATTGGAATTACTCCCCAACCTCAACTGTTTTGTACTGCAAGTTAAAGGCGATTCGATGATTGAAGACGGTATTCATGATGGTGACTACGTTGTGGCGGAGCGCAACTTCTACCCAAAAAACGGCGACACCGTTGTCGCCTTACTGGAAAATGAATACGCTACTTTGAAACGCTACTACCGCGAACCAACTCGCATTCGCCTGCAACCCGCCAATAAAACAATGAAGCCAATATATGCCAGAAATCCCGTGATACAAGGCATAGTGAAAGCGGTTTTGCGCAAATACTAAATCAAATCACGGACCGACCCTGATCGCAGGGACGGTCCTTTATTTCAAACAAAAAAATCCCGGACACTGCTGTGTCCGGGTGGAGAAGGTTCTCCGAAAAACTAGTCCCGCAGGTAATACGGGCGGCCTTCGATGGTAATCCTTTTCCCTTCACCTACGGCCTTGACCAGCACCGAGTTCACTCGTCCAACGGACTCATGAAATCGTCGCTGTTCATCGACATTGCCAGCCCTCGCGAGTTCTCCAAGATCAAACGAGCTACGCTGGTCTTTCACGGGCAGGCACCTCACTGCCTCAAACCGTAAGATTAGAGCGGCGACGACTGCGAGATCTTCCCTACCAACGGCGCACTCGTAAGCTGCAGGCACAAGACCATACAGGTACCGCTGAGCGTAGTCACGATGGCAATCTTTCTCACTCATTCCGGAACCGCCACCGACATCCGGATGCCCACCAGTGTTATACAGACCGAGAGAACCGGCATCTCCAATCAAATCGATGATTTCCCAAGCCTGGAGATACCGACCATGACTTAGAATTTCAGCCAATCCCTCGTCCAAAAAGGCTCGTTCCGCTTCGGACAACCGGTAGACTTCCGCAAACTGGGCGATGAAACCAAACAATGGAAGTTGCTTGCTGTTCCCGTCAGTGTCCTGAAGCAACTCGCTCCAGAACCGTTGGATATATCGCTCTCGCAGCAAACCGATCAGTTTCGCATCGGAGGCCGTCCGCCCAGACCGCTCAAAACATTTCGCCCCGGCGAGACGAAACACCGACTCCATTGACCGCTTGTGGTTGTCGTGTTCGAGACAAGCTAAGAAATGATCACGAATATCGATTAAGTCCATCCCAATATCCACCAAACGATCAATCAGCCGATTGAGCACCCGACGACGATCGTAACACGGCGAGCGGAAGGCGGATTCGGAAATCCCCACCTGAACGGCCAACGGAAGCCGATCGTGGTACAGAGCAGAACAAAGAGCTACGCGCTCAGCACTCCTGGAAACTTTCATGTACGACGGAAGCGAATCATCAAAAAATCGTGCGACCCCAATTATTCCTTCGAGCGTCTCGGCGTCGTATTCCGCCCTTGGTCCCTCCGCGCTAAACTGCGCAAGAATGGCGTGGACGAAAAACACATCCGTCAGACACTGTTGGAAAATTGCCAGAAAATCCATAGCAAACCAGGTCGGCGGACCTTGTTTTTCAGGTCCGTCAGGACAGTAGTCACCCACCACCATGACGAACGGCGGATACTGATTATCCACCTTTTTCCCCGGCTTCAGGGCGTAGGACGTGACCGTCCGCAACTCTCCCCCAGCCGTTACTGCATCGTGAAACTGGCCCGTCTGGAAGGAGATTTTCACCCCTCCCCGTTGTGCCTGACTAACAAGTCGGATGACCTGCTCGACAGCTCCTTGTGCCACAAGTTCCACGATCTGCTGTTTCATACTACTGATGTCCATCGTTTCCTCCTTAGGCGGTGTTTTGCGTGGCAAAGCCACCAAAAACTGTGCCTAACGTGAGAGAAAGGTATTCGGCCCCAGCACGTTGCCAGAAGCCGCAAATTGGGAAAGAACCCAAGCCCCACAATTGGGACCTGTAAGAATACGCCATTCATAATTTCTGTCAACACCCCCCTTTTTTTAGATTCACGAAATTTTATGTTAAAAACAATAATCGCGCCCATACAGGCGCGCAATATTTTTTATTCCCACCACTCACCTCGTATTTATCCAGCTAAATCATTATTACATCTGTTTTACGTCCAGTGAGTGGCGGAAATCCCAGCTACCAGCTGAGTTCGTTTTGTAAGCAGAAATGTAATAGTACTCCAATTTCAACAAACTGTCAATAGTAAGTTATTATATTTATTTTTAATTGGCTTGTATTGGCCGTTTCTTTTGTATAAAACGAATCCCTGCTTGATGCAGGGATAATGCGTTTTTTGAATTCAATTTTGATTTACCGCTTCTGCCATTGTGGCGCTTTGCGGGCGCGCTTGAGACCTGGTTTTTTGCGTTCCTTGTGGCGCGGGTCACGAGTCATCATGCCGGTGTCACGTAATATCTTGCGGTAAGATTCATCGTGTTTTACTAATGCGCGAGCTACACCCAATTTCACAGCGCCTGCTTGTGAATGCGGACCACCACCATTTACCTTAACGGAAACATCGAATTTCCCCCAGTTTCCAGTAATATCAAAAGGATCACGAGCGGCTTTTTGCATATCAATTGTTGGAAAATACTTGTCCCAAGGAAGGTTATTCACGAGAAACACACCAGAACCATTATGCGTAATACGCACGCGAGCAATCGCAGTTTTTCGGCGACCAATTCCTTCAATATAGCGACGAGCGACGTCAGATAATGCGATGGGCATATAATTATTTTACTAATGGTTCAAATGGCGCGGCACCGTGCTTGTGTTCCGTACCAGGATAAAGCTTGAGTCTGGCCATCATTTTTCGGCGCAAACGATTATGCGGAATCATGCCGTAAACTGCTTCCTCAAGAATGACACGAGAATCTTTTGCTAAAACTTCTTCAAATTTCTTTTCTGTTAATCCGCCCGGAAACCAGCTGTGCCAACGATAGATCTTCTTAGTTTCCTTATTGCCGGTAACCTTTATTTTATCGGTATTGATTACAACCACCACGTCTCCGGTATCTTTATACGGCACATAAGTAGGTTGATATTTACCACGCAAATGATCGGCAATATCCGTCGCAAGACGACCCAAAATCTTTCCGTCAGCGTCATAAAGACGCCATTTGCGATCGGTGTACTCTTCTTTTTTCTTTAGTTCTTTAAGTTCTTTAGTCATAAAAATAATTTTTATACAAACTCTAATTGAACAAGTGGCGCGGCGTCTCCGGCTCGTCGCTTCGCCAGCTTCGTCACGCGAGTGTAACCACCTGGACGTTTAACATACTCTTTTGCTTTAGCTAAAACCAGCTCAGCCGCATCAGCATTACCTAATGCTGCAATAATGTGACGACGAGCCGCCAAGTCAGCTGGCTTACCTTTTGTAATAAGCGGTTCAACAAAACGACGGACAAATGTAGCACGAGTTGCTGTAGTTTGAATATGACCCGCCTTGAATAAGGAAATAGCCATCTTGCGCTGAAGCGCTTTACGTTCAGCTGGCGTACGGGAAAGGGTGATTTTTTTACTTCGGTGACGCATTATTCTTCAATTTTCTCCTCCCTTAGAGCTAAATTCAAATCTTTCAACGCTTCCTCAATTTCTTGTACTGCTTTTTCACCCATACCTTCAAAATCTAACAATTGTGTGCGGTTCTTTTGGACCAATCCGGCAACTGTTCTTACACCTTCTTTTTCAAGAATGTTTTGAATACGGGTGCTAACAGAAAAACGTTGGATTGGGAGTGATTTAGCTTCCAAGTCTTTATCTTCATCCGAAAGTTCCTTCTCGACAGTAGCAACAACCGGAATTGGTTTTAATGCCTCTTCCGCAATCGGCGCAACCTCACGGACTATCGTAAGACGCTCTTTTAAATCGGATACTAATTCCTTAAAGTGATCTTCCAAAATTGAGGCGGCTTGCGACAATGCTTCACGTGGACTAATAGTACCGTCTGTGCGAATTGTCATAATCAACTTATGAAATTCTGTTTCCTTACCAACGCGAACGTTTTCAACATTGAAGCTGACGCGCTCAACCGGCGTATAAATTGCATCGACCGCAATTTCACCCAAATCGCGACTTTCTTCTTCACGTGTTTCAACAGGGACATAACCACGACCATTTTTTGCCGTAACACGCAATATCAATTCGGCTTTTGGGTCGGTAAGAGTAGCAATCACCATATCTTTGTTTATGATTTCTACTTCCGCGTTCTTTTCAAAATCCTTAGCTTTTACAATCTTTTCACCCTTAACTTTCAAAGTCAGCTCAACCGGATTTTCGCTGTGAACTTTTAATCGCAACTGCTTAAGATTAAGTAAAATAGAGACGACGTCTTCCTTAACCCCGGCCACGGTTGAAAATTCGTGATCGACACCTTCGATACGAACGGCAGTAACAGCTGCTCCAGGAAGAGACGACAATAGCACACGGCGCAGGGCATTACCCAAGGTCGGTCCATAACCCGGAAAATAAGGGCTAATTTCAAACGTTGCTTCGTTCCCATCTTCAGCAAGCAAGGAAACGGAATTTGGAACTGGTATTTTTTCCATAGTATTAATTAATTAATGAAGGTTATTACCGTGAGTAAAATTCGACTATCATCTGCACATCCACTGGCATCTCGTGAGGTTCTAGGCCCGGAGTTGCTGTAACTTTGGCTGTGTAGGTGTCTTCGCGTTCAAGCCAGTTTGGAAGAGTCTTGTTTGCTAGGCGATCAGCCAAATCAGTAAATACCGGCTTTGTTTTCTTGGTTTCCTTAATCTTTACAACATCATCTTTTGAAACTTGGAAAGACGGAATGTTTGTGGCGCGACCATTAACACTGAACATTCCATGACCAACCAATTGACGAGCATGCGCGCGAGACGTTCCAAAACCCATGCGAAACACAACATTATCTAAGCGTGATTCCAAATACTGAATAAGCATTTCACCGGTAACACCTTTTTTGCTGACAGCCAACGCATAATATTTCTTCAACTGACGTTCGCGGATCCCATAAGTAGCACGCAAGGCCTGCTTCTCACGTAATTGCTTTCCATATTCAGAACCGCCACGGCTACCACCTTTTCCACCACCACTCTTACCACCAGCGGCTCCAGGACGGGCAGCAACACCATGAACACCTGGCGCATAAGCGCGACGAACCATGGGACACTTCGGAGAAATACACTTATCGCCTTTCAAGAAGAGCTTTTCATTCGCTCTTCGGCAACGTGCGCAGACTGAATCAAATGCTTGCATAAAAGTAGATTAAACCCTTCTCGGACGCGGAGGGCGCGTACCGTTATGTGGAATAGGCGTAATATCTTTAATTGATGTAACAACTAAACCATGAACTCCTAACGCACGAATCGCGGATTCACGAGCGCTACCGATTCCCTTCACGAAAACAATCGCTTCCTTCATTCCATATGGTTCCAATCTTTGCATCAAATCACGAGTAATTTCTTGCGCAGCATAAGGAGTCGCCTTTTTAGCGCCCGAATAACCAATCCGACCGGCTGAACTCCAAGCCAAAACATTACCTTTTGCGTCTGTAGCCGAAATAATGGTGTTGTTATAAGTAGATTGGATATAAACTCGACCACTCAAAACGCGCGTACGCTGACGTTTACGTGATTTGACGACTTTCTTTTCGGTTGTTTCCTTTTTTTCTGCCATGGTATTTAAAAATGGTTAGGTCTTCTCAGCTGCGGCTCGACGACCGGAACCAGCTGTCTTTCTTACGTTACCTCGCACCGTGCGACTATTAGTCTTTGTGCGCTGACCTCTCACTGGCAAACGTTTAATATGACGAATACCGCGATAACAGCCAATATCTTTTAAACGACGAATATGAGTACTAACGTCGCGACGAAGATCACCCTCAACGCGATATTTGCTTTCAATTTCTTCACGAATCTTAGCGGCTTCCGAATCTTTCAAATCCTTTGTGTGAATATCTCCGGCCACGCCAATTTTTTCCAAAATCTCACGGCTGGACTGACGTCCAATGCCATAAATATAGGTTAGCGCGATTTCAATGCGCTTCGACTCTGGAACGACTATACCTGCAATACGTAATGCCATAATTTTATCCTTGTCTTTGCTTATGTTTAGGGTTTGCCTTACAAGTGACAAATACGCGTCCACGACGACGTACAGTCTTGCATTGGCCACAACGAGGTTTTACTGATGCTTGAACTTTCATGATGTTAATTAATCTTTAAGCCGTTGAACTATTCTCCCGCGATCCAAATCATACGGGCTCATTTCCACAACCACGCGATCACCGGGAAGCACTCTGATATAATGAACGCGCATCTTTCCTGAAATATGTGCCAGTACAACATGACCTCCTTCAAGCTCGACACGAAACACTGTGTTCGGAAGATTCTCTTTGACCACTCCGGTCATTAACAACGCGTCTTTTGGCACAGTAAATTGTTACAAATAATTAACGAATACTAGCTTTTACAAAACATGCAACTCCAACGCGTATTAAACATACGTGTAGGAACCAAAATAATAGCGGTTAGTTGCCAAATAGCGGTCCCAAAGTCGTGTAAATCTGTAAAAAAGCCTTGGTGCTATGTTAAAACACCTATTAAAAACTGTCAAATACCGTTCTTCCCTATCCCCGTTCCATCTCCACCTGTACCGCCAAGGCCTTCGTTGTCCCTTGAACATTCAGCTTGGAGACGACATATGTTTTGTACGCTTCCTTGGTAACAGTAAGTCCATACTTCCCCGGTACGGCAAGCAACA
>CAIZMI010000054.1 GCA_903934015.1 uncultured bacterium
CACAATAAATACATCGAAAAAATCGATACGACTACCGATTCATTTGTGAGTTATTTAAATACTACTAAATTTAATTATACACTGCCGATTTTAAGTGCTATTTGATAGTGTGATGTCTATAGATACCTTTTACAACAACCCCCACTGTTTGGAGTGACTGATCCTCCTGATACCCTAAACGCAGATGCAGGCCAGTTTCGTTGGGACATTCTTCCAAACCAAATTTTTCCATTGCTTGAATGATTTCTCGTGTAGTTACGGGAGAGGTAGATACGAGGTCGGCAACCGATAATTCAATAAGGGTAATTGCTTCTCTGATTTTTTGTATAGTGAATTCCTGATGGTTCCAAATTGCGTTGCTGTTAATAATTTCTATTTTACGTTGTTTCATTTCTTCTCCCAGTTGTTCTTTCGTCTTTCCGCCGATGGTCGGTTTTTGTAGTTTGATTTCTTTCCCAAGCTCTGCTTCTTCCAATCCGTTTTTTCTTCTATTCTCATTAATTTGTGTGAGGATTTCCTCCACCTGTCTTTTTTCTCGATTAGTGATTATGACTCCCGCCATTTCCACTTCCGCGTTATCGTATAATCCTCTTTCCGCTTCATCAACAATAATATCCAAGCTTTCTGGATCAGCTTCATCATTTGTCACATGTCTTTCAATATCCACTGTCCCCTCGCCGGCTTGCGCTGATTTGTTTGGTTCAAACCCTGGAACAAAGTCTGCAAAGAATTTCTCATCATCTTTATTAAGACCGGTGGGTTCTTCGCGAAAGGGGTTTTGGGGTGATTCGGGCATCAGATATATTTTATTTTCTCATAAGTCCGTTGCCAATATAACGTCGAAATTTTCATCGTATTGCTGACTGATTACGTAATTCTCTTTTAACGAAATCTTTTCACTATTGCGTTTGAGGCGCGTCATATCTTGTTTTGAAGCAGACATTTTTACTTCTAGCGCAATTTTCGAATCAACAATAAAATCTACTTCGTTTGCATTTTTTTTGCTGTAATAGGTCAGCTTATGTTTGCCACGCAAATTTTGAAAAACGCTTTGTTCAAAAAGTTGCCCCTGCGTCACTTTTCCCAGCGCGTTCACAATACCCGAATCACAAAAAAATAATTTTTTACTGCCGGCCGCCTGCCGATCCACACTACCGGAGTGTTTTGGCAAAAGTATAATAAAGTATGTTTGTTCAAGAAACGCCAGATAGTTGTAAACTGTTTCGCGCGACACACTAAGCACACTGGCCAATTTCGCGATTTCCAGTTTAGAACCCACTCGCGCCGTCAGAAGCAGAATCAAGTCTCGCAACTTAGACATATCTTTAAAATCCGCCAAATTCTTCGCGTCTTTTTCAAAATAAGATGTAAAAATTTCCGCCAACAACATTTTTTTTCGGTCATAATTCTCTTCCAACACTACCGATGGAAAACCGCCGAACTCAACAAATTCATCATAATACGGCGCCAATTTTTCATACGAAATCATGTTTTTTTTCAGAGCCTTTTCCGCAAATGTTTTTTTGATTGATTGCTGGACACCCTTAAACACTAAAAATTCCGAAAAATCCAACGGAAACAATTCAAAAATAATTTTCCGCCCAGCCAACGATTCCGGAAAAAGATTGCGTAAGTAATAACTGCTCGAACCGGTTAAGAAAAACTTAATATTGCGGTGATCGTAGAGATATTTGACCACGCGACTTAATTCAGGCAAATTTTGAACTTCATCGAGAAAAACATATGCTTTTTCGGTTTCCACCAAACCAAATGGTTTGAGGTTGTTCCAGACCGCGTCATAATTTTCTTCTTCAAACACTTTTCGATGCAGAGGATTTTCCAAATCTAAAATCACCTTATTTTTAGAAGCTATTAAATCATGCAAATGATTGAGCGCGGTTGTTTTACCAACACGTCGCATCCCCGTAATCACGGTGATTTCTTTTGTGTTTAACTCTGCCTCCAGCAGAGTAAATAATCGTCTTTTGTATAGCATATATACTTCCAGCTTACATTTAGTATGTCTTTTTGTCAAGCACTAACTTACATAATGATAACATTGTCTTTTATCCCCCGTTCTTTTAGCAACTTGTTTATGCAACCTGTCCATCGACATTATACCAGAGCGCATTTAAACAGACGACTTTCGCCACGACACGACATAAGGAGTTACCCCGAGTAACATCGAATGGTCAAAGGGTCAAACTTGCGGGGCGAAAAACAAACGTGTCGCTCAGACCCCACCTACCCGCCGGCTCCGCCCAAGCGTCGCTCAGCCACAGACCACCGGAATCCCGCGCAAGGTGGAAGACGTTCAGGTAGCCACCAGAGTCGGTAATCTGTTTCATTCCAATCCGTACCCATTCATTCATTGGTTGGTCTTGATACTGAAGTCTCCATTGTGGACCAGTTTCAGGTGGACAGAGTTCCATTCCCAGTTCTTGTGCTTTATTGAAGATTTCATCTGTTGTGGCGCCTTGGGGGAAACCTAAGTCTGTTACTGACAATCTGATAAGAATATTTTGTTCTTTTCGCTCTTTTGTGGTGAAGTCTTTGCTGTGCAACATAGACTGGGCATCTGGGCTGATCTGATTGCCTTGTTGCCTTAGCTCCTCTTCCAATTGTTCTTGCGTCTTCCCACCAATAGTGATTTTGTGAAGGTTGATCTCTTTACCTAGTTCGACGGCTTCTAGGCCGTTTTGTTGTCTTTCTTTGTTGAGATTGTTGAGGATTTCCTGTATTTGTCTTTCTTGTTTTCTGGTGATTTCAATTCCGGCACACGGGATGAGTTCGTTGTCGAATCTTTCTTTTTCTTCTCCTGAGACGATGAGATTAAATTGTTCGCTTGTTGGTTCCGTAGTTGACTCTTTCCTTACTTGATCAGGTTGAGTTGATTCACCGGATTCATAATCAGAAACAAACGCTTGAAAGAAGCCTTCCGTGTCAGGGTTAAGACCGGTGGGTTCGTCGCGGAAGGGATTTATTGGTTGGAGTGATTCGGACATGGATTGATATTATTCTAACATTGCAGTTAACATTTTTTCGAAAGTTTCCGTCAGTTGAGCCAGTTGCGGACAATAAACGCCCACAGGATCATAGACACTTTCCACCTGCTTACCATCACTGCCGTAACCAATCGCGCCTACTGCATAGTTTTTATCGGTTCCCGCTTTTTCTTTCATTTCGTCAACGTAAGCTTTTGCGTCAACACTCGTACCTCCATCCGTCATAATAATGACAATTTTTTTTAGATCACCCTTCCACATTTCTTCAATTTTTTCCGGCGTTAAATCTTTCATTAAATTATCAAACATCGGCACTTCGTTGTTATCACCAGTTAAAAGACCGTTAGTAAGTGTCTTATGAACCTTTACTCTCAACAAATGATCGATCTTATCTGTAGGAGGAATAATCTCCTGATCAGTAGTAGAAAATTGTTTAATATCGGTTACAAGTTGCAAATCCAAACCCGCGCCATGGAAATTCGCTTCACTCACTTTTTCGCGAAACATTTGGATCGCCTCCAAAAAAAGAACAACCGTTCTGCGTTGTGCCACCAATTTTGCGGGATCGCCAGCAACAGAACCAGTGCCATCCACGCGCAGTGACAATTCTATTCTACTGGGGTGCTTTTCCACAACCTTTTCCGGTTCGTAATCTAAAAATATTTCCGGTTCCAGATTTCCAGCCTTGATTGCCGCTGCTCCCATCGCTAATGTTCCGGGATTCAAAGCCGGACCTTCTTTGGCCGGTTTTGAAAGTCGTTGCCGATAAGAAATCCGCTCCTGAATGAGACGATCAAATAAATCCGACATTTGTTCCAGATATGGCTCAATTTCGTTGAAGTCGCGCTTGTAGGCATCAAAATCTTTTTTTTCGACCCCCATCAGATTTTTAAATTCGTCGTTGTTCCTAGCCTCTTTTGCCGTGTTGTATTTATCAATTTCATTTAAGATATCTTCCGTTGAAATCGGATCACCAATCGCCTCATCTAACGGACCATCTTTAAACGGGTCCGGCGTACCACCACTCTCGCCTTCCCCTTTATCCTTTTCTTGCGATTCACGAAACTTTTTCACGTCATCCAAAAATAATTTGCGGAACATTGGCTCCAGAACGACCATCATGTGCTCATAACGATCCTTTGCTTCCATTCCGGCGCGTTGTTTACGAGCACTAAAACCGGTCAAAACATCAAGTGTTTTACGTTTTGTGCTTTGCATTGTCCGCGCATTGTATTTGTCGATTATCTCACGCACATCTTCGTCTACCACACACGGTTCATCAGGCAACATTGCTTCACGTAGAAGCGTGCACATCATTTGTTTATGTTTTGGCTGATCCGTAAAATCACTTTTGGGGAATAACTTTGGGTATAACGCGTCTTTTGATTTATCACCGCTCGACCACCGTCCCATTACAACCCGATTAACCATGATATCATCGACACAATTCACAAATTGTTTCATTTTTATTGGATAAACGGGATGTACCTTTCCCAAAGAATCAATGTTTTTAAACAGGGTTCTATATGCTTCGGGATCCGACGCCGCATCCCGAAAATGTTCCATCTCGTGAAAAGTAGCAAACAGCGCCTCTGATTCACCGTAACCCTTATCCAAGAAAAATTTGGGATCCACGTTTGTCCGACCGGTTTCCAAATCTATATACCAACCGCCGGACTTTACCGTAAAATGAATCGCCTCGCGACCCGCGTAGGCCTCGATTGTCTTTTGGTGGACTGCCATGAAATCATTGTGTGCTTCGTTGGCACGCGCCAATAGTTCTTCATGTTCCAATCCTTGTTGCGCTTTAGGATCGACAATATCACCCTCTGCTTCAACCGGTGGACGCAGTACTCCTTCAGGCATGTTTTAAGCCGGATTATCGGTTTTTCTCACACCAATACCCAAATCACGTTGCAACGCTTGACCTCGATTATTTGCTTTATCCCAAATTTCTTTTAGCGGATCATTTTGCAGATATTCGTCTTTTACCGCAGTTGAACGAAGCGTATCCAATTCTCTTTGATCCAGGTCGGATAATCCATGTTGTTGCAAATCATCCTTGGTCCAATCTCCAAAAAAGCCTCGACGCAAAAATAATTCTGTCAAAAATTTTCTGTCCCCCGGCTCGTATATTTGACTGGAAATAAATTCGTCCGCCACCACCTCATCCAATGTCCGTTTAAATCCTTCTCCTCTCCAAGCACCCATAATCTTCCGCATTAAATCGCGCGGTGACAACACCCCGCCTTTGAGGGTCTCTTTTTTTGCGGAAACAGATGTACCGGAGGCCAAGCCAGCAAATGAACGACCCTCCGTTTTTCCAGAAAAAATCTGTTGAACCTCGACGGCCGTTACCGCCAACGCGGCCAATTTCGGATATTCTTCCATTGGAAAATTACTCGGCAAACGTTGCCGATCATCATTCATCAGTGATGTAAGAATTAGGTCGTATGTTTCTTCAATATCCGGATAATCTACTTCTCTGCTCACAACACGACCGGCAAAAGCGGCGTCAACTTCCTGCAAGTTTTTATATTTGGCACCAAGATTGCATGTAAAAATCAGCACGAAACCAGGTTTGATTTCATACTCTTCTTCGCCGTTTTCCTGAATTCTCACTTTTTCTCCGACTCTTGCGAGCGCGATCGCGTTTAAGCGTCGCAAAACTTCCGGTCGGATACTGGTGAATTCATCGATAATACACGGGACGCCTTTTTCAAGCGCACGGGCCACTGGCCCAAGCTCGGTATATGTTTCTACCGCCTCCTGCTTACCAGCCAATGCCGCCGCCAAATCAGACCGATCAATCTTAACTTCAGGATGCGCTTCTTCGTATTCCGCAATCAAGCCTTCATGTTTTTTTAATTCCTGTAAAGCGCTTTCGACACCCAAACTATTTTTTACCTTCAGTTTTAGTTTTCCAACCAAATCATAAATAGAAGATTCATAAGAACCGGAAAACATTTCCACCTGCAGATTTTTATAAGCTTCCACCGGATCAGTAAGCGCCTCCTCACCACCAAAACCATTTTTAAGCATAATAAGGCGTGCCAAATGTTTCGCCATCTCTGTTTTTCCGGAACCTAAATGACCGGCAAACACGATGTGTTGGCGACGATCAAGTTCCGCTTCGCCCCATTTCAAATTTCGTTCCACCGTTGGAACGGGAATCAACATATTATTTTCGTAGGCCTCGGAATAACGCCTCAATTGCGCAAAAATTTCATTATTATGCCCCGCTTCATAGGAATTATATTTTTCAATTCTATCTCCCAGTTCCGCCTGTCTTTTTCTTATTTGTTCCATCCGGATTTTTGCCGAGCCCCTTGGTTCGCCGCCTTGTTGTGAGCCCGAAGCACGCAACACGTCTTTCGCTTCTTCTTCCAAGACGGCCATTTCCTGATCCATTCCTTCGCGAGTTTTATGCGCTTTGGCCATCAATAATGCATGATTGATTTTCGTTTCATACGCCTCGCGAAAACCGGGGATCTTTCCGAATTCCGCGATTTTTTCTTTTGTTTCCTGCTTACGCCTGTCCCGTTCCTGCTTCAAAGCTTGGCCATGCAACAATTTTTCTCCGGTAGGTATTGAAACCAGAAGTCCACCCAAACGCACCGCTTTTTTTTCTTGAATTTCTCCTTTTTCATCGTCACGATTAATAAGCCGTCTTTCCGCGATCAAATCCAAAAAACCGTACCACTTATCAAGTTGCTCCTCTTCAGGAAGATCTTTAAAAGGCGTCTTTTCCAAATCCTCTTGCACGTCTTCACCAAAAGTCGCCTCCACATAACCACCAATAACACCTCTCTCCAAACTTCGATCAAAATTCCTTTTTGAGATACCTTCAAGCATAGTAGATTATTTATTAATTTACTTGCATTTATTTTAGCACAGAAGTCACAACAGAAAAACTTTTAAGCAATTCATGTGTATCCCCGTGTTTCAGCAGTCCTGTGTATGATATAAACGTTGCTGTGTTTTTATTATCGTGCAAATTGCGTAACATTCTTCGTTTGGTTGCGGTGCGCAAAACTCGGTGGTGCGTGAAATGCACCCAACCGAGAAAATCGACACCTGAAACCAATGTCCTAATAAATAGCTTATCGGGATGCAGATCAAGTTTTAATGATTCTTTTAAATATTTCGCGACTGGAGAAATAATATTCTCCAAAAACAACCGACTTTCGTTTATAACCACAAAATCATCTGCATAACGAACATAATAATGAATTTTCAATTGTCGCTTTATAAATTGATCAAACTCGTTCAGATAAATATTCACAAGCAACTGGCTGGTAAGATTACCAAGCGGCAAACCAATATTGGGTTTGTCTTTGGTGTGAAAACTATCAATCACTTCCGCCAAAAGCCACAAAATATCTTCGTCTTTTATTTGTCGCTTCAATATTTCTTTCAGAATATTATGATCAATACTGGCAAAAAACTTCCGAATATCACCCTTTAACACCCAAACCGTTCGCGTATTGTTTTTGGATACTTTTCTGCCGTATTCTCGAAAACGATTCATCGCGAGATGTGTGCCTTTATCGTCACGACAAGAATGAGAATCAAAAATAAATTTTCGATCAAAATATGGCAACAACACGCGATATATTGCACGGTGCACTATTCTGTCCCGCACACTTGCTTTGTGGATGTCACGGGGTTTTGGATCATTTATTTTAAAGGAATGATATGAACCATGGCAGTACGATTTATTCGCAAGGTCTTTGTGAAGCGAAACGATATTGTCTGTGAAATGAACATAAAACCGAGCAACATCCTTGCGCTTGCGTTTTCCGCATAAAAATTCCCGCCATGCATTTAGCAAATTATCAACAGAAATGATATTATTGTACGTATGTTGCGACCGCCGTTTACTCTCTCTCTCTCTCTCTCTCTCGAATAAAGCCTCGATTTTGAACCGTATCAAAGAGGGATATTTGCTGTGGATGGATATTATGCCACATATACCGAAGAGTGCTCGTTATACGATCGGAGAACGTATCGAAAATAAATTCCTTGATCTGCTAGAATTATCTTATATTACCTATTTTTCAGAAAGAGAAAAGAAAAAGCGCAAAATTTCGGAATGCATCCTCATCTTGGATACGTTGAAGTTTATTATCGCCGTCGCTTGGGAAGGCAAGCTTCTTTCCAACCAACAATGCGAAAACATCGCGCTCAAACTGAACGAGATTGGCACAATGTTTGGCGGTTGGAGAAAAAGCTTAGATAATCCGGAAAAGAAAAACCGCGCTTTGTGAGCGCGGAAAGAAATACTTTCAGGGCGGAAAACAAACGAGTTGTTCGGATTCCACCTATTCGTCGGCTTCGCCCAATTGTCGTTCAGCCACAGACCATCAGAATTCCGTTCAAGGTTGAAGACGTTAGGGTTGCCATCGGAGTCGGTATTGTATGATGCGCCATCTTGAGCCACCGCCCGTCTAATCACAACCGTTTGGCTGTTTAAGAGACCAAGCTGTATTTTATTTGCGATCGTAAATCTACCAGCGCGCCACACCAAGTTTTTTCTTTTTTGAAAGACAAGCATACATATCCTCCACAGAAAACCTTAGCCGTCTGTGTTCTCAATTTGTACGTGCCGGACAAGGTCTCGAAAAGCCGTAGCCGTTCAACGCAACCAATCCGTTGGTATTGTATCAAACTTTTTCGCCGACGACGCGACTTTCGCGCCGACGACGCGTAAGGGTCAAAGGGTCAAAAAACTTGCAGGGCGGAAAACAAACGAGCTGCGCGGAAGCCACCTACGCGCCGGCCGCGCCCAATAGCCGTCCAGCCACAGACCATCAGAATTCCGCCCAAGGCCGAAGACGTCAGGGTCGCCATCGGAGTCGGTAATCTGTTTCATGCCAATACGTACCCATTCATCCATTGGTTGGTCTTGATATTGGAGTCTCCATTGAGGACCTGTTTCTGCGGGACAAAGTTCCATACCTAATTCTAATGCTTTATTGA
>CAIZMI010000055.1 GCA_903934015.1 uncultured bacterium
CAGGCCTGTCCAAGGTTCAACCCTGGTCTAACTCAAAACTATGAATGAAAACTTATCAAGCAACGAACTACGTGAAAAATTTATTGCTTATTATAAGGAAAAAGGGCACGCGGTGTTGCCTTCGGCGGCGCTGATTCCGGAAAACGACCCCACCACGCTTTTTACCGGGTCGGGAATGCAACCATTGATTTCCTATTTGTTGGGCGAAAAACACCCGCAAGGAACACGGCTCGTCGACGCCCAGCAGTGTTTTCGCGTAAATGATATTGAAGAGGTTGGTGATAGTCGACATACGACATTTTTTGAGATGTTGGGTAATTGGTCGCTGGGCGATTATTTTAAGAAAGAACAAATTCCGTGGATATTCGGTTTTCTTGTTGATGTGGTCGGTATTGACCCAAAGCGTCTTTATGTAACAGCTTTTTCAGGGGATCCGTCCATCGGAATTCCGAAGGATGAAACGTCAGTAGAAATTTGGACGAATCTTTTTACACAAAAAGGAGTGACGGCGACTGCCGTTGATTTGGGAACGGAAGAAAATGCTTATATAGTCGGTATGCAAAACGGCCGTATTTTTTATTATGGTTCAAAAAATTGGTGGAGCCGGTCCGGCACGCCGGAAACGATGCCTGTTGGTGAACCCGGCGGTCCTGATTCGGAAATGTTTTATGAGTTTCCGGACGTAGACCACAATAAAAAATTCGGTGAACACTGTCACCCTCAGTGTGATTGTGGACGCTTTATTGAAATCGGAAATTCAGTTTTTATGGAATACAAAAAAGAGGGCGAGGGAGTGTTTGCAAAACTTGCGCACGAAAACGTAGACTTTGGCGGCGGGTTTGAAAGAATGTTGCAGGCTATTAATGATAGTTCCGATATTTTTTTGGGTGTGGACAATTTGAAAAAGATTTTAGATGTATTGGAAGAAAAAAGTGGACGAAAATATTCTGATAGTACGGCAAAAAAATCATTTCGTGTGATTGCTGACCATATGCGCGCGGCCGTTTTTCTGATTTCGAACGGAATTGCTCCTTCAAACACTGACCGAGGCTATGTGTTGCGCCGTCTCATAAGACGCATGGTTCGCCATTGTGATTTGATTGGAGTAGAAGAAGGTTTTCTTGCGCCTATCTCCAGGATCGTTGTCGACAGCTATGTTTCGATTCGTCCTATTTTGAGCGAGCAGTCCATGGTTATTTTGCAGACCATAAACGATGAAGAACAAAAATTTAGAAAAACTCTTAAGAGCGGATTGAATGAGTTTGGAAAAAAAGTAATCGGAGCCGGTAAAAAAAGTCTAAACGGCGAAGAATCCTTTTATTTTTATCAATCATTCGGTTTTCCCGTGGAAGTGATGCGCGAATTGTGTCAGGAAAATAATATTACTTTTTCCGAAGAAGAATTTAATAAAGAATTTGAAAAGCACCAGAAATTATCTCGTTTCGGGACAGATAAAAAATTCGCAGGAGGATTAGCGGATACTTCGGAACAAACCACAAAGTTGCACACCGCGACCCACCTTTTGCATACCTCACTGCGAAAGGTTCTTGGTGAACACGTTGGACAAAAAGGATCGAACATTACCGCTGAACGATTACGGTTTGATTTTTCGCATCCGACAAAAATGACTACGGAAGAAATTAAAAAAGTTGAAGAGATAGTAAATGAACAAATCAATCGGGCACTTCCTGTTATAAAAGAAATTACCACTCCGGATAAGGCAAAAGAATCAGGTGCATTAGGTTTTTTTACTGAAAAATACGGCGATCAAGTGAGTGTTTACTCGATGGGAGATTTTTCAAAAGAAATCTGCGGCGGGCCACATGTTCAAAACACGAGTGAATTAGTTAGTTTCAAAATTCTAAAAGAAGAGGCAGTTTCGGCGGGAATAAGGCGTATTAAAGCAACGGTGGGATAGTGCTTGGGATACAAGGTTTTTCTGATGTCGATTAAAAAGATTTGACATTATTCTTGTGTATTCTTTTGTGCTAAAATAAGCGCATTATGGCTTTCTGGAGGAAAGACAATCTTCAAAAAAATGCCAGCACTGTGGTGATTGCGGTGCGTGGTGACAGCTTTTATGTCATAAGGGGTTATCGTGATAAAAATGCGCGTGCGATTAAAATTCAAGGGGAGGCTACTTTTTCGATAGAAAACAGTGAGCGACTAGAGCAGTTATTGCAGGAAAAATTAGGTTGTCAGGAAACTGATATAATTTATTATACAAAACCGTCGCCACTTCTTTTGGGTGTATCTTTGACAGTTAATTTGCCTCGTTATGAAGCCGGTCATCCTGTAATTTTGGATACCCGAGAGGCGATGCATCGAATAAAGTGGAAGACTGCGGATTTTGTGCGTGAAGAGGCCTCTCATTATTTTGGTTGTTCCCTTGAAGAGGTTGGTAATTTTGGTGTTACAGTTGAAAAATGGAAGGAAACAGATGATGAGGTTGAAGCAACTTTGTTTCATATCTGCGTGCCAAAATTTAGTAATGAAGATAATGGATTAATACAACTTGGAACAAATCAATTTGTTCTCCCGATTGTTTTGAGTCAGGAAGTTGGGAGTGGTGACGATGTGGAAGCGGTTTTACATACGGAAGATAATTTATCAACGATCGCTATTCGTCAGAATAATCAATTAAAGCATTTGCGATCGCTTAATTGCGGTATCGGTGTAATTCGTGATCATTTGGAAAAAAGTTTAGATTGTTCAAAAAACGAAGCCGAGGTGTTGATGAAAAATTGTCTGGAAGGAAAACTGTCTGAAGCAAATCAAAAAGTAATAATTCGTTTGATGCGTCAACTTTTGCCGTTATGGGCGGGCATGTTTTCTGTGGCGATGGACAATATTCCAATATCAGAAAGACCACTGAAATTGTTGATTACAGGGCTTTTCCCCAAAATGATTGCGCAACTGTATTGTCGTCCACAGTTGTTGATGCGTTGGTCTCATATTCCCGTAAAAGTGACAACATTAATGAAGGATGATGATTTGTTGGGAATGCGGTCGTCACTTCGTGTTGCACTGAAACAGATGACACGTGAAAGTAACGGATTACAAATAGGCACATCGGTGCGGTCATTCCAGCAGGTAGTTTCTTAAAAAAATGATCGACATGGAAGGAGAAAAATCAATACGTTCGGAATATCATGTGACGTCAGAAGACACATTAGCCTCGCTTTTGGAAAGAATAAGGGAAACACAGGGAACGGAGTTATTGTTGGATATTACGGATAATACTTTATTGTTGAAGGATGGTTCATTGAGAAGGACGTTGGTTTCGGCGGCAAGCGAATTTGAAAAACATGTTGCCTTTTCTTTTTCGGAAAAACAGAATATTCGCAGAAGTGAACGCACGGAGGAAATAAAACGACCCGTTTTGGATGATTCACAAAAATTTATTGGTAAAGAAGGTGGGTCTAAGTCCGTACCGATCCCTGTTTCCGCACAGACTAAGGCGATGCGTCCCGTACTTAAAGAATTGCCAAAGATAAAATTAGGAGAATCCGGAAAGAAGATTGCCGTCTTTTTTTCATTTTTTGCCGGCATATTATTAGCTGGTGGAATCTTTTTCATTCTGCCTCGGGCAGAGATAAAAATAACGCCCGATGTTGAACCGATTAGTATGAATTTGGCGCTTACCGCAACATTATCGGCATTAAATGTTGATGTGGATAAAGGTTTTATTCCGGCGCAGGTTTTAAGTTACGAGGAGGCGGTGAATGAAACTTTTCCCGTAAAAGGTGTGTTGCAACAAGGAGAAAAAGCCGGAGGACAAGTGGTTATTGTTAATAAAACAGTGACAGAACAGAAAATTAAAGGGAAAAGTCGTCTTGGTGGAACTGGCGACATGGTGTTTACTATGGATGAATCGGTTGTAGTTGAGCCAAAAAGTTCTGTAAATGTAAAAATAAGTGCGGATAAAGGGGGAACGTCTGGCAACATGAAGAACGGCCGGCTTTATTTTCTGGCTCTACCGGAAACGGATCGGAATATTTTATATGCAGAAATTGTAAAACCTTTGGAGGGTGGTACGGATAAAACTGTTTCCGCGCTAAGCGGGCAGGATATTGAGAGTGCAAAAAAACAACTTCTTGCCGATAAGCAAGATAAATACAAAAAAACATTGTCGGATTCGCTGACGGATGACGTGGTTCGGGATGATCGTTTTTTGCAGTTTGATTTTTCCGATCTCACTGCCGTCGAGTCGGAAGGTACGCAAATTTCTGAGTTTCACTTAAAAGGGAAAGCGAAATCAAAATACTTTGTATTTAAACTAGGTGATGTGACGGAATTAGTTAAAAAAAGAGTAGCCAAACTGGTGGCTGAAGGAAAGATATTAAGTAAGCCTTTGGGTGAGTCTGGTTTGACGATAAATAAGATAGATTGGAAAGACAATTTGGTTAGTCTTAATTATTCCGTGCAGAATTCCACGCAGAATAATTTTGATTTTACGGAAATACAAAAGAATTTAGTTTCTCGTACTCTGGATGGTTCCAAGACATATTTGCAAAGTATTTCTGGTATAAAAGATGTTTCAGTGAAACTGAGTCCGTTTTGGGTAAAAAGAGTGCCTGGTTTTAAGAGAAATATTCGGATAGAAATGATAGCGCCATAATGAATAAAGTTGTTGTTCTGTGGTGTGCTATTGGTTAGGGTCGGTTACGGGTTAATAAGGTGTTTGTGGCGCCGTCTGGACAACAGTATTTGCTGGTTATAAGCTCACAGTACTAATCCTTCTCGTGAAAAATATGCCTATCGAAAAGATGAAAAAAGCGGAAATAATGGAGGAATATGAGTTGTTGAAAAAGCGTTACGATGAACTGCAAATGTTGGCAAACACGGCCTACGATCCCAAAAATCAAGAAATTCTTGGCAAAACCAAAGAACAAACAACGGAACAAATTTCCAAATCCGTCGGCGAACTAAAGTCTGGGATTGAAACAACTATTGTTGATTTGGAGAAAAAGCTGTTGGCGGAAGCCCAACGTTTGTCTGAAATGCAAAAAGCGATAGAAGTATCACGCGTCGTTTTGGAAACTCAATACAATGTACAGGTGGGCGCGGAAGCGCTAAAAAAAATAATTGAAGAAGCGGAAAAGAAAACGCGGGAACTGGAAACCGAAATCGCGCAAAAGAAATTGGTATTGGAAACGGAAATGCAAAACCAAAAACGCGATTGGACGCGCGAACAAGAAGAATATGAATATGCCACGAAATTGAAACAAAAGCGGACGGATATTCAAGTTTCCGAAGGATTGGCGCAAAAAGAAAAAGCGTTTGCGGAGCGGGATTTATTGTTAAAGAATCGTGAAACGGAATTGGTAACTTTGCAAAAACAAGCGGAAGAATTTCCCAAGAATCTGGAAAAGCAGTTAAGCGAAAAAGAAAAAGCCGTCAGTTTTATGGTGCGACAAGAACAGAGCGCGATAATGAGTACGGCAAGAAAAGAGTGGGAGTCGGCGAAAGCGATTCAAGATTTGAAAATCCAACACCTGCAGGAAAAAGTTGCCGAGCAGGAGGGAATTATCGCCAAGCTTCAACAGGATCTTAAACAAGCGTCGACGCAAGCGCAAGAGTTGGCAGTGACGGTGATTAGACATGGCGCGACCATGCCAACCACAGAAGAAAGGGTTGTGCAAGAACACCAAAAAACTATCGGTATATAATGTAAGACAGATGAACGACAGGCAGTTATCAAGACCGGAAATAATTTCAAAAATTGATGGTTTTTTGGATATGCTTTCTTATAACGAACTTCAATTTTTTAATCGTCGTGTTTATGAAAAACTGAAAGAACGTCGCGCGGAAGAAGCGAAAAGAAGTTTGGTTAATTTTCATATCGGTGACAAAGTATCGTTTGAGCATACAAGCGGAACAATCGCCGGCATTATTGTGCGACTAAATCAAAGAACGGCCGGTATCTTTACCGAAGACGGGCACAACTGGCGCGTAGCACCAAGTTTTCTTAGTAAAATTATTATTCAAAAATAAATGAAAAATTGTTTGTTTCATCGCAAAGGGTCCGTCCCTGGGGCGCAGGGTCGGATCCTGATTGGCGTTAAAACGCCTATCAGCGTGAGAGGATATTTCGTCGTCCATCGCCATCATTCGTCCCAAAAAACAGCCTTAAATACCTCAAAAACCAGTTGATTATATCAGCATATCGGAATAAGCTTACTGTATGAGTGATATAGTATATATTTTAACAAACGAGGCGATGCCGGATTATATCAAGGTTGGAATAACCAACGATATTGAAAGGCGAGTATGCGACTTGGATTGGACAAATATCCCGCTTCCTTTTCAATGTTATTATGCCGCGAAGGTTGAAAACGCATCGTTTGTGGAATCACAAATTTTCAGCATCTTTGCCGATCAGCGCGTAAGATCAAACCGTGAATTTTTTCGCGTTAATCCGGAAAGAGTAATCGCGGCGATTAAACTGGCAAAACCCGAAGACATTACACCGGAAAAAGAAATTATTGAAACTCCAGCCATACATGAAGAATTAGAGAAAATTTCTAGTTTTAAAAAAAGATTTAACTTCGAAGCGGCAAAAATCCCCGTCGGTGCGGAATTGTCATTTATCAGAGACGAAAGTATAAAGGCGAAAGTTTTGTCGAATAGCAACATTGAATTAAATGGGGAAGTGGTAAGCCTGTCGGCCGGCGCGAAGAAACTATTAAATAAGCCGTGGCCGGCACAGGGTCCGATTTATTGGCTTTACGAGGGAGAAACATTGTTTGAACGGAGACAGCGGATTGAAGACGAAAATTTAGAAGAAACATAATTATGGTAACAACAACAATATGACAAAAGAACAAGAACGGGCGGAATTGCACCGTGCTATTTGGCAGATTGCCAATGATTTGCGCGGAAGTGTGGATGGTTGGGATTTCAAGCAATACGTGCTGGGAATACTTTTTTATCGTTTTATCAGTGAAAATTTGACCAATTACATTAATGAAGATGAGCGACGGCTGCCAGGAAAAGAAACTTTTGATTATGCTAAACTTACTGATAATGAGGCGGAATTTGGTCGCCATGAAACAGTTATCAACAAAGGTTTTTACATCCTTCCGAGCGAGCTTTTTACAAATGTGAAGAAAAATGCCCGCAATGACGCCAACCTTAACGAAACCCTTACCACTGTTTTTCGTAACATTGAAAATTCGGCGAAAGGTGCGAGCAGTGAAGATGATATTAAGGGATTGTTTGATGATCTTGATGTGAACTCTAATAAATTGGGTGGCACAGTAGAAAAACGAAATCAGAAACTTGCAAAACTCTTTGAATCTATTGGCGATCTTCGTCTGGGCAATTATTCCGACAACACCATAGACGCTTTTGGTGATGCGTACGAGTTTTTGATGACTATGTATGCCTCAAACGCCGGTAAGTCCGGGGGCGAATTCTATACTCCACAGGAAGTTAGTGAGCTACTAGCCGAAATCACTACGGTTGGCAAAAAAGAAGTGAACAAGGTTTATGATCCGGCTTGCGGTTCGGGTTCGCTACTTCTAAAATTTGCCAAGGTTCTCGGTAAAGAAAATGTTCGGCAGGGCTTTTTTGGACAGGAAATAAACCTCACCACCTACAACCTTTGTCGTATCAATATGTTTCTGCATGACATCAATTACAATAATTTTGACATTGCGCATGGCGATACACTCATCGATCCGAAACATTGGGACGATGAGCCGTTTGACGCCATTGTTTCCAATCCGCCGTATTCGATTCATTGGGAAGGCGATGCAAACTCGCTTTTAATCAACGATCCGCGTTTTTCTCCGGCAGGAGTACTTGCGCCAAAGAGCAAGGCCGATCTCGCGTTTACTATGCACATGCTTTCGTGGCTATCGACAAGTGGAACGGCAGCGATTGTTGAATTTCCCGGCGTTCTCTATCGTGGTGGCGCGGAGGGTAAAATAAGAAAATATTTGGTAGACAATAACTATGTCGATGCCGTTATTCAACTTCCTCCCGACCTCTTTTTTGGTACGACAATCGCCACCTGCATCATCGTGCTCAAGAAAAGCAAGAAAGATAATAAAACACTTTTCATTGATGCTTCTGTCGAGTTCGTCCGTGGCGGTAACAAAAACAAATTAAGTGAAGAAAATCGCAAAAAGATTTTGGACGCTTTTACTACTCGTAAGGATGCGGAGTACTTTGCCAAGCTTGTTGATAATAAAACCATTGCCGAGAATGACTACAATATAGCCGTATCGAGTTATGTGGTGGGCGAGGATACTCGCGAAATAGTGGATATCACAGAACTCAACACAAAAATCGCCAAAATAGTCGCAAGACAAAATGAACTCCGTACCGCGATTGATGAGATCGTGGCTGATATTGAGGGTGATAAATAAAAATATATGAATAAAGAAAACAGCAGCGAAATATTAATCTACGAAGGTGAGGGAGGAAAGCCGAAGGTTTCAGCGCGTATAGATGGACAAACAGCATGGTTAACACAGGCGGAGTTGGCGGAGTTGTATGGAACATCACGACCAAATGTTACGATGCATATCAAGAACATTTTCGAGGAGGGGGAATTGGATATGCATTCAGTATGTAAGGATTTCTTACATACTGCCGCTGATGGTAAGAATTATAAGACAAAATCCTATAATCTTGAGCTTGTTGTCGCCCTTGGTTACCGTGTAAAATCTGAGGCCGGTACGAGATTCCGCCAATGGGCAACAGCGCGACTGAGCGAATACATTGTGAAAGGCTTTACTATGGACGACGCACGGCTTAAGGGTTCTGGTGGTGGAGCGTACTGGAAGGAGCTTCTTGAGCGTATTCGCGACATCCGTTCGAGTGAAAAGGCGCTCTACCGCCAAGTGCTCGACCTGTATACAACAAGCATTGACTACAGTCCAAAAAGTAAAGAAACAACCCTTTTTTTCAAAGTGGTGCAAAACAAAATTCATTACGCCACCAATAAACAAACTGCCGCAGAACTTATTCACTCCCGCGCAGACGCAGAAAAGGATTTTATGGGACTCACCACATTCGCAGGAGCTCTACCGGTGCGGAGCGAGATAAGTATTGCAAAAAATTATCTGAATAATGAGGAGCTCTTTCGCATGAACAGACTCGTGAACGCCTTCTTTGACCTCGCAGAATTGAAAGCGCAAGAACAAACCCCAATGCATATGAAAGACTGGGTCGCCGAACTCGACAAGTTTTCAAAAATGTACGGCAAGGGATTACTGCTTGATGTGGGCAAAGTGGGCCACGAGCAAGCGATAGATAGAGCAGAAAAAGAATACAAAAAATATCAGGCCAAAACCCTTTCGCCAGTTGAGGAAGCGTATCTTGACAGCATAAAAGAAATTCAAAAAAGGGTTGAGAAAAAAGTAAAAAGCGACAAACCAAGCCGTAAAAAATAGCCATGTCCACTATTCACACAAAAATCGCCAAGATTGTCGTGAGACAAAATGAACTTCGTACGGCAATTGATGAGATCGTTGAAAAAAATTGAAGGAGGAAAATAACTATGGAAAAGCCTATCAATGCTGAAAATTTTATGAAATTTTTTGAGAAAACTGCTGGTGTGCAGTTTATTGATGTTGATACAGGTAAACCGGCGCTAGAGGTCGTCTCCAAAAAGAATGGGGAACAAAGGTCTGATTACGATATATGGCTTGAACAACAAGACGAGGATTTGCGTGGTGAACATGAAATGGGAGCTATATAATAATAAATATGACAATGTCTGGCCAATTGAACAAATAATTATGATAAACAACCAATCAAAAATTGAAAAACTGATCGCTGAACTCTGCCCGAATGGAGTGGAGTTTAAGAAGTTCGGGGAGGTTTGTGAAATTGCTGATAACAAAAGGAGGCCGGTAGCGTCAGGTTTACGCGTAGTTGGTAAAATACCTTACTATGGCGCAAATAACATACAAGACTATGTTGAAGGTTTTACCCATGAGGGAGATTTTGTATTGATTGCTGAGGATGGATCCGTAAGCTTAGAAAATTATTCGATTCAATTTGCTACTGGAAAGTTTTGGGCGAACAACCACGTTCATGTCGTTAGAGGGTTAGACAAATTGAATAATAGATTTCTGTTTCATTATTTAAGAAGCATGAGTTTCGTACCATTTTTAACAGGTGGAACTCGTGCAAAACTTACCAAAAGTAAGATGCTGGAAATTAAAATCCCTCTTCCGCCGCTTGCAATCCAAGAAGAAATTGTCAAAATTCTTGATAGTTTTACAGAGCTGGAAGCAGAGCTGGAAGCAGAGCTGGAAGCAGAGCTGGAAGCAAGGAAGAAGCAATATAGCCATTATCGATCGGAGCTTTTGACGTTTGGTGATGATGTAAAAACAATGACTCTTGGTGAGTTTTGTGAATTTAGATATGGTTTTACAGATAAAGCAAAAGAGAAAGGAGACGTTAGATTTGTAAGAATTACGGATATAAACGAAAACGGGAAATTGAGAGCAAGTGACAGCAAATATCTCGATTTAACTGAAATAAACAAAGATTATCTTCTTGAAAAGGGAGATGTTTTGATGGCTCGAACAGGTGCTACATATGGAAAAACAATGCTGTTTAATGAGGATTATACTGCTGTGTATGCTTCATTTTTGATAAGAATACGATTTAAAGAAAATGCTATTTTACCTGCGTATTATTGGCATTTTGCTCAAAGTAGTTTTTATTGGGAACAAGCAAAAAAATTGGTTGGTGGTGGAGCTCAACCACAATTTAATGCTAATGTTCTAAAATCAATTCAAATCTCCGTCCCACCGCTCGCCGAGCAGAAACGCATAGTTACACTTTTAAATAAATTTGATGCACTAGTGAACGATATTTCAATCGGCTTACCAGCCGAACTTAAAGCTCGTAGACAGCAATATGAATATTACCGAGGTAAACTATTAACTTTCAAAGAATATGTCAGATAAAATTATTCATTACAACGTAGTTGCACAAAATCCTGAAAGTACGGTGGTCGCGCAGTATCCTGTCGGTGGAAATATTCTTCATGATGCGAATTATCAAAGTGAGGCGGATTTGGAGCGAGCTTTTATTAAACAACTTAAGACGCAAGCATATGATTATCTGTCCATCACCACCGAAGCTGATTTGATATTGAATTTGCGTAAACAGCTGGAGAAACTCAATGAGTTTACTTTTACCGATGGCGAATGGGAACGGTTTTTTGCCAGTGAACTTGCTAACCAAAATCAAAGTATTGCCGAAAAGACCGCCACTATTCAAGAAGATCATAGGAAGATTCTAAATTTGGACGATGGTAATTTTAAGACAATTGATTTGATAGATAAGAAAAACATTCATAACAATAGTTTGCAGGTAATCAATCAATACACAACAGACGAAGGTCAACGCGCTAATCGCTATGACGTGACGGTGTTGGTGAATGGTTTGCCTTTGGTGCACATCGAGCTCAAACGCCGTGGTGTGGCGATTGCCGAAGCATTTAATCAGATCAACCGTTATAGTCGTGAAAGTTTTTGGTCAGCGTCAGGGCTTTTTGAATACGTTCAATTGTTTATTATTTCCAATGGCACGCATACAAAATATTACAGCAACACCGTCCGCTCCGAGCATATCAAAGAAACTGGTGAGGGTGCGGTTAAGAAAGGTAAAAGATCAAGCAATAGCTTCGAATTTACCAGCTGGTGGGCGGATGCCACCAATCGACCGATTACGGATTTGATGGATTTTGGGAAGACTTTCTTCGCTAAACATGTGCTTTTAAATATCTTAACCAAATACTGCGTATTCACGACTGATCGACAGCTTTTGGTAATGCGACCTTATCAGATAGTAGCGACAGAGAAAATTTTGAGTCGTATTGAAGTAAGCACAAACTACAAAAAACTTGGTACCGCTGAGGCTGGTGGCTATATATGGCACACAACAGGATCGGGAAAAACATTGACGAGTTTCAAGACTGCGCAACTGGTAAGCAAGTTACCTTATATAGATAAAGTAGTTTTTGTGGTTGACCGTAAGGACTTGGATTATCAGACAATGCGCGAATACGATAAGTTTGAGAAGGGTGCGGCCAACAGCAACACCAGTACGGCGATTTTGAAACGGCAATTGGAAGATCCAAATGCTCGCATAATAATTACAACTATTCAGAAACTTGATAGATTTATTGGACGCAATGCGGGGCACGGCATTTTTAATGGACACGTCGTTTTGATTTTTGACGAGTGTCACCGTTCGCAATTTGGTGATATGCACGCGGCGATTACCAAGACATTCAAGAATTACAATCTGTTTGGTTTTACCGGTACGCCGATATTTGCCAAGAATGCTTCGTCCGGCGGACGACCGGATTTAAAAACTACCGAGCAGGCATTTGGTGACAAATTGCATACTTACACAATCGTGAACGCAATCGCAGATAAAAATGTTTTGCCGTTTAAGGTTGATTATGTTTCTACAGTTCATGAGGCGGAAAATATTGAGGATGAGCAGGTTCGGGATATTGATCGGGAGGCCGTGCTTGCATCGCCAAAACGCTTGGCAAATATTGTTAAGTATATTCGCGAACATTTTGACCAAAAGACCAAGCGCAATAGTTTTTATAAGCTGAAGGATCGGCGATTGGCGGGGTTCAACTCCATTTTTGCCGTTGCGTCTATTGATGTGGCAAAAAAATATTACGCAGAATTTATGAAACAACTTTCAGATGTGCCCAGTGACAAGCGACTGAAAGTAGCAACAATTTACAGTTTTGGAGTGAATGATGAGGATGCGGATGGGATGATTGATGAAAACTCCGAGGACACGAGTGGGCTGGATGTGAGTTCCCGTGATTTTCTTGATAAGGCCATTGTTGATTACAACGCGATGTTTGGGACGTCCTATGATACTTCATCTGATAAGTTTCAAAATTATTACAAAGACGTCAGCCTTAGAGTAAAAAATCGCGAGATTGATGTGCTTATTGTGGTTAATATGTTTTTGACCGGTTTTGATGCCACGACTCTCAACACGCTATGGGTGGATAAAAATTTAAGATTGCATGGACTTTTGCAGGCATTTTCGCGTACCAATCGAATTTTAAATAGCGTGAAGACCTTCGGAAACATTGTTTGTTTCCGTAATTTAGAGAAAGCAACTAATGAATCCATTGCTCTCTTTGGTGATAAAGAAGCGGGCGGAGTAGTGCTTCTAAAAGCATACGAAAATTATTACAACGGCTATATCAAGGACAATAAAGAAGTGCGCGGATACAAAAGCATGGTAGTCGAACTATTGGAAAAGTTTCCTGTTGGCGAACGAATTGTGGGTGAGCAAGATCAAAAGGATTTTATTAAGCTCTATGGTGGGATATTGCGAGTGCGTAATATTTTGACTACTTTTGACGAGTTTGCCGGTAATGAGATTTTAACCGAACGGGACGTGCAGGATTATCACAGTATGTATATCGACCTTTACAACGAATTTCGTAAAGGCACAGATGATGAGCAGGAAAATATTAATGACGATTTAGTATTCGAAATGGAGCTTATCAAGCAAGTGGAAATTAATATTGATTTTATATTGGGGCTTATCAAGAGGTATCATGAAGACCACAACAAAAATCGCGAAATTTTGGTTGATATCAATAAGGCGATAGACTCCAGCGTTGAATTACGAAACAAAAAAGATCTTATTAACCAATTCATTACCTCACTTGATATCCATTCAGTGGTTGACGATGATTGGCAGAAATTCGTGGACAAGAAAAAGGTTGAGGAGCTTGAAAAGATTATTGATTATGAAGGACTGGATCGTGATGCAACGTATCAATTTGTTAAAAATTCATTTCGTGATGGAAGCGTGGCGACAACAGGAACCGCAATATCAAAAGTTTTACCACCGGTAACTCGCTTTTCACCGACAGGAGAACGTACTAAAAAGCGTGAGAGCGTTATTGATAAACTGACAAGATATTTCGAAAGATTCTTCGATATTTCAGGCGGTAAGTTTGCGGAATAAATAATACGTAATAATCAGTATTTAGAACTCTGGGCAAACACGGAAAGGGAAGAATAACTTTGTAGTTTATCTCGTCGTTTGCCGTTTGGTAGTGTTTAATATTAATATGAATGTAATATGATTTTCGTTCCATTTATTAACAAATTTCCGGAAGTCGCGGAACAGGAATCTTTAATCGTCAGTATTTTGGACGATGGTTTAAGTATTCCGCGTGGCACCTATTGTTTTCTGGAAAGTTTTTGCGACGATCCAAAGTGCGATTGCCGTAAAGTGATGATTAATGTTTACGACATAAAAAATCCCTCACAATTACTGGCCACCATCGGCTTTGGTTGGGAGAAAGCGAATTATTATGTTAAATGGATGCATGGTGATCCGCTTGGGCGTGAAATGGTTGGGGCATATTTGGATTCGGCCGGTAGGCAAACGGAGAATGCTTCGAAATTTCTAGAAATGTGGCAGAAAATGATTTTGGATGAGGAGTATCTGGAGAGAATTAAAAAGCATTATAAGATGGTGAAAGAATAATTAACCAGAATTAATAATTAATCCAAAAAATGACTAATCTTAAACAGCGGTTACTCGAAGATGTGAATAATAGAATCGCTAAAATGGAAATAGAAATTAAAGCATCAGATGAAGAGTCGGAAATATTAATCGCGAAACAGGGAATTGAAAATGTTTTGATGAATAAACAAGACATCGGGGCAGAATTAAGGGAAGATTTCAAATATTCCGCCATGGCGCTTGAAAGTATGATTATTATGGAAAAAGAAAGAAACATGGAGCTCAAAAAAGATTTGGAGATGGCAAAATACAGGAAAACAGCAATCGAAAACGCGCAAAACGAATAGAATACCTGCACCACCTACGAGGTGAAGCAAAGGTGGATGTTTGAACAAAAATGATTTTTTGTTTTATCGTGTGGAGTGATAAAATATAATTATGATTGTGGATATCTTACTTAAATTAATAGGGGAGAATCCTGAACAATTTCAAAATGATATTCAAGATAAATACATAGTTATATTTTTGGAATTATTTGATTTGTTCTTGATTGTGTTGCCATACTTAATGTTTTTGCTTCCATGGTTATGGGTTTATGGGAGAAAAAAGAAAAATAAATTAATTACGAGGAGCTTAGTTTTTGTAATTTTTGTATTAAGTATTGTACTTCTTATTGCTGGTTTTTATGTGCCCGACGTGGTTGATTATCTTGTCGCAATAATTGGTATTCGTAGCTACTATGGTATGTAGCAAAAATAGAAACTTACTGCTTGTAATTTTTTCGCTGTTTTTTCTTTTTTCCACTGCACCGGTTCACGCTGAGGAGGAAAAACCCGAAATCCAACGTCCCGTTGTGATAGTTCCTGGCATGATGGCCTCTTTTGATAAAAAGCTGATGTATCAGGATATTGAAGATAATAAATGGGGGCTTATGAAACGGCCTTGGCTGGGAAGAAAACAAAAACAGCCGTGATGTTATTACAGGAAATAAAAGGTGATTATCGGGATTTTGCCAACAAGGTTGAGAAATTGATTGCGAGTGGGAAGTTGAATAAACAAACCGTGAATGTTTTGACAGCTTTGGTGCAACGATTAGGAAACGCGGGGTTGCGATAATAACGACTGCTGTGCCAACCAGGGTCCGGCCCTGGCTTCGGCCAGTGACGGACCCTACTGTGCGACGCGGATTCCTGCTCACGGGCAGGAATGACACGGTGGATGATTTGGCTAACGCGGGACTGCCCAATAACACAACGGTTACTTTATGGATTCTCCTGCGAAAAGAAAAACCTAAAATATTATTTTGATGCCAAGCAAGTTCGACCCTGAACCCAATGTGGTTTAGGGACAGACCCTCAACGACGCATTAGCCTACCCCCTACACGCTACCCCCTACACCCTGCTATAATGATTTCATGACTACAAAAATAGCAATCAATGGATTTGGTCGTATTGGGCGTGCGGCGTTGAAAATTGCCCTCGAAAAAAAAGAATTGGAAGTGGTAGCGATTAATGATTTGACGGATACTAAAACGTTGGCTCACCTACTTTCGCATGACACGATTTATGGTCGCTATGGCCGTTCGGTTAGTTTTGATCAAATCAATCTGATTGTGGATGGGAAAGCGATCCCTGTCACGGCGGAAAAAGATCCAAAAAATTTGCCTTGGTCGAAATTGGGTGTGGACGTTGTGTTGGAATGCACCGGTTTTTTTACGACCGGTGAAAAAGCTGACGCACACATTACGGCGGGTGCGAAACACGTAATTATTTCCGCTCCGGCGGATGGTGAAGGTGTAGATACTATTCTGCTGGGTGTAAATGAGGATAAATTAGTTGATCAAAAGATTATTTCCAATGGTTCTTGTACGACGAACTGTATTACACCCTTGGCACAAATAATTGAAGAAAATTTTGGGATTGAAAAAGCGATGATGACGACGGTTCACGCAATGACATCGGCGCAAAATTTGGTAGATGGTCCGAGTAAGGATCTAAGACGCGCAAGAGCCGCAAGTTATAATATTGTTCCAACTACTACGGGGGCCGCGAAGGCGACTGCACAAGCAATGCCGGGGTTAACGGGAAAATTTGATGGTCTTTCGATGCGTGTTCCCGTGGCAACAGTTTCTATTGCCGATTATTGTATTTTAGTAAAAAAGGACACTACCAAAGAAGAAATTAATGAGGTGCTAATAACGGCTTCTAAAAGCGAACGATATGAAGGAATAGTGGCGGTTACGGATGAACCTGCTGTTTCAAGTGATTTTATTGGTGACCCCCATTCGTCAATTGTTGATCTTGGATTAACTAATGTTGTGGCTGGTAATTTAATCAAGGTTGTTGCTTGGTATGATAATGAATGGGGTTATACTAATCGTTTGGTTGAACAAGCTGTTGTTATTGGTTCAAGAAATTAATCTAAGAGTGTGTCAGGTTTACGAACAATAAATTCTAACGTCGAAGTAAAAGGAAAGCGTGTTTTGGTGCGTATTGATGGTGACGTTGCCATTGAGGACGGTGAAGTAGAACTTGGTGGCGAGGTTCGTCTTTTTAGTTGTACTGACACAATAAGAGACTTGGTTAGTCGTGGTGCGCGAGTGATTTTGATGACGCACATGGGGCGCCCCGGAGGAAAGGTGAATGAAAAATTATCGGTAAAAACAATCGCGGAAAAACTAGCTACGCATTTGGGATTTGAGATAATGGTGTTAGATAAAACAGTTGGTCTAACGGTTCATGAAGCGGTTTCAGCGATGAAGAATGGTCAAATCGTATTTTTGGAAAACCTTCGGTTTGATAAACGAGAAGAAAAAAACGACCATATTTTTGCAAAAGAGTTGGCCGTATTAGGTGATATTTATGTAAATGAGTCGTTTGCTAACTCTCATCGTTCGCACACGTCAATGTTGGGAATAACAAGTTTATTGCCTAGTTACGCGGGGTTACATTTTTCAAAAGAGGTGGCAGTGCTTGAGAAGGTAATGTCTGATCCGTTACGTCCCGTAGTTGCGGCAATTAGCGGTGCTAAAATTGAAACAAAGGCTGCACTTTTAAAAAATTTGCTTCCACAGGTTGATCATTTGATTACCGGAGGAGGAGTTGCGAATATGTTTATTCAGGCGCAAGGATTGCATATTGGTAATTCAATTTCTGAGCCGGGAATGCTAGATTTTGTGAAGGAGCTGTTAGTTCAATACGGTGGAAAAATTCATGTTCCAACCGATGTCAGAGTACTACGTACGGATATCGCAACGGGCACCAGTCGGGTTTTGGTCCTGAAAAGCGGTACTGTAACTGCAGAAGATTCTATTTATGATATTGGTCCGGAAACAAGCGAAGATTACGCGAAAATCGTTAGTAAGGCCGGGACGTGTGTTTGGAACGGTCCAATGGGAAAAACTGAATTACCTGATTTTATGGAAGGTACACGAGAATTGGCAAAAGCGATGCACTCGGCGCATGTATACGCTGTTGTGGGTGGTGGTGATACGGTAATTGCTCTTTATAAGATGGATTTAATAAATGGTTTTAATCATATTTCTACAGGGGGTGGGGCGATGATCGCTCTAATGGAAGGGGATAAGATGCCGGTAATAGAAGTTCTTCGTTCTTAATTTTACAAACATGTCGACAATTAAAAATATTTTCGCGCAAGAAATTTTAGACTCTCGTGGTAACCCGACCGTTAGAGCGAATGTTGTTTTGGAAGATGGGGTAATTGGAGAAGCATCTGTCCCGTCTGGTGCTTCAACCGGTATTCATGAAGCTCATGAATTACGCGATGGTGATAAAGCACGGTTTGGTGGAAAAGGGGTTATGAAGGCAGTGAATAATGTGAATGGAGAAATTGCAAAGTTACTTATTGGAAAGGATCCTGAAGATCAAAAAGCACTTGATCAATTAATGATTGATGCGGATGGTACTAAAAATAAAGAACGTTTGGGAGCTAATGCCATTTTAGGAGTGTCTTTGGCGGTAGCAAGGGCGGTAAGTCAATCTCGCGGGCTACCATTGTATGAATATTTAAGGAAAATTTCGGGCATAAAAGAAAGTAGTTATTTATTGCCTACTCCAATGATGAATGTTATTAACGGTGGCGCGCACGCTGATTCCGGTTTGGATGTGCAAGAGTTCATGATTATTCCTCAAGCCACTGATTTTAAAGACAAATTACGTGTTGGTGTGGAAATATTCCATACATTGGCCGGTATTTTGAAAAAGAATGGTTATTCTACCGCAGTAGGAGATGAAGGTGGTTATGCTCCAAAATTACAGCGTAACGATCAAGCGCTGGAAGTTTTGGTGCAGGCAGTAGATCAAGCGGGTTATAAACTTAATACTGATATTAAATTCGGCTTGGATGTTGCGGCAAGCGAGTTTTATCGTGAATCGGAAGACGCTTACATGTTAGCTGCTCCGGCGGTAAAACTTTCGCGGGAAAGATTGATTTCACTTTATGGCGAGTGGGTGCAAAAGTTTCCAATTTCATCAATTGAGGATCCACTAAGTCAGGATGATTGGCAGGGTTGGACGCAGGTGACCGAAAAATTTGGAACGCAAGGGATCCAAATTGTCGGAGATGACTTTTTTGTCACCAACATTGAACGATTACAAAAGGGAATTGATGTTAAAGCCGGAAATGCAATTCTTGTAAAAGTAAATCAGATTGGAACACTTTCGGAAACTTTAGCGACAATTTCTTTGGCGCAAAAAAATAATTACGGTGTAGTTATTTCACATCGTTCCGGTGAAACTTCGGATACGTTTATTGCGGATTTGGCTGTTGGTACAAATGCGGGACAAATTAAAACTGGGAGCTTGTCGAGAAGTGAACGTGTTGAAAAATACAATAGGTTGCTGGCCATAGAGCGAGAACTTGCGCAATAAAGTACTTCAAAAATAAAGGCATCGCTGAAAACGCAGTGCGCAAAGGATTTTATGGAAAATAAATTCATGGTTTCTGTTGTAATTTGTACCTATAATACTGAGCGTTTTATTGTAGAGGCAATTGATAGTGTTTTTGCGCAAGATTATCCACTCGCGAAGGTTGAGATTATTGTTGTTGATGATGGTTCAACAGATAATACGGCGAAAATACTTAAGGAAAAATATTCCGGTAAAATTAAATATTTTTACAGGAAAAATGGTGGGCATTCGGCCGCAATAAATACTGCCATAGAGAAGATGAGTGGTAAGTACGTATGTTTTTTAGACGCTGATGATTTTTGGGACAAAAATAAATTACGTGAAGTGGTTGGATTATTTGAGAGCGATAATGAGATTGATGTTGTTTATAATTATTTGCGGGTAATAAACGAGGCTAAAAAAGTAATCGGCGCGTACCCAAATAAAGATGTTTCAAATCCCGATTATCTATCAGAGGATCATTTGCATGAATATCTTGTTGGTCGGATACCCTTTGCGCCTCCCACAAGTGGGATATCGATCAGAGTGGAATGTTTGTTGCAAATTGGAAAAATACCGGAAGAAAGGGCATATCCCGATATTGTTTTGCAGAGTGTTATTCCTTTTTACGCGAAAAAAATACGATTTATTAAAAAACATCTACACTCTTACCGAATTCATGCTAATAATACTTGGGAAAATAAGCCCTTTAGTATAAAAACACTAGAGCGCGATATTGCTACTTATGTTGAATTGCGTGAACAGATCAAGTTTCATTCTCAGAAAACAGGTTACCGGGCTAAAAAATATATCGCACGAATGGATTTGGAGATAAATCAGAAACGTATTTTGTGGTTGCGCATGAATGGCAAAATTTTCTCGGCCGTTTGGCTTGCTTTGACTGGGAGTTATCCGGTATTTGAACGACATCGGTATGCGTTGACGTATCTGCTATATAGAAGACTGACTATTTTTGCATCCGCGTTATTGTCGGATAAAGCCTATTCTAAACTTCATGCAACATATATAGATACCAATTTGTATGGAAGGTTGCACCTCTTTTGGCTCAGAAAATAAATTACTTGCTTTGCTTAATTTGAATAATGAGACATGAATAATATCGAGCAATTAATTGTCATCGTCATTACTAGTTACCGTCAAAAATCGGCATTGAAGGAGATGACAGGAAAGAAATTAAAATAAATGATAAATGAAAATAAATGGGAGAGTTTCATAAGTTCCGTAGGTGGAAATACTGTAAATACAGCATTAATTAACCTGGCCAGTATTCGTGGTTTGACTATGTTGAATGGGGAAATAGTTAATCCCACCTATGAAGAAGCTTTTTTAAATGCGGATGATATTCCGGATTTTCGTCAAAGTATTGATCGGATAATTATTGCAAAAGAAAAAAAAGAGCGAGTCGCAATTTACGGGGACTATGATGTTGATGGTGTTACTTCAACGGCAATACTCGCAGAGACTTTTGAAAAACTTGGAATTTCCGTTAAGGTGTTTCTTCCTCATCGTGAAGATGATGGCTATGGGTTGAGTGTGTTGGCTGTGGAAAAGATTGTAAAAGTGGCGGATTTATTGGTCACAATCGATAATGGTTCTTCCGCGCATCAGGCCATTGATTTAGCTGTGCAAAGTGGTGTAGAGGTTGTCGTTATTGATCATCATGTTGTTCCTGGTATTTTACCGAATGCTCTAGTCGTTAATCCACATCGTACCGATAGTAAGTATTTATTTCCAGAATTGTGTGCGGCAGGGTTGGCCTTTAAGTTCGCGCGAAGCTTGTTGGCATTTTTTGATCGAGAAGATGAAGCAAAATGGCTTTTGGATTTAGCCGCTTTGGGAACAATCGCGGATCGAGTATCTATGAACGGAGAAAATCGACAAATTGTTAAATTTGGTCTTAAAGTGCTTGCTGTTACAAAACGTCCAGGATTAGTTTCATTAATGGCCCGTTCCGGCATGTATAAAAACAATTTAGATGCAGAAAATTTGGCTTTTAAAATTATTCCTCGCTTGAATGCCGCGGGAAGAATGCAACATGCCGATCTTGCTTATGCTTTGATTAGAACGAAAGATCATCTTGAGGCAGAAAAATTAACTTTGGAATTAGATGCATTGAATAATAGACGGCGCGCGATTACTTCTGATGCAATAAAAGAAATAAAAGAAGGATTAAAAAACACCACAAATCTTCCCAGTGTTATGTTTGTGGCGGGTCATTGGCCGATTGGTATCTTGGGTATTTTGGCGGGTAAATTGACTGATGAATATAATCGTCCAACGGCTGTCGTAAACATTGGAGAAGAAAATTGTACAGGCTCTATTCGTGGTGATGGATTGGTTGACGTAGTAAAAATTCTTACGGGTGCGAATGAAATTTTAGTGAAATATGGTGGGCATTTTACCGCCGGCGGTTTTTCTTTCCTTACTAAGAATCTAGCGTCAGTTGTTGATTATTTTAATGAATTGAAATTTGATACAAAAATCAAAAATAAAATAGTTTCATACGACATGGAGATCGAAAAAACGCTAATTGATTTGAATTTTGCTCAGGTTTTGAAGTGTCTGGAGCCACACGGAGAAGGGAATGATCGGCCGATATTCATGCTCAAAAATTTGGAAATAAAGGAAATGCGAGATATTGGATCGGCAAAAGAGCATAAAAGATTTGTATTTTATCATCCCGATTTTAGTAATGGAACAATGGCGGGGGTATGTTTTTATTGGAATAAAGATGTTGAATTAACTATCGGTCTAACAGCGGATGTTTTGTGTGAATTGAAAATTAATGAATTTAGGGGGAATACTACCGTAGATCTGATGGTTGTCGATATTCAGGTCTCCGATTAGAAAAAATTTTGGCGCAATTGAATGCAGATGATAAGATTGTCACACAAGACATGAAAGCAATTATTCATTCCGATGGTGGTTCGCGTGGCAATCCCGGCCCGGCGGCAATTGGCGTGGTTATTGAATTGCCACATAAGAAAATAGAAATTGGGGAAAAAATCGGGATTGCTACAAACAATGTCGCGGAATATCGTGCGATTATTCGTGGCCTTGAAGAGGCGCAGAAAAACAATGTGACCGAGGTTGAATGTTATTTGGATAGTGAATTGGTTGTAAAGCAAATAAAAGGAGAATATAGAATTAAGGATCCCAAAATGATTGAATTGGCCAGTAAGGTTTTTGCGTTGAGGGATACATTTGATTTTATTGTTTTTATTTCAATTCCTCGCGAAAAAAACAAGGCGGCAGACAAATTAGTGAACATGGCGTTGGACACGAAATAGTAACTGCTCACTCGCTTGAAAGTTCGTGGTTATTATCAAATTACTTGAAAAACCACCACCCCCGTAAAAACGGGGGTCCAAGCGCTATTGTTACGACGTGGATTCCCGCTCAAGCGGGAATGGATGATTTGGAGAGGTTTTTATGCATAACTGGTACCAACTTTTATTTGAGTGAGAGGTTGCACGAAATAAGTTTGACAAAAAAGAGAAAATACATTACTATATTGAATGCGGAAGGTGGTGGATGGTCGCCCGAAAGGGAGGAACGTCCGGGCACCCGTTGTTCACTTAATTGTGACAACGACAAAGGCGATTGGTAACACCAACCAGCCGAATCACGAAAATCGCTTCGCGATCACGCGGTGAAGGCTAGGGACTCTGCTTTTGCAGGGCGAAGAGTGCAACAGAAACAAACCGCTTTTCGATAAGTTCAGGATAAGCTCTGAATCGAAGAGTAAGGGTGAAATTGTGGCGTAAGAGACCACACGTTGTCCTGGTGACAGGACGGCGGGGCAAACCCCACCTGGTGTAATCGCAAACAAAGGTAGCGAGCTCTCTGTTTAAAAAGCAGAGGAGGTGTACTGCAAAGTATGCTCAAGATAGATGACTATTGCCAAAGTATTATTGCGCTCCTGAATAATTTTGGTACAGAACCCGGCGTATAGCCACCCTCCGCTGGAGCATCTTCATTCTTGTTATATTGTGATAATTGGAGTTAAATAATTTTAGGAAAGAGTACTATATATTTTATGAAACGTTCAGAAATATTTTTTGACGCAATCCTTGTGCCTGTGGATTTGGTAGCCATATTGGCGGCAAGTTTTTTAACATACATAATTCGTGTAAGTCCTTTTTTTGCTGAAATCAGACCGGTTTTGTTTAGATTTGATTTACCATTGCGACAATACTTGGTGCTTGTGGCGATTGTTGCTGTTTTAACGGTGGTAATATTTGCCTTGTTGGGTCTTTATTCTATGGGGTCAACACGGCGGGGCTTTGAAGAGTTTACTAAAATTTGCGCCGGCTCTACTCTAAGTGTCGCAACAGTAATCGGTTGGATGTTTTTTAGGGCTGAATTGTTTCAATCACGGTTCTTGTTGGTTACGGCATGGCTTTCATCGATTGTTTTAATAACAATTGTTAGAAGAATTATTCGTTATATTCAAATTAGATTGTTTGAAAAGAGTGTGGGGGCGCATTTGATTGTTTTGGTTGGTGATACTGTTGTGGCGGAAAATTTAAAGAAGAAATTTAAGGAAGAAAAAAGAATAGGCTATAAAGTCATTGCTCATTTAAAGCATGTTGATGAAGTTAAACTTAATGAGCTTAACAATAAACACTTAATTGATGAAGTAATTCAGTGTGATCCATATTTGCCTGAAAAAGAGACTTTTGTGCTACTTGATTTCTGTGAAGACTATAAAATTGAATATAAATATGTTCCAAATCTATATTCGACAAGAACATCCAATGTAATAACGCGCACGTTGGCGGGTTATCCGTTGGTGGAGCTACGACGTACCCCGTTGGATGGGTGGGGTCGCGTTGCAAAGAGAATATTTGATTTATTTGGGGCGATTACTGGTTTAATTTTATTGTCGCCCTTTTTCGCTGTTATTGGGTTTTTAGTTGCTTGGGATTCTCCTGGAGCAGTATTTTTTAAACAAAAAAGAATAGGGAAGAATAAGAAAATTTTTAGAATTGTTAAATTTAGAACAATGGTTGATGACGCGGAGAAAAAAAAGAAAGAGCTGATGTCGCAAAATGAGAGAAATGGACCACTATTTAAAATGCGTAATGATCCAAGAATAACTCGGGTCGGAAGAGTGCTTAGGAAATATCGAATTGATGAAATTCCACAACTCTGGAATGTTCTTCGCAATGAAATGAGTTTGATTGGACCTCGTCCTCATCTGCCGGAGGAAATTGCTCAATACCGTAAAGAACATCGCCGTTTGTTTACAATTAAACCGGGTATGACCGGTCTTGCGCAATCGAGCGGTAGTTCTGAATTGTTGTTTGAAGATGAAGCAACTATGGATACGCAGTACATTGAACAGTGGAACATGAAGTTGGATTTGCAAATATTTTTTCGCACAATCTGGAAGCTATTGTGGGACCGCACGGCCGTTTGAGGATAGGAAACAGATTATTCGCCAGCGAAATGGTCGCGTAGTATATTGGTCGCATGCGAATAGCTATTGTTTACGATTATTTGACGCAATTTGGAGGGGGTGAGCGTGTCTTGAGTGTTTTGATGGATATGTTTCCTGAGGCTCCGGTTTATACTCTTGTTCATGATAGAAATATTACAGAAGGCCGAATTGACGCATTTCGCATTAAGACAAGTTTTTTGCAAAATATTCCCTTGGCGCGATCACGCCACAGACTATTTCCGGTGTTGATGCCGATTCTTATTGAACAGTTTGACTTGTCAAAATATGATCTAGTGATTTCCGCGTCTCATTCATTTGGTAAGGGAGTCATAACGGGCCCAAATACTTTGCACATTTCTTATTGTTTTACGCCGATGCGTTACGTGTGGGATGATAGCCATCGGTATGTTCGTGAATTTACCGTTCCTTTTTGGTTGCGTTCACTTATTCCATTTCCTTTAACCTATGTACGCCTCTGGGATTCATTCGCGGCTGATCGAGTGGATACATTTGTCGCTATTTCCAATTTTGTGGCAAGGCGCATTAAAAAATATTACCAACGCGATGCAGAGGTAGTTTATCCGCCGGTAGATTGTGAATTATATGCAATTGCCAATGTTGTTAGCGATCGTTTTCTTGTTGTTAGTCGCTTAATGTCATACAAACGAATTGATCTTGCAATCGAAGCTTTTAATCGCCTTGGGTTGCCATTGGATATTGTCGGGACCGGTCCCGAAGAAGAGAAATTAAAAAAAATTGCTTCTCCTAATATTAAATTTCATGGTTTTTTATCAGATGAAAAAGTTAAAAAAATGTTTTCTGAATGTCGAGCATTTGTTTTTCCTCAAGAGGAAGATTTTGGGTTAACAATTTTGGAAACAGCAGCGTCAGGGAGGCCCGTCATTGCCTTTGCTGGCGGAGGAGCCCTTGAAACTGTCGACAGTGGAATTACCGGTATCTTCTTTGCTGAGCAAACAGTAGATTCGCTTTGTGAAGCAATTCAGAAACTTGAAAATATCAAAATTGATTCAAATGAAATAAGACGAAAAGCGTTGCAATTTAGTACCGAACGATTTAAGGTAAATTTTATGGAAATGATAAATAGGGAATGGGCGCGTTTTCCTCGTAAACGAGTACATGATAAAGTTTTAATATGACTCAGTTTAATGAAATAATTCGTAAGTGGACTAAGACAATTATTATTACCGCCATTATTGCAATGATAGCGACGATTATTATTGTTCCACGTATGTCGAAAGAACAAAGCGCATCTGTAGATATTACGATCCCTGTTCCAGTAAGACCAGCGACAGAAAATTATGAATATGATGGTTATTATGCATTGCAGGCGGCGGACTTGTTTACCAGTACCCTAGTAAGCTGGTTTAGGTCACCTGATTTTGTGGCACGCATATATGCGAAAGCAAACGTTCCGTTGGTGGTCGGTTCAATGAGAAAAATGGAAAAAATATTTTTGGTTAAAAAAGTATCCGGCCAATTTGTCACCGTGTCCTATTCTGCTAGTAATGAAAAACAGGCAATAGATCTTGGGAGCGCAATTTCGGATAGCCTGAAAGAGCGCGTGGAGCAAATGAATAATCAAGGAAGTTCATCTCTTCGCTTTTCCGTTCTTGTCGGTAAGCCATTGGTCGTATTGGAACAAAGAAATAAATTTATTGACGCATTGATAGTGGGAATTATTGTTTTAGTGTTTGGCTTAAATATTGTAATTATTGCCGACGCACTGAAGATAAAACGGTAGTTTTCTGGATATTTGTTAATTATGATACAAGGTTGTGGTGTTATTGATTGTGTGTTAATAAATAAATATGGAAATACAATCATATATTGAAACCCTCGGGTTGACGGAAAAAGAAGCGGCGGTATATCTGGCGTTGCTTCAACTTGGACAAGCACCTGTTCAAACGATATCGAAAAAAGCAATTATTGTGCGTCCTACGGCGTATGTTGTATTGGAATCATTGATTCATAAGGGTCTTTGTAAAAAAGGCTTGATCGGTAAAAAAACGGTTTTTATCGCTTCACCACCGGAAGATTTAGATGTCCTTATTCGCAAACGAGAACGCGATATCCATGAGCAACGAGTGCGCTTACAGCACTTGTTGCCTGAATTAAGGGCATTGTACGCATTGTCTGAGGAACGACCGTCTATCCGTCTTTTTGAGGGTAGGGAAGGGTTAAAGAACTTACAACGTGAATTTATTGAAATTAGTAGCGAGCCAGTCTACAGTATGGGTTCTGATGATGTTATGGAGGATCTTTTTCCATCGTCCTCGAATGAATATGACGAAGAAATTCGTGGTGTAAGAGTAAAGGCGGGGATAAAGTCATATAATATTTACACAACAAGTAAGGGAGTACATCGCACTATTGAGTCGGATAAAAAAGCACTTCTTGAAAGTAGATATATTCCGTGGGAAAAACTACCGATTAAAGCGCATTTTTCAGTTCATGGACCATTGTTGTCTATTGTTTCTTTTCGCAAGAAAATTATCGGAGTATTAATTGAACACGTGGATATTGCGGACTCATTTAAGGCAATTTTTGATGTTGCTTGGAAGCAATTAGAAGAAAAAAAAGACAAAAGGGCTTGACAAAATAGATAATACTGTTAGTATTTTGATGTCCGTCATGTAGGCGGGCACTTGGTGCGCACTTCTGCCGAAGGAGGTGATTTGGGTGGTAATGGAAGGCACCATTAGTCTTGGCGTAAAAAAACGCCAATTAACATCGAAACGTTGTTCTTTAAAGAAGGGGGGAAAAGGGCCATGGGTAACTGACCCCGCACTGGCCCATGGACGAAGCCACAACTTGGTCAATGATCGACCTTTCCGCCGTATTTCGCTTAGTTTGCCATTGGGCAGAGTGATTGCGGCGGTTTTCACTATTCTCGGACTTGTATTTAAAATAATGGCCGAGCATAATTAACAAATGGAAACGAACTATGTATTACAAATTATTAATGATCCGACAAAAATGCAATGGTTGTTTTTGTTAATGATCTGGACTATCCCATGGAAGGGGTTTGCGCTTTGGCGGGCCGCCAAAAATAAACAACTACCATGGTTTATTGGAATTTTGCTTATTAATACATTCGGTATCATCGAAATAATTTATCTGGCATTTTTCCAAAAGAAGAGCGAGGAAAAATAATTCGTGACCGGAATGCCACATCACGAGGAAGGTTTAGAGGATAATGTTAAACCGCTAACGGTTACGCAGTTTATCGAACAAGTAAATTCGGTAATGGCTGATCAGGTGGCATGGGTCGAGGGGGAAGTTTGTGATTTACACATTTCACAGGGGAAATGGATGTATTTCAGCCTAAAGGATGAATCGGCAATTATTAATTGTTTTGCGATGCTTTTTCGCGTAAAAACACCTATCGAGGAGGGAATGAAAGTGCGGGTTTGGGGTGTTCCAAGAATTTATCCAAAATTTGGCAAATTCAGTATTAACGTGGAAATTATTGAGCCTTCCGGAGAGGGTGCTCTTAAGCGAGCCTTTGAGTTAATAAAAAAGAAGATGGAAGCAGAAGGGCTTTTTGATACGGCACGAAAAAGACGATTACCGCGTTTTCCCGAAAAAATTGGGCTGATTACATCTTCTGATGCGGCGGCATATACAGATTTTATTAAGGTACTTAAAGCGCGACGAGGTGGAATTGAAATTAATTTCGTTTCGGTTTCCGTGCAGGGGCGTGAAGCTGTGACGGAAATTTGTTCCGCCATCGATAAACTAAATGAGGTATCGCCAGATTTAGATGTGCTTATTTTAGTACGTGGTGGCGGTAGCATTGAGGATTTGCACGCTTTTAATGACGAGACTGTCGTGAGAACTCTAGCACGGTCACGAATACCAACAATGACCGGTGTTGGGCACGAGCGTGATGTAACCCTTGTCGATTATGTTTCTGATGTGCGAGGATCAACTCCGTCCAATTGCGCGGAATTGCTTACCCCGACAAGAGAAGAGTTGGTATCGGCAATTAATGAATTAACGGGAAAGCTGTCGGCAAATGTACAGGAAAACATTCTTCTTAATGAGCGTGGTGTGCAAAGAGCGGTAAATCGTTTACACGAATCCGTGACGGGGTCTGTGGAAAAAGTGCAGTTTCTTGCACAGCAAATGGCGAATGTTGGAAGATTTTTTTCACTTTCTCTGCAAAAACATTCTTCCGGTCTACAAAATCTAAATAAAAATCTTCAAACAAATTATATTGAAACACTTAATCGTTATGGTCAAAAAGTTTTAATGGTGGAGCGCGTGCTCAGTTCAATCCATCCCGAAAAAACATTAGCACGCGGGTATTCAATCACAAAAACTTTAGCAGGTAAGGTTATTCGAGACGCTAGTGAATTGAAGAGCGGTGATGGTATCAAAACAGTACTTCATCGTGGTACAATTAATTCAATCATAAATTCATCAGAAATATGTCATCCAAACCAACCCAAAATTTTACAAAATCCTACGAAGAGCTCGAAAAAATCGTCGCGGAGTTTGAAACAGGCAACATTGATTTAGAACGCGATTTGCCAAAGTTTGAGCGTGGATTAGAATTGGCAAAAAGTTGTCGAGACCGTTTAAAAGAATTAGAAAACCATGTGCGCAAAATTGAGAATACTTTCCACCTGAAGACCGACGCGATTCAGGAAAATAAGGAAGCGTAACTACAAAAAATATGCGCAAATCAACAAGAAAACTTTTCTTCTCGGCAACGTCGGGAGCTTTTTTGGGCGGAGTGCTAATCCTTCTGATCCTTTCTATGATTGGCGCCGGTAATCGGGTTGCTAATAATAGTCCTGGTTCGCAAGTGTCGGTTGTTGGTGGTAATCCCACGGCAATGCCGGTTTCTTCTGCTAGCGCACCTGTGGCAAGTATTTTTGCGAGCCCGGAAAGCACTGCTACTCCAAAGGCGGAAGTCAGCAGTTTTTTGGATGGAAAGTTTGTTTACAGCTTGCCAGCGGGTTATCGTGTTGCATCTAAAATTGTCTCAATGGATGCAAAGAATTCACCAAAAATATTTTCCGTGCTCACAATTACAAAGGGTACAGAAAAACAGGAAAATGATTATGTCAGTTTGGTAAAACAGATTCAGGGTGGAGAGGAAATTCCTTCGGCAAATGAATTACCACAATTTCTTCCAGGTAAAACAATAACAATCCTTACAACATCCAAGAACGCGGAGGATTCAGATGCTAAATTGTCTAAAGGTCAAGAAAAAATAACTACATCGCAGGGAAATTCAGGGATGCGCTACATTCGCGTAGAAGGATCGACGCCATATGATGTCGTATATCTAAAACTATCAGAAGGAAGGTTGGTTTCGGTGCAAATGAGTTATGGTTCCGAAGAGCCCGTTTTTGATGAAACAGCATTTATGGCGGTCGTAAATTCGATCAAGTAACAAAAGTTATTAGTATTCTTTTAAAAAAGAGTGGTATAATAAACCCATTAATTAACATAAACTCGCATGCTCCAACAAGAAAAAAACAAACTAAAGTTCATCACCGTCGCCTACTTCTTCTTGCCGATCCTCTTTTTTCTCGCCTCTTCCGTTGAAAAATTAGATAGTGTTTTATATTTTGCCATCGTGATTCTGTGCGCCGGCCTTCTTCTGCTTAAGTTTCTTCCCAAGCGCACTCCCCAACTGGTATTGTTAATTTGGGCATTATTCATTTGTGCGTTAGTCTCCGTCACCGGCTGGTTTTTCTCTCCGTTCTTCTTTACCCTCTACCTTCTCGGTGTTGGTCTTGCTTTCATCTATCCGTTTCGTGTCTCTGTCGCTTATGCACTCTCTGTTATCTTAATCTTTCTTTTCTCCGGTGACGTGAATGGCAGTTTCGACATCATGCTTCTCCTTTCTCTTCTTTCCGTTATCCCCGTCTCCCTCGCCTTAAGACGCGATTTTCTTAAGGTGCAACAAGATCAAAAAGACATCCTCGTCCTGGAGACAGGAGACAGCAAAGACAGCACCGCGCTGGAAAATCTTCTGCAAAACTCCATCAACAGAGTCGGCATAAACTTAAGACAGCCGGTAACCTATCTTAAACAAGGTTTAGCCGAACTGGACGAAGCAGAACTTTCGCCAAAAGAAGCCACCACTATGCTTAAAAAGATGCGTAACACGGTGGAAGAGATTTTCACTATCATCCGTGAATTCGAGCACGGAGCCACAAAAAATCTCTTCTTAGCCAATAAAGACAAGAAAAACAAATGACCACCGATACGACAAAATCCATTCTTCTTATTGAAGACGATGAAGCGTTAAGAGAGATGTATACGCTAATCATTACAAAAGCGGGATATATTTTAGAAACAGCCACCGATGGGGTACAGGGTATCGCCAAATTGCGTCAAGGCGGATACAGTCTTGTTCTTTTAGACTTGATGATGCCTAATTTGGATGGGGTTGGTGTTCTTAAATCAATGCAGGTTGTCAGCAACAGACCAAAAAAACAAAATGGCCCTATTATTATTCTTTCCAATGCCGGCTACGACAAAGTGGCGGAAGAAGCAACAAAGCTTGGCGCTAAAGGTTTCTTAATGAAAGCGGAACTGACGCCTAAAGAATTGATCAAGGAAATACAAGACAGGATCGGGTGAGTGTGAGCCATTACGCGTCGGTTATGTTTTTTTAGTACGTATTAATTGTATATCGTTTTGGAAGTTTTTCGATTCGTGATATGATAAAATCATGCTTGAATTTGACAAAGAAAAACTAAAAGAAATCGCGGAAAAATACGGTTTAGCCGATGTTTATTTATTTGGCTCAAGAATTTCCGGTTTTGCAAGAGCAGATAGCGATCTTGATGTTGGAATAAGATTCAAAAACGGTTTGCCTAAAGAAGAAGAAAGAGGGAAATTGTATGGCGACATTTTTTCTGATTTGTCGTTGTGTTTTGCAGAAGTAAAGATTGACTTGGTTTTTATTGATGAAGTTTTGTTGCATTTTCAGTATAAAATTATCAACGACGGTCAATTGATTTATTCAAAAAATGAAGAAAATTCGATGAATTTTGAGGAACAAATTGGAAATTATTACAGGGATTATAAATATTTTATCGATGAATATTTTAAGGGTGTTTTAGCTTTTTCTGCCAAATAAAATGATGGAAGATAATTTCAACAAAGAAAAAGTTGTTGAGCGGATAGGTGATATTAAAAACTCTGTTTTGGAATTGGAGAGATTCCAAAAAATGGATTTGGATGAATTTTTGAAAGATAATGACAATTATAATCTGTCTGCCTATCATTTGAGGATTGGTATTGAAGCGGTTTTGACAATCGGAACGCACATTTTGTCGCGGATTCCGCAAAACGGAAAGAAAAAGGATTATACCCAGGTCATTTTGTCATTGGCTGATTATAGTGTCTTGCCGAAGGATTTTAGTCAAAAAATTAAAGGAATGGCGGGCTACAGGAACCGTTTAGTGCATCTTTATTGGAAAATAGAACCGAAAGAGCTCTTGACGGTGATCAAAGAAAATTTGGGCGATTTAGAGGAATTTATCAAATATATCGAAAAGTTTTTGAAAACTCTCTGAAGATTGGGATTGATTGGGTTTGAAAAATTAGTCTTACGAGTCAAAAAAATATTGTGGAGCTTTTTTCCGAGTTGGCTATTTTGGACGTCTTTGAAAATGTGCTAAGATTGCTCACAGTGCCGGTGTATTTTTGTACTATTATTTTATTACGCATTATTCAATAAAACAAACACAATTCTTATAATGTCTTCACATTCTTCACATTTCATTGTTGTCTTGGCTTTATTATTTTTAGGAATTGGAGGTATTTTGTTTGTTAATCAACGGTTTTCGAATAAAAATAACGTGATACAGGAACAAATAATCTTTTCAGATGAAGAACAGAATCAAATACGGAATGTAGTCAGCGATTTTGAAAATAGTATGAAAGACGATGTTAGACAAGAAAGATTAGATAGTTCACTAGCATTTTTTGTTGCGGATAATCGGGAAAGTGATAAAACATATCGGGAAAAATTTTTAGCAGAATTGGCAGGGAAAAGTTATAGTTTCAAGATCATAAGCTATAAAATGATTTTGCCGTCGGAATCTATAAATGGGGTGGTTACGGTACTGGTGGAAGAAACGCGCGATTATGAACAAAAAAGTAATTATGGAGTAAAATTTTCGCGTCAAATTAGATTAAAAAATATTGATGGTTGGAAGATCGAGGCGTATAAAAATATGAGTTCGGGTAATATTTATTCGGGTAGCTTATCAGGCAGTGAAAAATATAGTGGTTTTTATCCTTAATAATTGTTCATACTTTCTTTGGTCGGTGAGTGGGTTATATGCTTGCGTATCTGTTCCGATGCGGTGAAGCGAGAGTCGTGCTATATTGTGGATAAGGTTTCAATTTTAAAAATTATGAACATTAAACATTTCTCTAAAAATCATCTAGTTTGTTTGGCGTTATTTGTGTTTTGTACGGCATCCTTATTTCTGGCAAATTCCGCTTCAGCTAATAACGTCGCGGTAGCAAATGTGTCTTTGCAAAATATCAACACAAGTGCAAAAACTGTGCAGATTAAATTTGATTTGTCGCAAAGCAACGCGTTTGGCGATCTTACTTGGGACGGCAATGCTTTTTCAGACTACTTGTGGATAACCGTAAAATACAGCGCGGACGTGCTTAATTTGCCTAACGATGGTTATAAACACGCCACACTGGCGTCGGGAGGAACAATTACGCCGTCATCGGATAATCAGGGTGCCTTTGTTAAGGCTTCAGACGCGACAACAAATATGACTGTGGTTTGGAATTACGGTGCAAACAGCGTCGCGGATAACGCGATTGTTAATGTTAAAGTTTTAGCGTTGGAAACCGTTAAAATTCCCGAAGGCGCGTTTATTTATAACGCCGGTGGTATTGGCGGGGCACTCTTTAATAATTATGGTGGTGGCGCGCAAGCAACGGTCAGTTCCGTCGCAAATATTCCCACAGGAGCCGCTTCCGGGTGGCCAAACGGATTTGGTTCATTTTATTTGGCAAAATACGAAGTTTCGCAAGGGCAATATGCTGATTTTTTGAATATGCTTTCTACTACCGACTCTACTGCACGTTTTGGCGCCACTTCCGCAAATGGGTATACAATAACCTACACTGCCGGCAACGCGTATGGTAGTAGGTACTCAGCCAGTGTGCCCAATCGCGCCAGTAATTTTATTTCATGGGACGATGCCAAAGCGTACGCCAGTTGGCTGGCGATGCGACCAATGACGGAAATGGAGTTCGAAAAGGCATCCAGGGGCACCACCCTTGGTGGTACAAACACAAATACGTATCCGTGGGGCAACACCGCGCCGGATACTGCCACATACTCGTATAACGACGGTTCCGGAGCGGCCACGATGAATAAATTTTTCGCTTCCTACAATAGCACGCTAGCTCGTCCGGTTGACGTTGGGCATTTTTTGAGAGGAGATATCGCGCGAACAAATGAGCAAACCGGCGCCTCGCCTTATGGTGTAACAGACTTGGCCGGTAACAATTGGGAGCATTTAATAAATTGCGCGCAAACTGTTGTGCCGGCCAATGGTGGTGGCACTGTTACCGCGCCTGCTTCATGGCCGGTGGCCTCCGCTGGAAAAGGCATTCGTGGCGGGTATTGGAACGGCGGTGCCACTTACTTGCGTGTGTCAGACCGTATCGACGCCGGCTACACGAGCGCGGTTCGCTACGGCAATGTCGGCTTTCGGCCCACCAGGACTAATTAGCCGTTTGATCGTTTTGCGTCGCGTAGTGAAAATTTGTTTTTAATTTTATCTAAATATAAATTATGGCTAATCTCGCGCCTGTCGTTCTAAAACATTATGATTTAATCTTGTGGATGTTTCCAAAAATTTCAAAGTTTCCGCGTGATCATAAATTTTTGCTCGGGGATAGGATAGAAAATTTGTTGTTGGATATTTTGAAAAACCTAATGACCGCAAATTATCAACCCAGCACGCGCGTAAAAAATTTAACGGATGTAAACCTAATGTTGGATTATCTGCGTATTTTGACGCGCCTTTGTAAAGACCTGAATTTTTTTAATAATAAAGAGTATGAGTTTCAGGCGAAGGCCGTCGATGAAATTGGTCGGATGGTGGGAGGCTGGGCTCGCGCGCAAAAATAAGTTTTAACCGGCGTGGGGGAGAATGCTAGAGTTTCCGGATCATAAAAATAATCCGGAGAGCAGGCAATTTTTAGTCCAAAGTCAATTTCCTTGGCTTTAAAACTTTAAAGCCAAAATAGGGCGAAGTATGTTTTGTTTAGCCGGTAGCTGTAATTACGGTGAAAGTTATTCAAAAGTAAGGAATCGCCGCCCAGATTATCAGGGAGTTGGCTTCGCACAGGCATTCGTGGCGGGAATTGGAACAACGATGCCACTAACATGCGTGTGTCAGACCGTAACAACGCCGGCAACACGAACGCGGATCGCAACAACAATATCGGCTTTCGGCCCACCAGGACGCTACTTCTCCACGCCAGTTAAAACTTGCAATGATTACGTTTAAAAACCTATTTGCCCAAATAATCACTTTCCAAAACCTAAATAAAGCTTGTCATGAAGCGGCGCGTGGAAAGAAAAATAAATACGGTGTTGCGGATTTTATCTTGAACAAGGAGAAAGAAATATTGCGTTTGCAAAATGAACTGGAGAATGGCTCATACGCGCCCGGCGGTTATCATACGTTTTGGATCGCGGAATATGCCAAGAAACGGGAAATTAGCGCGGCGCCGTTTCGTGACCGCGTTGTTCATCACGCTTTCTGTCAAATTGTCGAACCAATCTTTGATAAACGCTTCGTTTTTCATTCATTCGCGTGTCGCATAGACAAGGGAACACACAAGGCTTTGAAAGTTTGTCAAAATTATTTAAGGCGGAATAATTTTGTTTTTCAGGGCGATATTGTTAAATATTTCAACAATATCGATCAGGATATTTTGCTTGGTATTTTGAGAAAAAAAATCAAGGATGATAAAACTATGCGGTTGGCCGAGCTGATAGTTTTTTCTTGGAATAAAGATACCGGAAAGGGTGTACCGATTGGTAATTTAACGAGTCAGTTTTTTGCCAATCTATATTTGAATGAATTGGATTATTTCGTAAAGTTTAATTTGCGCGAGTATTTTTACTTACGCTATATGGATGATTTTTTAATCTTCGGCACTGATAAAAAAATTCTCCAGGCGCGTCAGTTGCAAGTAACAGAATATATTTCAGACAAACTGAAACTGGCTCTGCATCAAAAGAAGACGTTAGTTTATTTTTGTTCCCTTGGGGTTCCTTGGCTTGGTTTTCGTATTTTTAATCATTATCGGCGCCTAAAGAGGGCGAACATTCTGCGCTTCTTGAAAAAAATACGGATATTGCGCAAGCGGAGTTTGCGAACGGGGCATGAATTTGAGGAAATATTAAAGGCCGTGAATCGTTGGATAAATCATGCTGAAAGCGGAGATACTTACTGTTTAAGAAAAAAGCTATTTCGTGGTATAATTCTTAACAAATGATGGTGTGGCAAATAAATAAAGAAAAAATATCGGTTTTAGGTGGTATTTGCATATGTTTTGTTATGTTTTTATTGGCGTTTCCAGGCATTGCTTTTGCTGATCAATATACGGGCGGTTCCGGGGACGGCTTTTCCCAAAGCGAAACGGGGACAATACGGTTAAATACACTTCTTTCTGAAGATCCTTTTTTTAGAGTTTCGTATCTGGGGGGTTCCGGTGACGGTTGGGTAAGTAGTGGCGTGAGTAGTGTTGTTGATACAATCGCTCCAAGTGGTGGGTCGGTTAGTTATACAAATGGTTTCTATACTTCAATCAGTGTGCCGATTACATATAACACTGGTTCTGACACTGGTTCCGGCCTCAACTTAACAACGGGAAAAATTCAGCGTTCCAGTGCCACTTTAACCAATGGATTGTGTGGGTCGTATTCAAGCTTTTCTGAACTTGTCATGGAATATGATGGTGCATACACAGATATAACTGTTAGTACGGGTAATTGTTACAAATATCAATATCTTATTTCGGACGTTCAAGGTAATCAAGCGATTTTTACTTCTACAAATGAGGCTAAGGTTGATACAATTCTCCCAACCATTACAACTGTTTCATCCGACAAAGCCAATGGAACATACGGCGTGGGTACTGTTATTGATATCGACCTCACCTTCTCCGAACCGGTCACATCTACCGGTACCGGTACAATTACGCTCGAAACCGGCGCAACCGATCAAACTTGCGATTTTACTGTCACTAATTCCAGCACCGCTACTTGTAACTACGTTGTGCAAGCGGGAGACCAAAGCAGTGATCTCACTGTTAAGACAGTGGCGGGAACAATCAAAGATTCCGCGGAGAATGCCGTCACTAACTTTGTTCCCGCATCCAACCTTGCCGTCACTAAACAAATCGTCATCGATACTTCTCCCACTGTGCCATCCGGTCTAACCGGCACCGTTCTCTCCTCCACCTCAATCAGATGGGACTGGACGGATAACAGCAGTGATGAAACAGGTTTCAAACTGTATTCCGGTACCGGCACGTTAATCACCACACTGTCCGCAGGAATTGCAACATACACCGAGACCGGTCTTACTAAAGGAACAACATACAACCGCAAGCTTCTTTCATATAACGCCGGTGGTAATTCCGCCTACACAACAACCGTCTCCGTCCTCACTTACGCCGAACCAACCGCGCCCTCAAGTTTTACTGGAACGGCAATTTCTTCCACTGCCATCACGTGGAATTGGTCAGACAACAGTAATTACGTAGCTGGTTTCAAACTATACGACGAAAACAATAATCTTATCACCACGATTGAAGAAGTGAATCAACAGTCATATACCGAAACTGGGCTCACCAAAGGAATTAGCTACACCCGCCAAATCACGGCTTATAATGATGCTGGTATCTCTGCTAAATCAAATTCTGTTACGGTTGAAACACTCTCAATCGCCATGGCTTCACCGAAACTAAATTCTCCCACTCCTGATAGCGAACTCACTACCGTTACGCCCACCTTTTCTTTCAACCGCGTCACCGACGTCGACGGCGTTAAATCATACACCCTCTTGATCGACGAAGGAAAGTCTAATGAAATGTCGTACACAATTGATAATATCCCCGATGGCTCAACAGTTAACAGTTCCGACTATACCGCGCAGGGCAATCAAGATTCCATTACTATAACCCTTAAAACTCAAGCGGGAATGGTGAGAGGCGCTCACACCTGGAAAATTCGTGCCATGGACAATCTGAGTGAAACAGGGGACTCCGACTTTGCTTCTTTCACAGTTGTCTTGCCGGTAGCGGTTACCAATCAAGAAGATCAAGTAACGGCAGATCAGCTGATTATCAGAATTCCTCTGTTACAAAAATTAGCCCAAAAAACCCTTACCCCCAAAGAAGTAACCAAGCAGTACCAAGAAGGAAAGACTCCCTCTCGCACCAGTCCCTCGCTCTGGCTTGATAATTTAGAGAAACAAGCGGAACTAAGAGCGGATAAGCAAACAGAGAACATGGATCAATTCTTGAGCAAACTTATTACAATGCTTGCCCCGCGAAGCTTTAGCGGAGTGGGGAAGCAATTGCAAGCGTTTAACGATGGCGTGGAAGCATTTAGAAAAGAAACGCAAAGTAAAATCGCCGGTTGGTTTAATACCCTTAAAAACCAAGTTATCGCTTTCTTTACGAGAACAACTCCCGCAAGCGGACAACGGTTTTTCGCTTTCCTCTCTTCCTCGTTCCACAATACGGGAAATTGGTGGAATGAACTAACGAAGCAGGGAAGAAACAATCGTTTGGCCTTGGCGGAACAAGGAGAAAAATTTGCCAACTTGGCGCTTAATCCGACACAACGCACGCTTGAAAGAGTTCGTCTTGCTTCGGTTGGTTCATTTGAAGCGTTAAGCGGAAATTACGAAAAAGGACTTAGTATCGGCGACATCCATCTCTCCGAAATTGCAAACAACGAAGCTACACTTAAATGGACCACCAATCGCTTAACCCGCGCCAAAGTCAACTACGGCGAATCGTTAATGTACGGTGAGGAAATCTTCATCGACCGTTATGACAAAAAGCAAACAACCAAATTAACAAACCTAAAACCCAACACCAAGTATTACTTTGAAATTATCGTTACCGACCTGCAATATAAACAAACATACGACGCCTATTACAGCTTTGTGACGAAAGAGTAGGATTGCTAACAGGGTTGAGCCCTGTAAGTGGATATCCAAGAGTAAAAGTGCCCGACACCTTCTGTCTTCCAGAATTTGATCTACGTTGCTTCCAAATCTTTTTTTGTAATTGATCCTTGACGAAGAATTATCCATTTGCCATCCTCAAATTTTGCGACGGTTGATGGCGCGTTAGTAGGAAGTTTTCCTCCATCGACCGCCATAAAAGTTTCTTTTGTAAACATTTTTGTTAATTCATCTATGGTATAGGCGGGATTTTCGCCCATATGATTGGCAGAGGTGGCGGTAATGGGAAATTCTAATAAATCGACTAGGGCTTTTGTGAACGGATGGTCTGCCGTTCGTACGCCAATTTTACCGTCTTTTGCGAGGTGCGCGAGGATTGGTTGTGGTTTAACCAGTAAAGTGAGTGGTTTATCGTTAAATTTTTCTAATACCATTTTTTCCTGTTCAGAAATTTCCACGAATTTATTTTTGTCTTTTGTGGGGAGTAAAATACTGTAAGCTTTTTCACCCGTACGACCCTTGAGATCAGATAGTTTTTCAAGCGCTACCTTATCAATCACATTTACGCCTAATCCGTATGATGTGCCGGTAGGAAAAGCGACAATCTCACTTTTCTTCAAAAGAAACAATACTCGTGAGTGGTGGTGAATGGGGAGAGTGTCGATCATTCTTTGAAGTTTATTCTTCAAATAGAAACTCTTCAAGGGAATGACCTCCTAAGTCATAATTTTCAATGATCAAATATTAATTTTCAAATAATGATTAAATTTTCAAGCAAGTAACTCTTTTTGTTGGTTTGGAAATTGGTAATTATTTGAAAATTGAAAATTGAGCATTGAAAATTTGGGAAGTCAATAAATGCTAAATAATTAAATTTGATCTCTGAAATAAATAGATTTGTTTGGGTAAATATGTTCCCTGTTGTGTTCTTTTAAACTCGTTGCTATTATGCCAAACAGTTAAAACAAATGGGGGGATTATTATTATTAAGAGAAATAAAATGGCAGAATATGATATTTCAGATACAACTCCGAAGACAGGAGAATATGTCTGTACATCATGCGGGGAAATGACCGAGTTTGAGCGGGATGATGATTTTTCGGTTTGTCCATCCTGCGAGGACGATAATGGTAAGTGGGTCCACGCCGTTGTGGAAGATGAAGATGAAAAGAAAGAAGAAGACGAATTTGGTGATGAGTGAAAAATAGCTATATGTGTTTAGCAGTAGTCGCAAGGTGGGTGGTTGTGGTCGTGGGGGTGTTTGCGATTATCTTTGTTGGGTTAAGAATTTTATATTCTCGTGACCTAAATATTGTTGAGCATGATGATGGGGCCCTATCTTCATCTGGTAAGCAAGAGGTGTTTAAGAAGGGTCTTGCGGAGAACGAAAGTTCTGATTATGTTCTTCCTGTTAAAACATTGCACTCTAAAGCGGGTGTTGTGATTAATGCCAATACTGGCAAGGTAATCTATGCCGAGAATGCTTTTGAGGTGTTACCAATGGCTAGTATTACCAAGCTGATGAGCAGTATGGTTGCGATAGATAACAAGATAGGCCTAGAAGCCGTTGTTACGATACCGCCGGATGATTACACGATTGGCGGGAATTTACGTATTGTGGCCGGTCGTGAAACGGTTTCCGTGAAGGATCTTTTTTATGCGAGCATTACCGGTTCAGCCAATAACGCGGCTTTAGCAATTGCAAAGCTCGCAAAACTAAGTGAGGTGGATTTTGTATCAGTCATGAATCGTAAGGCGGTGGAGTTGGGGCTGGAATCATTGCATTTTCAAGAAGCCAGCGGGCTTTCTTCTAATAATTCCGGTTCTGCGTATGATGTTGCTCGAATGGCCGGGTACGCGTTTCTCCATTATCCGTTAATAATGGATGCCGCGTCGCAAAAAGAATATAAAATCACGACGAAAAATACAAAACGTGAACACATAATAAAGAATCCAAATGAACTATTTGCGCGCGCAAGCGGGCAGTTTGTGGCCAGTAAAACCGGTTATCTTGATGAAGCGTTGTATTGTCTTGTACTGGCAAAAAATACTCAAGGAGGTATGATTGTAGCCGTAACGCTTGGTAATGCCGATAAACAAGATGGCGAAAATGAGACATTGGATCTATTGAAAAAGGGGGAGTCGGCGTTTCTTGGCGCGGTTAATTAATTCATAATCATAAAAACATGGAACAGAGTCAAAACATTATTGAAAATAAAGATCGCGGTACAATGATGCTTTTGCTCACATGTGTCGGACTTGGTTTTATTGGGGGATTAGTTGGTGCCGGATTGGTGAACGAAAAAGGAGGCAAGCTTTTCAGTGCAATTGGCACTAATCAGTCTGAGCCCGCTTTACGGATAAGTAATAGCGATGATCCCATTGTTGGTGTTGTCGATCAAACCAGTTCCGCGGTTGTTGCTATTTCGATTATTAAAAATATTCAGCAAGTAAAAAATGTTCCCGTTGATCCTTTTGGTAATGATTTCTTTGGACAATCGCCTTTTAGAATTCAAATCCAGCAACCATCCGGAACACCGATTCCGCGCGAAGTTGGAAATGGGTCTGGGTTTATTGTTGACAGTAGCGGTTTGATAATAACCAACAAGCATGTCGTTAGCGATGAAACGGCAAGTTATGAGGTGACTTTAAAAAATGGGGAACGTATGAAAGCAAAGGTTGTCGCGAGTGATCCTCTTTTTGATTTGGCAATATTAAAAGTTGAAAAAATTAATTTACCTACGTTGAAATTTGCCGATTCCGGTAAGGTAAAAGTTGGACAAACTGTAGTGGCGATCGGTAACCCTCTTGGAGAATTTCCCAATAGTGTCAGTGCCGGGATCATTTCTGGTATCGGTAGGCAGGTGCAGGCAGGCAATTCTTATACCGGTGAAGTTGAGACTTTAAATTCTGTGATTCAAACAGACGCGGCGATTAATCCGGGGAATTCCGGTGGACCATTATTGGATTTGAGCGGACAGGTGGTGGGGGTCAATTCAGCAACCGCGGGAAGCGCGGAAAATATCAGTTTCGCCATACCATCAAACGAAGCATCGCGTGTGATTAATGATTACAAAAAAGAAGGTCGCGTAGTTCGTGCGATTCTTGGTGTTCGGTATGTAATGATCACTTCCGAAATTAAAGAACAGAATAAACTTTCTGTTGATAAAGGGGCATTGGTTGTTAGCGGTGGCATACAAGCACCTGCCGTACAGCCTGGTAGTGGCGCGGAACGCGCGGGTATTAAAGAAGGTGACATTATAACAAAAGTTGGAGGGAATGATTTAACGGCCGAAAAAACACTGCAATCATTTATTGGTGAAAAAAAACCGGGTGAAACGCTTGTGTTGACGATTTTGTCCGGTGGTCAGGAAAAAAATATTACAGTCACTCTCACCGAAGCAAAGTGAAAATGCGTGTTCGCATTTTCATCCTCGACCGAGATCGAGGATCCAAGTTCGCATTTTCATCCCCTAGCGCCATAGGGGATCCAATCCTCGACTGAGGTCAAGGATCAGTCGTCCCCTCTCTTTGTTAAGGGCGATGGTCACTCCCATTAACTTAAGGGCTTTTAAAGCCTCGTTGTTTCGTGGGGGAGCACCTCTGTGTGCTCCCGCGCAGGCGGATACAGAGGTCCGCCCCTACTGGGTAAGTCTAAACACTAGAAAAACGTACATAGCGGTTGCGTGCGCGAAAGAAGAAAAAAGCTATAATTCATACATGATCCCGTATTTCTACATCGATCATTTTTATCTCGGTTCATTAGAAATTCATGTCTGGGGATTTTTTGTCGCACTTGGAATAATAACCGGTGCGTTGATTGCGATAAAGCGGGCAAAAATATTCAACATAAAGTCAGGGGAAATTATCGATTTTGTTTTTTGGCTTACTTTTGGCGCGTTTATTGGTGGCAGGGTACTTTTTGTATTAATAAATAATGGTTTCAGTCTAGGTGGAGTTTTTGAACGATCCGGCAGTGGTTTTTCGAGTCTTGGGGCAATTGTGGTTGGAATAATTATTACTTTCTTCATTATCCGAAAACGTCGTATTTTGCCAAGCGTGTTTTTGCAAATATTTGCCCCAGTTTTTCTTTTAGTGGAGGGCGTTGGTCGTATCGGTTGTTTTTTGATTCATGAGCATCTGGGACGCATATCAAACTTTTATTTAGCTGTTAGAATTGGCGATGCTTCGCGTCACGATCTCGGCTTATATTTTTCCATTTCGGCATTGTTTGGTTTTATCATAATTATCGGATTGAAAAAATATCAAAAAATACCAACCATTGCGGTTGGTTGGTTATCGATAATTTGGTATTTTGTCGCACGTTTCTTATTGGAATTTTTATATGAAAATGGCGGTCAATTTGGGGTCGTGAAGTACGCGGGGTTGACGTTAATGCAATACATTTCACTTTTTGTAATTTTGGGGGTTACTTCAATGATCATTATTAAAATAAAAAAACCGCGTCGTTGGTGACGCGGGTTATTACAGTAGCACGTCGTTCTCGAACGTGAGAACGATTGGTTCGATCGTACGAAAACTCAATGCGAAGATCAATTGGCCGATATTTTCATAAAGAGTTGCTTCAAGACCGGTGTCCTCATTGAATTTCCTCAGCAAGAAGTCTGGACCATGCTCAAGACCTTGCTTGATTCGAATGGCTTCATGTCTTCGTTCGGTCTGTACCCAGAGAGTGACGTCGTGCGCCTTTTCTATCGGTATTACAATATCACGTAGAGGAATCACGAGATATCTAATCAAGGCTTCTCTTTCAGATTTTTTTGGGTGTGTACCAATTAAAAAACAAACGATAAGTTATTATACTTTTTTTGAGGAAATATATCAAGCGGTCGATATGCTTGCCCTTCTTTACGGTAGTAGTATTCTTAATGCAATATCTCTTTTTGGGGGATCCTAATTATTACTTTAAACACAATGAAAAACGTTACAATCTATACCACTTCCGCTTGTATTTACTGTAAAATGACTAAAGAATTTTTTGCGGAACACAATATCACATATACCGAGCAAAATGTCGCTACCGACCAGTCCTCTGCTCAAGAAATGATTAATAAAAGCGGACAAATGGGCGTACCGGTAACAATTATATCCGAAGATGGAAAGGATGAATTGGTTGTTGGTTTCGATGAAGAGCGCTTAAGCGCATTATTGGTCGTAACAGCGTAATTTAAAAAGGATGCAGGAATTAAATAATTCAATTTACGACATAATAATCGTTGGGTTGGGGCCGGCCGGCGTAACCGCGGGTCTTTATTCATTAAGAAACAATCTCAAGACTTTGATGATTGGAGAAACTTTTGGCGGGGCAACGCTCGTTTCGGGGGAAATCGAAAATTGGCCTGGTGCTGTAAACACAAATGGTTTTGAGATGGCCGAAAAGTTTGAAGAACAAATTCGACATTATTCCCCAGATGAATCATGTATTAAGCGGTCGCTTGTTAAAACAATTGATAAGCAAGGGAACTTATTCCGTGTTTTAAATAAAGACGGCACGGAATTTTTCTCCAAGGCGGTGATATATTCTACCGGAAGTGAGTCTAGGAAATTAAATATTCCTGGTGAGCAAGAATATCGCAACAAGGGTGTGACATATTGTGCCACTTGTGACGGTCCGCTTTATCGCAACAAGGATGTTGCTATTATCGGTGGTGGTAATTCCGCCATGAAGGCCTCTTTGATGATGTTGAATATTGCCAAAAGTGTCATTGTTGTTTCAATTAATCCGCAGTTTAGTGGCGAACAAATCAGTATTAAGCAACTCGAGAAAGCTGAGAAGGAAGGGAAGGTTCGTATGATTGTGAGTGGCAAAACAAGCGAGGTAAGGGGTAATGGAAAATTTGTGGATAAAGTTGTTGTTGAACATGTGGACACGGGTGTTGCAGAAGAAATCGCCGTTCAAGGTGTTTTTGTGGAAATTGGATTAATCCCGATTACCGAACCGGTAAAGGAATTGGGACTTAAAATGAATCGAATTGGAGAAATTGAAACTAATCGCGAGATGACCACAAATGTCCCGGGGTTCTTCGTTGCCGGTGATGTTTGCGATGTGCGTGATAAACAAATTATTGTCGCTTCCGCATTGGGGTGCACGGCCGCCTTATCGGCCGCGGAGTATGTGCAGAATTTCGAATAATCAAATTTTGGTATGAAAAGTCCGGAATATGTTGCTCATGGGACTGCCTCGTCTGAAAGTGTTTCTTCCATAAAAGAGGATGGATTCAAGTTTGAAGAGGGCAGGGAGACTGTGTCGGAAGATTTCTTTATGGGAATGGATTTTGCACAACCAAAACCGGACACATTGGCCGGTTCACGCAATGTAAACAAGGTTTCAGATGAACGATCAGGAAGCATTTTTGTTATGAAAGCGCCAGAAGGATATAAAATTGACTATGGTACCGAAACTGGCATAAGCGTTGACGAAGGTCAGAAAATAATTGCGGGGCATGTCGGAAAGTATTCTGGTGGTAGAAAACAACTTGGTATTTATCGAAAGGAACTGGAAGACTTGGGGTTGGTTGTTGATGTTGTAAAAAATGAAGAAAATCCTATTAAAACCGCATCAGAAATACTTGGTAATGATATTGATTTAACAAGTAAGGTTGAGGCTTTAAAAAAGCTTGATGAAGTAATTCATTCTGAAAATATTGTTGCTGAAATTGTAGCAACGCCGGGAATTATTGAAGTATCTAATAAGCTTAGAGGAGAAGTTTTATCGCTCAATAAAAGTATTCCCGAGGCAGTCCTAGAGCTCGCCGTTGAAATCGAGCGAGAAAATATTGAAACAGGAGTCGAACTTCATTCCTTTGGAAGCAGGGAAGAGTTGGATAATATTCTAGGTAAATTACTTGGCGGATCATTGAAAAATTCAATTCAGGAAAGATTAAGGCTTCTTTCTCTGGACATCAAAATGTTACAGGGTTATGAGGTGAATGATGTGGATAAAATTCCAGGTAGAAATTTTATTAAGCCAACTAAAGAATCAGTGGGTGAAAGATTGAAAGTGTATCGGGAAGTTGTTGGCAAAGAAGGGTTTACAACAGGATTACCGGAAGTGGACCGTTACTTGTTGAAATATTTACCTCAATTGCAAAGTGAATTTGGTAAGGTCGAATAAGTAGGGTATTTTTTGAAATTCGATAATTTGGTCATTATTTGGAAATTGGTTATTGGGATTTGGCAATTTTGGACGTCTATATATTTAAAACAACCACGGGAATTATCCGCAGTCGTTTTTGATTCTATTTACTTTAGGTGTTACTTAGATGTCCTGTGGTTTTACTGTTGAACGTTTGTTTCCTTTGCACCTTAAAACTGCGTCTTCAAGTAAGACGTAAACTTTTTTATTTAATGCGTCTATAAGGTCGCCCGACATCATCGCGTCTTTTGTTTTTAAAAAAGCGCGAACCTTGCTTACTACCACTAGTGTTTCGGTTTCTTCTGCCATTTTAAACACCTCCTTTATTAATAATAGTCAATTATGTTCTATGAGTCATTTTACCATAGGACGCATTATAGTGCACCTATACGCCAAATTGAAAAATCGATATAAATTAATTATACTACTCAATTGCAATAAAAATAATGATTTTAACCTCAAAAAAATTTGTAAAATATATCTTTCAGTTTAACTCGTTGTGGTAGAGGGTAGAAAAACATTTTTTTAAAAAATTGATAATTAGAACATATTTGACTTGATTTTGCAATAGTGCTATAATGCTCATATTGATTCTTAAGTAAAATTCCAATGGAAGCGTATTGCGTGAAGTGTAAGGCAAAACAGGAAATTAAAGACGCACAACCTGTTACGTTGAAAAATGGTAAGCCTGCAACAAAAGGCGTATGCCCAGTTTGTGGCACAGGGATGTTTAGAATCGGAAAGCCCGCGTAATTTCAAACAGATAAATAAAAACAGTCGATACTGAGGTATCGGCTGTTTTTTGTATATTCAATTTGTGATATGATTTATTTGTGAATATTCATTTGGCGGATAAGGCATCTCTTACTTTAACGTTTTTGTTTTTCTTGTTTCTTGAGCTTCTCACGATCCCTTTGGATTTTTATTGGGGCTATTTTGCGTTATTCTGCATTTTAATGATTATTGGAACGGTTTTGACACAGCGTGATGATGTTCGTATTCGTGGGATGTATGTTGCTATTTTACCATTGGCATACATTGGAAGCGTTTTTTTGTTTAGTTTGTTTGTTTCTCAGGGGTTGTTTCAACAGGTATTTATCGTCGCTAGCACGATCGGTTTTTTCTTATTGGTTGCGCGCGGTATCGAATGGGCGTTTCCAACATGGAATTGGTTTTTTACGTCTGTAACGTTTTTTTTGATTACTGCCGGATCATATGGCCTCCGTTTTCATTTGCAGGTTTCTTTGTGGATCGTCTTGTTGCTTGTTGGGGTGGCGACATTTTTACTTTCCTTGCATGTTTTAGGGAGGGCGACATTGTCACGCTCAGGAATATTTTTTTGGAGTATTCTTCTTTCTTTGTTGATGTGTGAGTTTTTGGGCGTATTTTCATTTTTGCCACTGTCTTATTTGGTGGTTAGTGGCGCGTTGTTCATTATCTTTTATGCGGCAATCCATTTACTTCAAAGTCATATATATGCCACATTAACTCCTAAATTAGTAACGGAATATGTTCTTTTTGCGACAATTGCAATTTCGCTAATTTTGGGCACTGCTCGCTGGTCGGTTATCTAAAAATAATTATGAACAACCAAGAACACTCATATATAATAACGGTCAAAGTAATTTTGGTTATCTTGCTTGTTGTCGTTGCATTGGGGTTAGTAACTGGTGTCATTAGTGCAAGGCTTGAAACTCAATCATTTTTAAGACGAAATCCACAAGGAACCAGTGTAATACAAACTATTCAAACACAATCTCAAGTAGCGTCATCATTTTCAGGCGTAATTGATGAACGCAAGGGAGGCGTGGTTGGGGTGCTTGATGAAAGTAAATCAGTGATTCGAATTGGTACGATTTTAACTGCGGACGGAGTCTTTATTACGCCATCTACCTCTGACCAAAAGGAAACATTATCGGTAATTATGGCAGACGGTAAAATTGATAGTGCGATACTTGTACGTGAGTATCCTGAAAAAGGGGTTTCTTTCTATCGCGTTAGAAGTTCCTTTTCTGCTCCGCAATTTCTTGCATCAGAAGTGATTTCTCCCGGAGATGAGGGAATATTTATTGGTCTAACTGATAATAATCCACGTCTCGCAATTTTCCCCGGAATGATTCAGCGAATTTCGACAGAGGAAAACATGGATGGAGTAGTTTTTAGAGAACGACAGGCAAAGCTGGTGTTTAGACCGGGCAATGAATTCTTTGGAGCACCATTTTTTGATAAGCAGAATAATCTTTTGGGTATTGTGGTTAATGCGGAACAATCACTGCTTCTACCGATAAGTGAAATTAATTTCTTACTACAGGATTACTTAAAGCATGGCGCAGAAAGCGTGGTCACTCTTTTTAATGGGTTATCTGGTTCATGGGTTATGAGGGAAAACTCGGATGGAAAAATGGGGGCGTCTTTTAAGATAAATTCAATTGAAAAAAATTCATTATTCGCAAAAGCAGGATTAACAAATAATGACATTATATATTCGATCAACGATATAAATTTTCCAGATATTCAACTGTGGGGCGCATTTTTGGAGAGCGCGCGTTCGTCTAAAACCGTTACGTTAGGTATTGCTAGAAAAAATGAAATACTAAAAATACCTGTAACAATTATAATTCAAAATGCAACCCAACAGTAAAAAAAGAAAATTAAAGCCGTGGCGACTGTTTATCGCTTTTGTGGTGGGAATTGTCGTAGTTTTTATCATGATGTCTTATGGTCAGGAATTGAGAAGAAGAGTGGAATTGCAACAACACGTAAGTGATTTAAAAAAAGAAATTACTGACAACAATCAGCGAATCGCCGATTTGAGAAATTTGCTGGAATATCTAAAGACAGATGATTATGTTGAAAGGGCCGCGCACGAAAAGCTTGGTTTTCAGGTTCCCGGAGAACATGTGGTTATTGTTCCTGGCGGTGGAAGCGTGGCCGGCGCGCAAAATATTCAAGAGCAAACAGTGGAATCTCAAGTATCAGTGCCACATCAATGGTGGAATTTATTTTTTGAAACAAATTTTCAATGAAAAACCTGGGTGTATTGCTGATTTGGATGATTTTGATTTTTGTCGCGATTACGTTTAGTGTGGTCGGTTTTTCACCCTATTTAAGCGCGCCATTTAGTCTGCATAATTGGGTGCCCTTGCCTGTGGCTTGTGCCGGTTATTATTGCGTCACCTATCGGGAGTGGACACAGACGATTGGAAGAAGCGGAATTGAAAGCAAACCGGAGGTAGTTTTATCCGCGCTTCTTTTAGATAAAGCAACGCAAACTACGGCTTATTATGAAAAAGTGCGGATTAGTAAGGAGGATATCAAGCAGGCAAGTTTGGCGGTTGAAGAAACCATTAATGCTATTCCGGGAGGGAAAAATATGCTTAATGAGATTTATGGCGGTAAATCGGCAACCTATCTATCTGAAAAGGGTATTAAGGCGATATTGTTGCGTGAAAAAATGTCGGCGCTGGGAATTGAAAGTCCTTGGGTAAGTAAGTACGCACCCAACGTAACAGTGTGGAATATCGGACTCAAGTGGGATGAGGTGTCGAGATCTGTAGTGATAAGGTAGGAAATGATTTTTTAAAATACTTTAATGGAAAAGGAAATTTTTAAAGGTAAGTTCCTTCGTATCACGACTGAAGAAAAAAACAGTGCAATTTATGAACGTGCATATCGCCGTAACGGTGTTACAGTAATTGTCGTAACTGCTAATGGGTGTGTACGTTTTATTAAAGAAAAATTATGGCATCAGCCTGATAAAGTAGTTATTAAACCTGTGACAGGCTTTGTTGATGATGGAGAAAATGTTTCTATTTGTGCACAACGAGAGCTTGCGGAAGAATTGGGATTAGTAGCTAAGAAATGGCGGGAAATATCTCATCACAAAAGCAGTGGTGCGATTAATTATGATCAATACTATTTTGTGGCCTCCGATCTTGCTGATTGTGTTGCTAATCCTGAAGAAACTGAACAGATTGTTGGTTTTCTTGATGTTCCTTTTGCTGATTTACCCGAAAAAATATTTAATGAGGAATTTGGTAATACTGGCACAGCATTCGTATTACTTAAATTTCTGGAAACACAAGCAAAATAAATTTAGTTGTGATTCTTTGGGATCACACGCAAAACAGGATAGTCATTAGGACAAGTAAGAAAACGCGTTTTTGCGAGCCATTGGACATTTTCAAGTGGACAAGGCGAAGCAATCTTTGGACGTGAAAGATATGTGTTGTATTTACCACGAAATTTAATCGATCGATTGTCTTAGGATTGTACGCAATTTTTCAGGTTTGGTTTTTCTCATATCGCTAAGATAAATTTCATGATGTTTTTGAATTAGTCCATCAAAAGTATGTCCATTTTCTTTTATGAAAGCGTGAAGACGGGCAATTGTAGCACCTTCATCTTTGTAGGCACCTATATATAAAATTTGCGCGCATAATCCCTCATTGATTGTCTCAAATTTAAGTTTGCTTAATGCGCGTGGTTCTTTTTTAGATTTTACTTCCTCAAAAACCTCGTCGAATAACTTTTGAGTGACAAAATTTGGTTGAACAATAAAAATTTTCCATTTCCATAAATTCTTGTTTTTGATAGTAAAATTTTTCATGTCATCCATCCACCATAATCCTTCGAGTGGCATGACAGTGTAATTTTTGCCTAGTTTTTTACAGGCGAATTTAATTTTATACGCCATAGGATAAAGTGCCTCTACTGCATGTTTAAATTCTATAGACGTATTGGGATTACCTTGTCCTACTATCGAAATGATGGTTTGTTTAGGTACAGTAACAAACACAGGGTGCTTGCTTGACGAATTGTAAAATTGTTTAAATTCTTTCTTAAGATCAATTTTCATGTTTTGAACTTGAATACTTAATTGCGCTAATCTCGAGAGCGGGTGAGGGGAATCGAACCCCTATCTGTTCCTTGGGAAGGAGCTGTTCTACCACTGAACCACACCCGCAAATTTTGCTGCTATTTATTGTTTAAAGTGTTTTTTAGTTGTTGAATTAAGTCTTTTCTACCATCACCTGATTTTAGATATATCTCTCTTGATGTGGCATCTGATTTGTCCACATATGCTTCGTAATATATCAATTTGGGAGTCAGTTTATTTGTAGAACGCACTTTTCCAGTTTTATGTTCAATAATTCGTCGTCTTAAATCGTTGGTGTATCCAACATATTTTGTTCCATTTGATCTTAGTAGAATATAGACATAATACATAGTTTGATTATAAGGCTGGAATCGCCCGCTATTCCAGCGGGCGCCCGCCGTGCTGGCGGGCGGACTCGTATCTCAGCCTTGGGAAGGCCGCGTTCTACCACTGAACCATACCCGCATGTTACGCGACTGAACACGAGCATGATAACAATAAAGTGTGTACTTTGTGAACAGGCGATATTTGAATCTTGATGTAAAATGGGTGAGTGTTTACAAGAAAGGAAGTTACTGACGGATTAGGGAGGGCTATTTCTTGTTTGGGTTTGTCTGATTGGTATCTTATTTTGCATTACAAGCGCTTTAAAAAAATAATTTGTAGCTTATCAAAGCAAACAGCGAGGGGTGCTTCGGGTCTCGAAATTGGTGCTTGGCCGGGGTATTTAGGGCTATCTTTAAAAAATCTTGGATATAAAGTAACCGGTACTGATCTCGAACCGGAAAGATTGGGTGATTTGGGTATTCCGGTTGTTAAACTAAATCTGAATTCAGAAGTAATACCGTTCGCTGATAATTCTTTTGAATTCGTAGTATTTTCGGAGGTGGTTGAGCACCTTCAGTCAGACCGCGTAATTAGTGCTTTAAAAGAGATTAATCGCGTGTTGGTACCGGGTGGCGTGTTGGTAATTTCTACACCAAACAAGACTCGACTCGGTGCTATTTTCCACAACGAAAAACATCCCGCAAGCGAACACGGCCACGGTCATGAAAAAGAGTATCGTCTCGACGAAATAGTGCGATTAATGAATGAAATTCAGATGATAATTGTGAGTGCGCAGACAGTAAGTCTTTATGCGGGGGTGGGCAGGGAAGAGACTAATAAATATTATTATCCGCTCATTGATTTTATGTGGCATCCAAGAATGGTAAGTAATTTTGCGAAAACTCTATTGTATCCGCTGCTTAAGTTTGTTCCGCAGTTTCGCGATTCGTTATTGATTGTCGCAAGAAAGGAATTATAAAACTGAGGTTGCATTTAATATGGATATTGTTATATTGGCTTTACCGTAAGCAGTCTTCGGCCAGAGGCTGTTCTAGCGCCACGAGCACAATGGTATGGCTACCACCAGTTGCGGGGGGCAGAGTAGCGGCGAGCGAAACGCCTTTGTATATATTGTCCGTACACAGTACTGCAAAATAGTGGCTGTGAAGGCAACATGAAGCCTTACTGGTGGCTTCTTTTTTATAAAAATGGACTGGACTAAGGCTAATTTTTAACTTATTCTTTTCGTGTTGCATATGTATGCCGGAGTAGCTCAATGGCAGAGCAATGCTTTCGTAAAGCAGAGATAAGGGTTCGATTCCCCTCTTCGGCTCTCTTTGACTAGGTTTCGCGAAGCGAAACCATAATAATGTACACAAAACGACTCAACGTCCTGTTGAGTCGTTTTGCACATGAGTCAAAGAACTCCGAAAAATTCGTCCGCTGACGTATTTTTCGGAGCTACCTTTAGAGTGCGAAGCAAAAAAAATCAAGTGTACATAAAACACCTTCATGTTCTGTGAAGGTGTTTTACACAACAATCAATGAACTCCGAGACTCTGGGTGCTCGAATGCACCGAGTCTTGGAGCGACCTCCCATATTCATTCGCTTCGAGAAACTATCCAATGAACACAAAACGACTCAACGTCTCGTTAGGTTGTTTTGTGTAAGATCCGAAGACTCTTAAAGTTGTCCGGCATGCTTATTTCTGCTACTCTTCCCCCATGAACGCCAAAGAAGCAAGCGAATTAGCACTGAGACTGCAAACAGTTTCAGACCGTCTTTGAGTTAGAGAAAAAGCGGGCGCGATTAATCGATATTGGTAAGAAACTTGAAGATCCGGCTCTTTGGAGCGACCAAAAACAGGTTACTCAGTTACAACGTGAGCAAACTGCTTTGCAAAAAGAGTCGGCCAAGTTGGACGGGCTCAAAAAAGAAATTGCGGACGCAATTGAATTACAGGGAATGATTGCGGAAGATGACGAAGTGTCGAAAAAAGAAATTGAAGCAACTTTTAGAAAAATCATCAAAGAGTTATCAGGTCTGGAGTTGTTGACATATTTTTCCGGAAAGCATGATAATTCTCCGGCAATTATTACGCTATCTGCCGGTGCGGGGGGCACAGAAGCGCAGGATTGGACCGCCATGCTCTCGAGAATGTATTTGCGGTATGCAGAGGCACAAGGATGGAACTCACAAGTCTTAGACGAAAATCGAGGTCAAGAAGCGGGTTATAAACACATCACAATTCGTATGGAGGGGGATTATGTTTTTGGCAAAATAAAACATGAAGCAGGCGTGCATCGACTTGTGCGTCAGTCGCCGTTTAATGCGGATAATTTACGCCAAACATCATTTGCTTTGCTTGATGTAATTCCGGAAGTGGGGAAGGAAGAGGTAAATATCCGACCGGAGGATCTGGAGTTTGAGGCATTCAGAAGTGGTGGAAAAGGCGGACAGAACGTCAATAAAGTTTCCACTGCGGTTCGCATTAAACACGTCCCGACAGGAATCACAATTGCTTGTTCAACGGAACGTAGTCAAGCGCAAAATCGTGAACGCGTAATGACAATGTTGGCTAGCAGATTAGAACACTTAAGAGAGAAACAGCACGCGCAAAGTATTGCAGACGTGAGAGGTGAAGTGAAATCTGCCGAATGGGGCAATCAAATTCGTTCGTATGTTTTGCACCCTTATAAAATGGTGAAAGACCATCGAACAGAGGTGGAAACGTCGGATGCGGAAGGTGTGTTGGATGGAAAGTTGGATGAGTTTGTGGAAGCGATGGTGACAAGGGGAAAATAATCAATTTTCAATGACCAATTTTCAAATAATTATCAATTTTACAATTTTCAAACACGACGCCATTTTTGAACATTAAAACATTGATAATTGATTGAAAATTGTAAAATTGATAATTGAAAATTAGCCAAAATCGAGTTGTCAAACAGGATAGAATTGCCTCATGAATTATCTTTCATCAATGAGTGTGCTATAATTTCTCCTGTGATTCTCTTCCAAAATGTAAGAAAAAATTATACTAAGGGAACATCCGCGTTGGACGATATAAATTTAGAAATACAAACAGGTGAATTCGTTTCAATTGTCGGCCAAAGTGGTGCTGGAAAAAGCACACTTTTACGCTTATTGTTCGCGGAGGAATTTCCCACTAGTGGTTCCGTGGTTATTGATGGTTGGGACATAACAGCCATTAAATCATGGCAAATACCTCATTTGCGACGACAGATAGGGGTGGTTTTTCAAGATTTTAAGTTAATTGGTGATAAAACGGCTTATGAAAATGTTGCTTTTGCAATGGAAGTAACAGGAGAAGACAAAAGAGAGATAAGACGTACCGTTCCACAGCTTCTAAAATTAGTAAATCTTGCGGATAAAGAAGATAACTATCCTTGGCAAATGTCCGGTGGCGAACAACAGCGTGTTGCCCTGGCGCGGGCTTTGGCCTTTAAGCCACAGATCATTTTAGCCGACGAGCCAACAGGCAACCTTGATGCTTTACATGCTTGGGATATTATTCAGTTGTTGTTAAAGATTAATAAATTAGGCACGACAATATTACTTGCTTCTCATGATGAGGCCATTGTAAACGCCGTTAAAAAGCGGGTTGTTACGCTTGATAAAGGTAAGGTTGTGCGTGATCAGAAGACAGGGAGGTATGCATTATGAAATTACAAGCACTAGGTCGCGCCGCACGCTCGGGGGCAACCCATTTCTGGCGGAACATTTGGTTATCGTTGGCGGCAACCGGCGTCATGGTTCTTACGTTGGCAATGCTTTCTTTGTTATTGGCTGTTTCCATTCTGGGACAAAATATTCTTAAAGGGATCGAATCAAAAGTAGATATTACCGTATTTATGGCAGATGATGCCGCAGAAGTTGCCGTTATGGCGGTTAAAACAGATATCGAGGGTTTTAAGCAGGTTTCTGAAGTAACTTATGTTTCAAAGGATCAATCATTATTGGCTTTTCAAGATAAACATAAAGATAACCCAAGAATTGCTCAGGCTTTAAATGAGTTGGGCAGTAATCCCATGCAAGCGGCATTGGTTATTCGTGCGGAAAATATTGATGCCTATAACAGTATTAATGAATCATTAAAAAGCCCAAAGTATCAAAGATTAATTGCGCGTGTTACTTATGAAGACAACAGTGAAATAATTTCACGTTTATCCGCGCTTATTAGAACAACAAGAAAAGTGGGGATGGCGATTACTCTTGCCTTGGCGGTAATCGCAGTGCTGGTTACATTCAATACTATCCGGTTGGCAATCTATGGTTACCATCGTGAAATTGAAATAATGACTCTTGTTGGGGCATCTCCGTGGTTTATTAAGGGGCCGTTTGTAATTGAAGGAATAATTTCCGGATTTGTTGCTTCCGTGTTTACAATTCTATTATTTTATCCATTCTTGCGAATTGTTTCGCCTAGTGTTGGCGCATTCTTCGTAGATAATCAATTTAGTATTTACAATTGGGCAAATGAAAATTTTGTGATAGTGTTCGCGTTAATTGGTAGCGCAGGGATTTTGCTTGGTGCAATTAGTAGTATTATTGCCGTTCAGAGGTATTTAAAAGCACAGTAGAAAAGGATAAACGGGGTATATAAATAATG
>CAIZMI010000056.1 GCA_903934015.1 uncultured bacterium
ATCTCGGGAATCTTATCCCTGACTTGAAAGTGATCGGCAAAGCGCTTTATCACGCCAAGCAGAAATTAAGAGACGAGACGCTCCTGCGTGGATTCCTTGAGGCGAGCGGGTTATATTAAGCTAATATGGAAAGGTCAGTAGGTGACGTTCCGTCCAGTGTGGCGGTTTTTTTTATTTTTCTTCGCAAGGAAAAATAACCCCGAGCTTGTCGAGGGGTAATGTGCGTTTAACAATATGAGTTTAATCCTTTTGAAAATTAGATATTTGCGTTAGAATATAAACGATTAAATTATTAACAAACGAACATATGGAAATAAATTGCAAAGACGTAAGTGGGTGGGATTGCGCGTTTGTCGCTTCAGACGAATCAGCTGACGAAATTCGTCAACAGATGATTGATCACATGTTGGCGGAACACGGCGATCGAATGAATGACTTAAGCGAAAAAGACCAAAACAAAATCTCTGAGAAAATTGAAGAACAACTGATCGGGCTTTAAAACTAATTTCGGCTATTGTTTTTGAGGAAATCTTTTTAGTTTCAATAAAGCTTCGATGAAGTAGTAGTCACCCCAGATTGTCCCGCGATCGTAATTATTGGTATTTTTGTTATATGTACCGTGTAGAAGAATACCTGCTTGGTTTTTGGTTTGGTTGAGATATTTTTCCGAAGAAAGAGAGATAAGTGTGTTGTTGGCAAATTCTCGGTATTTTAAACTTCTTGATTGGTCTAATTCAAGATTAGATAGTTCCAAAAGACCCGAGGAGGCGATTGCCGCAGCCGAACTGTCGCGCGGTTCTTTTGTTTTGTTTGGAACATCAAAATCCCAGTAAGGGACAAAATCTGCCGGTAAGTTGTCTGTGTAATAATCCGCAACTTTTCTAGCCGTGGTTAAAAAATATTTATCGCCTGTTTCACGATAAGCGATACTGAAGCCATAGATCGCCCAAGCTTGGCCACGCGCCCATGTGGAATTTGGGGCATAGCCCTGCGCGGTGGTGCGACTTAAAATATGGCCGGATTTCGGATTGTAGTTTAACAGGTGAAACGTACTTCCATTTTTTCTCACAAAATCACGCGCCGTATTTCTTGCGTGAGTTTCCGCAATTTTCATTAACGTGGGATCTCCACCGTTTTTTGCGGACCAAAAAAGTAGTTCAAGGTTCATGAGATTATCAATAATAACTTGGTAAGACTTTTGGTCATTGTTCCATGACCTTATCAGTCCGACTTTCGGATTGTATCTTGTGGCAAGAGATTGGGCGGTTTTTAAAATAATCTTTTTATCGTTATTGTTTTTTGTTAGTCGATATGCATTGCCGAAACTGTTAAAAATTATAAAACCAACGTCGTGGGTTGAAGTATTTAGTTTTTGAGAAGACAGAAAATTTTCTCGCAGACGGGCTTCCTCGGCGTAACTTTTATTACCGGATTGTTCATACAGCATCCATAAAATTCCCGGATAAAAACCGCTGGTCCACCCTGATGCTTGGGTTGTTTGCCATTTTCCGGCAGGGTTGGTTTCTATTGGGAAACGATTGCGCGGAATGACTTTTATCGAGCTGGTAACTTGTTTTTTTACAACTTCGAATATGTTGGTATTTAAATTATTTGTTAGATTGTTTTGGTTTATCGCACCAGCGCGAAAAGGCAGAAAAATTTCTGCAACGAGAAAAAAAACCAACAATAGTTTATAATTGCCAACATGTTGCCTGTGTTCAAACGCATTAAACACCTTCTTGGATTGAAAAAACATCTTATGGTCATTTTAGCTTTGATTGTTTTGTTAGGCCAGTTGCCATGGGTTGTCTATGCATCGAGTACTGCTGTGGTGCCGATTAATTGGAAGAGATTTTCCAATATGCGTCCGCAGGATCAACAGGGGGCGATTTTTAGCGATATTCTTAATAATGCGAATAAATACGCGCTTACGACATGGTGGCAGAAACGTGGGTACGCGACACAAAAGGATTTATATCTTAATTTCTTCGGAAACGAAGAAAACAATATTCGACCGGCCGTGGATGAAGCTTTTGCTTTGGCGGTTTCAATTAGGACAAATGCTTATGATAGTAAAATAACCGGTGTGTCAAAATCCGTTGCCGAACAAAAACTAAAAAAGCTTGTCGGTTCTCTTGCTTATCGTCATAGAGTTACAACAGTCGGTGGTTGGGGTAATTCATGGCAGAGCGCCCTCTGGGTAAATCGGGTGGGATGGGCAGGTTGGTTGATTTGGGGTGATTTATCGCAAACGGAAAAGAAATATGTTCGCGACATGATTATTTATGAGGCAAACAGGTTTAATACTTATCCACCGCCATACTATCGTGATCCGAATGGAAAAATTAATTATCCCGGTGATACTAAGGCGGAAGAAAATGCTTGGAATAGTACTGTTTTACAATTAGCGACGGCAATGATGCCAAATCATCCAAACATTGAAATTTGGCGAACCAAGATGTTGCAATTGATGATTTCTTCGTTTGCGCGACCATTGGATCTAAAAAGTCGAGAAATCGTCGATGGAAAAATGTTGTCGCAATGGTTGAAGGGGTCGAACATTGCGAATGATGGAACGTTGATCAACCGAGGACGGTTGCATCCCGATTACATGACAACAGTTTCTTTAAATGTTCAAGGTGCAATGACTTACGCATTGGCCGGGTTGTCTATTCCAAAAGCCACAACGTATAACGCGGATATTATCTACAAAGCATTGTCTGATGGTAAATTTTATAATTCAAATATCTATGTCAACGGACAATCAAGAATAAATTATCCACGAGGAACTGCTTTGGGTACGGCAAGAAGAATGAATTTTGCTACACTGGATATCGAGGCGGATGTGTTTGGTTTTGATCAGTTGGCGACAAAAAAAGGGGATTATTGGGCCAATCTTCACGCGAATGCGGTAAAAACGATGCAACTTAGATCAAAAGACGGTCGAACGTATTTATATAAAAATGAAGATAAATATCCGGGCAGGGAAGAATGGGTGGCGGAATTGGCAGCGGAAGGGTATTTGGCCAAGTGGCTTCAGGCGCAAGGTGCCTTTTGAGTTAAAAAAATAAATGCGAGATTTTTTCGCATAAGTAATAATGTATTGACAAGGTGTGACCGATTGATAGTAAAGATGCGGTTAGTGGAAGATGTTTTCAGTGTTTGGTATTGAATATTTTGCAATTAGGCATCTGTGTTTGTATCTCGGCAATTTCTTCATCACTTACTCTTGTCCCTGTAATAAAAAGTTCAGAAAGATTACGCGGAAGTTGTATGCCCCGAAGTGTTTTGATTGCGGTTCCAGAGAGATTTAGGCTGATGATTGATTCAGGAAGATGGATATCATCCAATGAACTGATTTGTGTCGACATGAAATTAATTCGCTCAATTCCTTCGGGAAATATTACACCGGCAATTTCAGCCAAAGGTGTATGTTCAAAGGAAAGTGTTTTAAGATTTTCAGGAAAAACAGAGTCGGCGATGGACGTTATCTTTGTATCTTCAAAAGTTAATTTTTCAAGTGAACTTGGCCACCTGATTCCACTGATAGTGGTAAGTTGTGCGGCGTAGAAATTTATATCTTTCAAAGTCTGCGGAAACGATACTCCTTCCAGATTTTCTATTTTTGTATTTCCGAGCCCCAGTTCTTTTAAGTTTGGGGGCAGTTTTATATTTCGAACAGAAGATATTGGCATTTCTGATAGGAAAAGTTTTTCTACTAATGGCGGGATTAGAAAATTATCCAGGTTACTTATTAATGTTCCGTTCAAGCCTAGTCCCTTTATTTTTTGTGGAAGATTTAAGTTGTCGGTATCCAATAATCCCGAATCGCCAAGATACAGTTCGGAAACAAATCCGTCATTGTCAATATAGATTCTAGAGCCATTCAACTTCATTATTCCTGTGTCCCAGTCGAATGGTTCTAGGCCCGACTTACTTCTGTCTGTGTTGATTTTTTTCAGGATTCCTTCAAGTAGATCTTTTTCACCACGTCTGATTTTGACACCACGAAACTCAATTGTTTCGTCTGTGTAACGATGCACTTCAGCATCGGGTGTAGTGGCAGATAAATCATCCGTTCCAAATTCTATTTCAGTTTTTGGTTTTGGCGGTTTTTCGGATTTTATCCCCGCTGTCTCTAGTTCTTCTTCTGAAGCTCCCGCAAATTGTTCAAGAAAAGATGCTTGATCAGGGTCAAGGTTGGGAGGTGGTTGTCGGAAGGGGTTTTCGGGGGAGGGCATGGCTTTTAATAATCATGATATCATATAAATATATTGACCATGCCCGAAACACCCCTCAATCCCTTCCGCGAAGAACCCACCGGTCTTAACTCTGACACGGAAGGCTTCTTTCAAGCGTTTGTTCCTGACTATGAACCCGGTGAGTCAACTCAATCGAATCAAACAAAGAAAGTGCCGACTCAGGAACCAACAAACGAACAGCTAAATATCATCGTCTCAGCAGAAGAAAAAGAAAGATTCGACAACGAGCTCATCAAGTGTGCCGGAATTGAAATCACCAGAAAAGAAGAAAGACAAATACAGGAAATACTCAACAACCTCAACAAAGAAAGACAGCAAAATGGGCAAGAAGCAGTCGAACTTGGCAAAGAAATAAAACTTCACAAAATCACTATTGGTGGGAAGACGCAAGAACAATTGGAAGAGGAACTAAAGCAACAAAGCACCAACATCAGCCCAAATGCCCAATTTTTGCTCGACAGCAAAGACTTCATCACCCAAGAAAACAAAGAACAAAACATTCTCATCAGACTGTCAGTAGCAGACTTAGGTTTCCCCCAAGGCGCCACAACAGATGAAATCTTCAATAAAGCATTAGAATTAGGTATGGAACTTTGTCCCGCAGAAACAGGTCCTCAATGGAGACTCCAATATCAAGACCAACCAATGGATGAATGGGTACGTATTGGCATGAAACAGATTGCCGACTCCGATGGCGACCCTGACGTCTTCGGCCTTGGACGGTCTTCTGGTGGTCTGTGGCTGGACGACGATTGGGCGGAGCCGGCGGATGGGTGGCTTCCGGACCGCTCGTTTGTTTTCCGCCCTGCAAGTTTTTTGACCCTTTGACCCTTCGATGTTACTCAGGGTAAACCTTTACAACGTGTACGCGAAAAAACATAACCTGCTAATATAAAACTATGCCCGAAACACCTCTTAATCCCTTCCGC
>CAIZMI010000057.1 GCA_903934015.1 uncultured bacterium
ATCTCGGGAATCTTATCCCTGACTTGAAAGTGATCGGCAAAGCGCTTTATCACGCCAAGCAGAAATTAAGAGACGAGACGCTCCTGCGTGGATTCCTTGAGGCGAGCGGGTTATATTAAGCTAATATGGAAAGGTCAGTAAATGACCCACTATTGCGTGTGATCCAAAAAATGCTTTGTATTAATCTTAGATTTTCGGATCAAAAGAACTCGCGTTCACGCGATGTTTTAACAATTTCAAACGCTTCTTCCGCCGAATCAACAACACTAAATAACCCTAAATCATTTTCAGAAATCAATTTTTCACCTCTCTCCAACATTTGTATTTTCATCCACTCTCGAAAACTTCCCCAAAATTCTTTTCCAACGCATACCATCACCACTTTTTCCATTTTCTTTGTTTGAATAAGCGTTAAAATTTCAGAAAATTCATCGATAGTACCAAAACCCCCTGGAAAAAAGATGTAGGCTTGAGCCGACGCGCTTAGCATCACTTTTCTGGTGAAAAAATAATGAAACGGCATTCTTCTTTCCACGAATTGGTTACGGCGTTCACCTGTCGGTAAAACAATATCTAAGCCGATTGAGCACTCTTTGTGTGTTTTTAACGCTATCTCATGCGCTCCGGAATTAGCTGCTTCCATAATACCGGGACCGCCACCGGTAATGACCGTATATCCGTCTTTGGCCAAAAGCGTCCCAAGTTTTTTGGCCTCGCAAAACCAAGGCGACTTATCAGTCAAACGCGCCGAACCGAAAAAAGTAACCTCTTTTTTTAACGGAACGAGAAAATTAAAACCTTCAATTAACTCTCTTAAGATATCTTGCAAATCCCAAACTGCATTGCCCTGGAATTCGCTCGCATCAATACAGAACTTACGTGCTACTTTTATTGGTTTGTCATTCATAATATGAAGCTTAACGGTAAGCATTAAAAGATGAAAGAGTACATTTATTGATGCGTGTCTTTGCTGTTTTTTACCTTATGGTAGAGGCGGAGGTGGGGGTGGCGGTAAAATCGATTTCTTAATTTCAATCATCGGCGACTTGCCGTCACTCGACACAAGCGCGCCAATTGTTAACTTTTCCGCTTTCACTATTTTATGACAATCATTACAGTACTTATCTTTACCCGGCGTTGGTTCAAATGGTAATTCAGTTGCCTTGCCACAGCGATCACATGTTGACGGGAACACTTTTTTAAGCCGTCTTGGTTCCTCTTTTTTAGTCAACATATCCGCCAGGTTTGTGATTACTTCTTTTGGTTCTTTCGGAACAAGAACAATGTTGGCCAACTCTTTTACATGCGGTAAGACTGGTTTTCTTGCCATCACCGGCATACGTGTTTCTTCGCGTCTAACCGGTTGCGCAGACGGCGTACGATTGGGTGTAAACGCGGGACGAGGTGAAAATGCCGGCACTGATTTTTGTTCTTTAGATACCACTTCTTCACTGGCTTGCGCCATTGCCCCGCTCCAACGAGAAATTTTTTCCTCGACCACAGCCTTTGGACGACCAAATCTTTCACGAGAAACCCGCAACACTTTTTCGCGATTATCATAACGCACCCCACTTGGCCTGAGACAGCGCATTGAAAATGGTTTGCTTGTAATACCGTCAATCATTAAACGAATATAAGCATTATAGTTCGGCAAATTGACCAAATCGGTTTGCTCAAAAGTCGGTAAAAATTCCGGTTCCATAAATTCGGCATCAAAAGCACCGACCCGAAAACTCATTATCGTGCCCAAGTTTCCAAAAACAGCATCACGCACTTCCTCAGCCATCTGTGTAATATATTGATGAGCAATAATCAAATTCAAACGATATTTTCTGGCTTCCGAAAGTATTGTCGCGAATGATTCCGTGGCAAAATTTTGAAATTCATCAACATAAAGATAAAAATCTTTGCGATCCGCCTCAGGGATTCTGGCACGTGCCATGGCTGTCAATTGAATTTTCGTAATCATCATCGCACCCAAAAGCGATGCGTTATCCTCACCGATTTTTCCTTTTGACAAATTCATGATCAGAATCCTACGGTTATCCATAATATCTTGTAAATCGATAGTCGATTTTGGCTGACCGACAATATTGCGAATAATACTACTACTTAAAAATTGACCGACCTTGTTCTGAATAGGCGCGATTGCCTCCGAACGAAATTTTTCGTTGTAATTGGCAAATTCATCCACCCAGAAACTTCTTACCACTGGGTCTTTTATATTATCGACAATTTCTTTCCTAAATTTTTTATCAACATAAATACGTGGAATACCCAACAAAGTGTTACCAGGAGAATCCAATAGCGCTAAAATCGTATTGCGTAAAATATATTCCAAGCGCGGTCCCCATGAATCAGCCCAAATCTTTTTGAAAACTCCAATTAACCCGGATGAAACCAAGCTTTTCTCCTGATCAAAACCAGGACTGGACGGATCGACTGTTTCCAGCACATTAAATGCAACCGGAAACTCAGTATCAGACGGATCAAAATTAACAATATCGTTTACTCTGTTATTGGGAATATAGTTTATGACATTTTCCGCCGGATCACCGTGCGGATCAACTAAGGCCACTCCACGCCCGTTCTGAATATCTTGAATAACCATATTTTCAATCAACGTGGTTTTTCCAACACCAGTTTTACCAATTATATAACAGTGTCTACGACGATCATCCGCTTTAATACCAAATTGACGATTCCGATTACGGAAACTTGTCTCTCCCAAAACGAGCATTTTATTGATGTCGCTATTTTCTTCATCCATTGTTTTTATTTTAGCAAATTATTCACCTTTCCCATACCACTCATTATTTCTAACTGATTTTTAATCACACACTGTCACGCAATTGGCAAATCACTGGATGATAATGGAACATTGTGAGGAGCCTCACCACGTTTCGCTTTTGTACGTTCAATTGACGGACCCTTCGCATATTCCACAGGGAAATGATACATCGTGGCCAATTCCTCAACATTCAACACAAATCCGCTTTCTCCAAAATAGCGCTGTTGCATACGCTTCAAACTTCGTCTCTTCCTCTGCATCTGTCTTCGACTTACAAAACCGTATGTCGGACGAGATGTAGTAAATCGACCATTGAGCGCAAACGAATTCGCCCCAATAAATTGACGCAACAAGCCCAACATCGCATTAACTCTCATGCGTCGGCTATATACAGGCAAGGCGGCCACATACATTATTCTGAACTGACACTCATAACCAGCCTTACTCACATTGCGTTGTATGGATTTTATTAAATCAACTTCACCTGGAGTTAACTTTAGAAGACCAAGCATATCTTTCTCCTTCTTTTTTTCTTCCGGCTTTGCGCCAAGCGAAACAACCGCGCCGACCGTCGTGCCAAGATTTACAAACGCCTGTTCCACGAGAGAAGGTTTTTTAGGTGTATCGCGTCCGGCTAATTTCAACGCCAACTCTTTTCCCTCCGTTTTCCAATCAGCTAAAATTGCTGGCCGTGCTAAAATCTGCATCCACAATTCTTCCCCTGGTTTTACATTTCCCAGCACTTCCGTTATTGAAGCGATTGAATCGACATAACGCGATTCTTCCGCAAACTCATCCTCAAATTCAACATAAGTCTTAATCGGATATGCGTCCGGTTCGCGCAAATTAAATTCCGTTGCCCAAAGATCAAAATCTTTTTCAATACGGTCTACTGGATAATTTGTCATATAATCCGAAACCTCCTCAATTTCTGCATCAGGATATTGCGCATAAATTGCGGATTGCACCAATGGTACGTTTCCGGTGGGCACCCGCATAATAAATGAAACACCCTCGTGTGTTCCACGAAGTTCAAGAGAAACCCAACTCTGGATGTAACCGTCCAAGTATATTTCCAAGAGATCCGGTTTTTTTTCTATACCGTGCATCGCGTTAAATGCTTCTTCCATTGAACGAGGATTGCGCGTGTTTTCTTCCGGTACCCGAATACGCAAAAAACTCCATTTCATCGCCATAATATACTTTGTTTGAACACTGTCCATATACGATCTATACAAAATCGCGCCCAATAATACTACAAATACTAACCAACCACCGGTAATAATAACATCAAAAAGATTCGCAAAATAAGCGAAAAATGTCTGAACAAGAAAACCTAGATAAATACTAAGAGTTGTCACCTGGCAAACCCTCCGTTTTCGATACGGACGACGTCGTGTCTTCTTTTTGTGTTACTGCTACCGCCGTATCGTTATTAATTATTTGTTTTTGTTGTTCAACTGCCAATACGTAAAAACCATCTGAATTACGCACAAAACGTTTACGATTTTGCAACGCCAAAAGAATAGTGTTTCTTTTAACAATTCTTTCTTTCAACACTTCCTCAATTAAACCATCTTTAGATAATGGTTTTAAATTTTTCTTAATAACCCTCTCTAACACGTCCCCGACAGTTCCAGCTTGATAGCCCCACTCCCGCAACGCGTATATTCCACGACCAACCAAAATAAACCGTTCATCCCGGATTAATTCATTGTGAACTGTTTGCGAATGAGCGATACGTCGATCAAACATGGTATCGTTAATCAAATCCGTAATTTTTAAGAAGTGTAAAGGTTTACCACCGCGCTTCAAAACAACAAATGCTTTATCCCCAACACCACGCGGAGTAGCCTCAACCCAACCGCGAATTCCCCATTCACCAAACGGAGTACGCACCAAATCATGCGTAATCAATAAAACAGAAAACAAAACCTGATCTGCAAAATTAACCATGCATCGTTCTCTTATTTTTCTAAAAAGTTCAGTATCCGAGAGAAGAATTTTATTTTCAGCCAAAATCGCTCTTGTGGCCTCAATAATTTTATCAAAATCAACATGTTCTTCGTAATAAAAAAAGCGTTTTAAACGATTAGATTCGCGTGCTTCCGTAACGCGCGGCAAACTTTTCATTAAAAAACCTAATGCCGCTCTATCCGCTTTTATTTTAAGACCCAACAATTCACAAAGCAGTTCTTCACGCGTGATACCACCCAAAAAATTGATTGCCTGCAATAACACTTCCTGTACTTTCTTTGTATTGGAGAATTCTGCAGAATTTCTCTTATCTGAACGAAACAACTTCAAAACAGTTTGTTCTACCTGACGAATTCGTTCGCGAGTTACACCTTCATCCACCCCAATAACGTGTAAAGTCTTTGATCCTTCACCATCCAAACCAAAACGACGCGAAATAACACGCCTTGAACGTTCATCTAGAATCTTCATAAAATCCTCTGCCACAGAACGAATTGCCGATACTGTCAAAACAGCGACCATGTTAGCCGGCAAACTAAATGGAATTTCCCCCTTCACGGAAATGTCATCAGAACCTTCTTTTTTATTCATATCCATAGTATGGCACGGATACGAAAAATCGTCAACAATAGCATAATGGTTCAATAGCTTGGAAACACCCAAACTATTGAACCATTACGATGGTATGATATTGACAAAACAATGTTTTTGTCATAGACTTTGCGGTTGCCCTTTCTTACTCCCAACTCCCACACAGGAAACAAAATGGCGGAAAAATTTTGTTTTTCAGCTTTACCTGCTGCCCTAGTGGCAGCACGTGTAAGCTCGAACTACAACGTCAGCCTATGGCTGACATTGCCATTAGGGGGTGTGATGGTTTTTATGCTGGCATGGATCTGGCACAAAATTACCTACCCCCCCCCGACGAATTCGTCGGGTTTTTTTATTTCACCATTCCTTTTTCGATGTTCAATATCCTATCTGGTTTCAGTTGATTCAAAAACTTCTCATAGTGAGTAATTAATAGAATGCTCATTTTGGGATTTATTTGAGATATTTTTTTAATCGCTTGCGCAACAATTTTTGTTGCCTTTATATCTAACCCCGAATCCGTTTCATCCAAGATTGCCAATTTTGGTTCCAATATGGCTAGTTGTAAAATTTCCGCGCGCTTTTTTTCACCACCGGAAAAACCTTCGTTTACCGACCGCTCCACAAAAGATTGCTCAACACCCAAAAACTGACATTTTTCGCGTAGTAACGCAATAAACTCTTTTGCCGAAATATTTGGGTTTTTCACTTCTTTGTAGGCGGTAAACAAAAACTTCCCAAACGGCACCCCTTGAATTTCCAGCGGATTCTGGAAAGACATAAATAATCCAGCTTTTGCACGCTCTTCCGGCTTCATTGCCAGCAAATTTTTTCCTGCAAACATCACTTTTCCAGCAGTTACCTGATAACGCGGATGCCCCATCAGCGTTAAGCCTAATGATGTTTTTCCGGAACCATTGGGACCGAGCAGGCCGACAACCTCACCCTCTTTAACACTCATCGAAACATTATCTAAAACAATTTTACAAGCCACGGAAACCGAAAGATTTTTGATTTCTAGCAACTCATGTTTTTTATTACGTCTTTGCGAGCCATCAGGCAAAGTAATCTCCGCTTCCAAAACTTTAGGGGATTGCTTTGCTTTGCTCGCAATGACTCGTAACTCGTCATTTTTTGGCATCTTTTTTCTTGTTAACATTTAAATAGTTTTCAATTCCCTTTTGGATCGTCCAAAGTGACAACAGTGCACATTTTTTTCTGGCCGGTGTTACTGTTGCGCCCAGCATTTCCATGATTGATTCTTCATTCATTTTTGTAATGGCCGAAAGTCTCATGCCTCGAATTTTATCTGTCAACATCGATGCGGCAGCTTGGCTGATGTAGCAACCACAGCCCGAAAATTTAATTTCAACTAGCTTTGATTTTTCTACCTGCGCAAACATTTCAATTTCATCTCCACAAAGAGGATTGGTTTCCTTTTGGCGAATAGAAGCGCCTTTAATTACGCCATGATTGTGCGGTGTTTTGGCGTGGTCCATCAGTTCCTCGCGATAATAAAATTCGGTTGAATCATTCATGATTTAACGCTTCAAAATCTTAACACTTTCTCCAAGCACGGTGATAAATCTATCTAATTCTTCTAATGTTGTTGTCACACTAAAACTAATCCGCGTACATTCTTTTATTCCCAGTGTTGTCAAAAGTGGTTGAACGCAGTGATGACCGGCTCGCACGGCAATTCCCTCCGCGTCAAGTAGTGTCACCAAATCGTGTGAATGAATTCCATCAACGGTAAAAGAAATAACACCCGCGCGAATTAACGGTTTCGTTGTAGGGGAGGACCTCTGTGTCCGCCCGCGCGAGAGCACGCTGAGGTGCTCCCCTACGTTTTCCAAACCAACAATTACCAATCCTTCAATCTCCAATAATTTAGAAATAACATATTCAACCAATTCTTGCTCATGTTGCCAAATACTCGGTATTCCAACACTTTTAATAAAATCAACCGCCATTCCTAATGCAACACCGCCAGCAATATTTGGCGTACCCGCCTCAAACTTCCACGGCAAATTATTCCATGTTGCCGATTTTCTAGTCACAGTAGTTACCATATCCCCACCCAACATAAATGGTTCCATCTTTTCCAGTAATTCCCGCCTGCCATACAAAACACCAATCCCCAATGGTCCATACATTTTATGTCCGGAAAAGACCAAAAAATCAACCTTATTTTTTTTAACATTGATTGGCAAACGCGCAATACTTTGTGCCGAATCAACCAAAACCAACGCATTCACCTTATGCGCCATTTTTACTATCCTATCGATTGGATTAACCGTACCCAACACATTTGAAACATGTGTGACGGCCAGAATAGCCACTTGATTATTTAATTTATTTTTAAGATCAACCAAATCTAAATTTCCGTCTTGAGCTAATTCAACAAACTCCAACACAAGACCACGTTCTCTCGCGAGTCTTTGCCACGGCAACAGATTACTATGATGTTCCATTATTGTTACTAAAATTTTTTTCTTATCGCGAAATATCTCATTCGGTAATGAGCTCGCTACAAGATTGATTGCCTCTGTTGTGTTTTTTGTAAAAACAATTTCCTTAAAACTTTCAGCACCAATAAAACTCGCCACTTTTTCATGCGCTGACTCATACTGCGCCGTTGCTTTTTCTGACAATTCATAAACACCACGATGGATATTGGCGTTCGTTGTTTCATAAAATTCTTTTTCCGCATTAATGACGCGTTGGGGCTTTTGTGTCGTCGCCCCATTGTCCAAATAAACCAACGGCTTGCCGTGCATCTTCTTTTTCAGGATAGGAAATTGTTCCCTGATTTTCAATGATATTTTAGGCATTTCTGTAATATATAGTTTAGTAAAGATTTTTCGATTTTACGATCAGCCGGCCTTTTATCTCCGCGCGTGGGTCCCCGATGTCGCTCGGGGATGGTTTTGCGACCTGCGCAAAACCATCTAACAGATTATCGATTTTATCGCCAAGTTCTTGTTCGACACACTTGGGCAACTGCTGTAAAAAAGGCTCAACAAAACCACGTGCCATCAAACTTTTGCTTTGTGCCACAGTCAAGCCACGCGATTGAGAATAAAACAATTGTTCTTCGTCCAAATGCCCCGTTGCTACGGCATGCGAACAAATAACATCATTATTACGTATTATCAATGCGGGACGATTTTTTACGCCACCACTTGTTCCCAACAATAGATTATTAATCTTTTGCGATGCAACAGATTTTTTCGCAATATTTTCGATTATCGTTGTAACCGCCCAAACATGCTCGGAATCATTTTGCATTAATGCGTATCCGGTAAATGACGAAGTTGTTTCACGCGCCAGATGATTAATTTCAATCTGGCTGTTTGATTTGTTTACTCCTGCGCCAATAACTAAGGAATTAATATTCACTGTAGATTTTTTCCCCGCCATGTTCGCCTTTAATTGAAAACTGGAATCGACCGCTCCACGTTCAATCACTAAAAGCGTTACATGACACAGCTTACCAATTTCGATTAATACCTTATGGTCTTTTACGGAATCAATTATAATTTCTTCCGTTTTTCCATCGGAAATTTTTATCTTCTTATTCATCCAATACTCCCCTCCATCTCCAATTCAATTAGGCGGTTTAACTCCACCGCATATTCGAATGGCAATTTTTTTACAATCGGTTCAATAAAACCGGACACGATCATTTGAATCGCTCTTTCTTCTTTAATTCCTCTGGCTCGGAGGTAGAAGAGCTGCTCCTCCCCAACGCGGCCAACTGATGCTTCATGCGCAATATCCGCGTGCGGCTCTTCTACATCTATATATGGATAAGTATTCGCCACTGAGGACTGATCAAATAGTAATGAATCACAGACTGACTTGGTTGCCGTTCCTTTGGCTCCTTTGGCAACTTTTACTTGACCTCGGTAAGTCGTGACCCCACCGTCCATGGCAATACTCTTTGAAACAACTGTACTTGTAGTACGAGGGGCGAGGTGTAAAACTTTCGTTCCCGTGTCCTGATTTTGTCCTTTCCCCGCAAACGCAATACTTAGGAAATCGGTTTTCGCACCTTCACCAACTAACGCACTGCAAGGATAAAGCATTGTTAAACCGGATCCTAAATTTCCACTTACCCATTCCATTACTCCGTCTTGCTCAACAATAGCGCGTTTTGTATTTAAATTGTAAGTATTCTTGGACCAGTTTTCGATTGATGAATAGCGCATCCGCGCGCCTTTCTTAACAAATATTTCAACGCAACCGGCGTGCAAACTAGCTGTGTCATAGCGAGGCGCACTACACCCTTCGATGTAATGCAGTTCTGCCCCTTCATCGACAATAATTAACGTATGTTCAAATTGACCCATTCCTTCCGCATTCATTCGGAAATAAGCTTGTAATGGCATACTCACTTTGACGTTTTTCGGAACATAGATAAAAGTGCCGCCCGAAAAAACCGCACCATGTAGTGCTGCATATTTGTGATAAGCAATTGGCACGCATTTCGTCATAAAATATTCATGAATCATTTCCGGATGTTTTTTTACCGCCGTATCAAAATTTTCAAAAATCACGCCTTGTTTTTCCCACTCTTCTTTTAATTTGTGGTAAGCCATCAATGATTCATATTGCGCACCGGTTCCTGCCAAGACCGTCCGTTCGGCTTCAGGAATTCCCAATCGCTCAAACGTACCGCGAATTTCTTTCGGCACGTCTTCCCATTTTGTTGCTTCTTTATGGTCGGCCTCGGCGTAAAATGTAATTTTATTTAAATTAAGTGCCACGGTTGATGGCGCCCATTTTGGCATCTTTAATTTCTTGGAAATCATTAACGCTTGGAGCCGTTTTTCCAAAAGCCAAGTTGGCTCATCCTTGCGCTTAGAAATCTTTTTCACTGTTTCCACTGTAAGCCCGGCGGATGTTTTGTACGCCAATTTGCCACGATTTTTCTTGTCGTAGTTGGATCGATCCAGCTGAAATGGTTTAGCGTTTTTATTTAGCATTTATTTCGCAGCCAATAAATCAGCAACTGTCTTTTTTGTCAGCGTTTTCAAAACCATTCGTTGAATAGATGGCATTCCTTTTTTCAGTGGACAATTTACCGCCAACGCGCACTCCGTTTCGCTATGCGACAAACAAGACGCCAGTGCTACACCACCTTCAATGGCTGTCACAACATCACTAACGCTAATTTTTCTTGCCGGTCTATTTAGCCGGTATCCACCCCCTGATCCTTCGCGACTGATTATCAGACCATCATGAACAAGCGCGCGAGCAACTTGCGCCAAAAAACGATAGGGTAGGTTTTTCTTTATCGCGAGCTCACGCAAAGAAACGTAGTCCTTCGGTTTTTGCGCAAGGGTGGTAAGCACCAGAAGCGCATAATCAGTTTTTTTAGAAAGTGATAACATATTTTTTAACTCGTACTATATCAGTACGAGTTTACAGGAATAGTTAGTTTTGTCAATAAAAAAACTGTTCCTGAGGAACAGCTTACTTACACCGCAAGGACCGCATTAGATAATGTGGTCCTCACCATCTTTTCCATCACCCTGCGCGAACGAATATCATGAAACATCTTATGCAATGACATTTCCATGATAGCACCGCCCTCGCCCCGACCGTCCGGACCAATCTTGCCACCGCCATTTCCGAAGCAGTTTTTCAAGAATTCATTGAGATCAATGGTGGACCCCAACGAACGGGCACTGATGCGAACAACACCGTCAACAATCACCCAAACTACGACAAAGGTGATTCCTTCCATACGAATCAGTTCATCAGCGACCACAGAAACATGATCGCCCTCATCCGCCGGAACCACACCAATACCAGTAACCAGTTTTCCGCCCTGCCGACGCCAGCCTCGTACAGCTTTCGTCAATTGGAGGAAGTAACTTTCTCGGACACGGTAGTTGATTGCTTCGGTCAATTCAGTTTCGCTTGCATTACTGCAAACGATGTCATACGCCAGTCGATCACGCTTCCTTGTGTGCTTCAGCGACTTTGTGTCGGTGTAGATCCCGAGCGATAACAGCAGTGCCACGAGTGGATCAGCCAGAACCTCCGGACACAAATGTTGGGCCAACTCAGTAATCAACACCGCTGTTGCTCCAACGTTGTCGATCCAGACGAGGCCGTCGCGGTCTACTCTTCCATTGTCTTCAACGTGGTGATCAAAGACCATGCGCGGTTTCAAGACCAATCCCTGCGGGATCCTCTTGTCCGTAGTCGAACAGGAGTCCACCAAAATTGTGACGCCATCGCATGCGACTGGAGCACTTTGGATCGGTACCACCAACTGCTTGAGGTTATACCGGGTACAGAGAAAGAGATTTTGCGGATGACCAATTGCTCCACAGTAGAGTATCGTCACCCTTCGCTTGAAATGATGCTCAAGGATAGCCTTCAAGGCCACCGCCGAACCAACCGCATCTGGATCAAATTGTGTAAATACAATCCGACACTCAGCATCGGGCAAACTACCAAGAACCAACCCCATTTGGGCAACAACTTCTTCGATATTCACAAGATATTCCTTATATTGGACAACGAACATCCGATAAGTACTCAATGCCAAATGCTATGCCTTCCCCAGGCATTGTCAATCGAGCGTTATAGCTCATAAATAGTGTTACCGAAACCGGAGTGGATAGCTCAAAATAGGGTTACCGTAATCTCACTATGATTATGGCAACTATAAAAGACATTTTTAAAGAGTATTTAGAGGAATATCTAAAGGCAAGCAGAAAAGAAAAGGGTGGTATTTTGAAGCATATTTGTTTTGTCACAAAACGACACAGAAAGTCCGCAGTACGCAAATTCGGCAGAATGCAAAAGAAAAGAAAGAATAAACAAAACCTTGGTGACCCAAGTCCCGGACGAAAAGAATACTATGGTCCGGAGGTGACAGTGGTGTTAAAAGAAGTTTGGGAAATAGGTGATGAAGTCTGCGCGGAATTGTTGCATCCGATGGTGAAAGAATATGTTGCTATTTTGCAACGAGACGCGATGTGGAAACACGGAAATGATGCCACGGAAAAACTGCAGAAGATGAGTGAAGGAACAATGAAAAGGCGTATTGGTAACTTCCGTAAAGCCCGCGGAAAGTCGCGAGGATTCTCCGCCACCAAACCATCTCACCTTAAAAAGCTGGTTCCAATCTTCACCGGACCGTGGAAAGAGTTGCCACCCGGCCACGGTCAAATTGATACTGTTTTGCATAACAATAAAGCGGAGGGCGATGCTGTTTATACAGTCAATTATACCGATGCGGCCACAATGGTAACCGTACCGCGGGCACAGTGGAACAAGGGACAAAAAGTGACAAAAGAGAGTATGGAGGCAATGAAGCTAACGATCGAAGAGTACTTGGAACACTGGTTTGGTGCACATCCTGATACCGGCAGTGAGTTTATCAACTATGTGGCTTTTGGTTGGTTTAAAGAAAATAACATCGATTTTTCCAGAAGCCGGCCGGGACATAAGAACGACAATATGTATATTGAAGAAAGGAACGGACATGTCATTAGAAAACACGTCGGTTATAAACCGTTCACTTGTCCGGAAGTGGTACCTGTTTTAAACGCATATTATGATATTCTAATAATTTACTTAATCCACTTTGTCGCGACAAGAAGATTGCTGAGCAAAGAAAAACAGGGCTCTAAATATATTAAAGTATATGAGAAGAAAGCAAAGACGCCATACCAGCGGATCCTTGAACATCCCGCAATTTCTGAAAAACAAAAAGAAAAGCTGAAACTTATCTACGATAAATTAAACCCCCTAACCCTTAAAAAGGAAATAGATAAAAGACTGAATATTGTGTACGATACACAAACAAAGTTCGGTAACCCTGCGAAATAAGCACCCTACGGATTTCGGTAACACTTTCTAATGATCTATTGCG
>CAIZMI010000058.1 GCA_903934015.1 uncultured bacterium
TCGCCTATGCTAAAAGTGATACGGAATTTGTTCTCGAAGCAAATAAGGCGAAAAACGAGCTATTTTCAACCTTTCATTAATAACTTAATAATCACCGCTACGCACGCTGTTTCATACCAATCTTCGGATTGGAAAAGACTGAAAGAACCTCTCAGAAATTACATATTTCATAGGAACTACATTAATAACCTTACACAACTCCAACTAATTAAATATTGCGATATGTCCCTAAAATTCGCGTACGTTCCAAAGCAAGCTCATCGGCATTAATTAGCCCTGAATTAGTCAAAAGCATCATCGCTTGATCCAGCCTGATTTCAAGCTCACCCATATCTGTAAATGCCATAGGTTCAATCGCAAGATTTCTATTTGTCATTAATCGCAACGCCAAACGACAATCACTATAACTCCCTATTGCATTACGATAATCACCATTATCATAATATGCTTGGGCAATTTTTTGATTTTCTACAACAGAATTCCGCAACAACTGTCCTCCCACAACAGATATCGCAATTCCACTTTCATCGTCCGTAGAAATTATTGATTTTTTCAACATTTGCCGAACATCAAATACCATGTTGTCAGAAACCAATTTCAAAACCCCCTCCGGTATACCAGCGTTTTCCGGCAACAAACTAGCGATAATTTTTTTCTCGGCCTCATCAAGAAAGTTATCCGACAACACTAAAGCATCATCGCCACCAATAGCTTTTCCGTTGAACTCCAACTGAATCGCGTCCGCGCTAGCCAACATTGTTCGAAAAATCTCATCAGTTAAATTGATCGGTCTTCGACCATGAAGATATTCTTCACCAACCAATGACGCGGAAAAAGCCAAATCATTTTCCCAAGCTTTCAGTAATTTTTGCGCAATCTTGTCTGTTAACATTCCTTGCGCGTTTAAAAACTGTAATTCTGAAATTTTTTCTGCGGAACTTTGCATGAAAACTTGCGCGCGGAACGAATTAATGCCAAACGTAAAAATATTTTTTTGCACCCATTCATCAAATTTATCGAGAAAATAAAAAGGACTAGTTGGCAGAACTCCCGCATCTATGGCCAAAATCGGCGTGCTAACTGGCTCTGTAGACAAAAATTCCGTTTGCGCCAACGCAGTAAACCCACCGCACACAACAATCGAAATAAATAAAATTTCCCAACAATGCTTCAATATTTTTTTTATCAAGATGCGCATTTTCGTTTTGGTTTTAATTATTCTACCACCATTTTTAATTTATCCTTGTACCACTAATCATTTATCCTAAACTAAAAGTTTCAGAGATAATTGCATCTGCAATAACTTTTCCCCACCCCTCCATCTGATCACGAAGTTCCGGAAGTTCGGTTGGCATTAAGAAATTGCATTTATCATATTCATCATTATCAGGTGCCAGACTTACTTTGTCCGCCTGAATAATAACTTTGTAAATCAAACCCAGATGAACCCGATCCAGCGCTGTTTCTTCATACATTATTATCCCCACCGGAACAGGCCTTGGCGGTACCTGAAATAAAAGCTCTTCGGAAAATTCACGCAATATCTCATTGTTAAAATAACTGAAATCACCAAAACCATCTCTCGGCTCCAGGTGTCCGCCGGCCGCCAGGCCAATTTTTTTATTATGACGAGTTTCTTTAAATTCTCCGTCAATAATTTGACGCTGTTTTCTCCAAAGACCAAGCACGCGACTTCCATCACTAACCACACCATAAACAATAGCTTGCAAAATAGTTTCATCTTCTTCCACCTGCTCACGTTCGATAAATTCCCCTTGTGACAAAAAAGCGGTCGTCGCCTTATTAAATATTTCGTTACTAATCGAAAAACCAAGAGGAATCTCTCCGCCAAGTTGAGCTTCCATTTTTTTACGCGCAATACACAAAACCAACTTTTTAGGCATATCTCCATCTTACCCCACGTAATATTTATTACCAAACATCAAACTGACGCCCAATTTCAAATAACCATCAAAAACCACGATACGAAGCCTCTTTCAGCCTTTGTTCGTGCTTTGTGTTTGGCGGTATTGTCATTAAAAACGCCAATTCATTTCTTAACAATTCCTCACCGACCATTATTCCATCAACCCAAACATAGGCCAATGTTCTTCCATATTTATCAAATTCTTCGACATCTTTTTCCAAAATTACTTTTTTTCCAAGGACCAATTGTTGATTGAATTTTAACGCTTCTTCAGCAGTATCTTCATACTCAGTTGTTTTTACATTTTCACCTGACTCTAGTTCCGGAGTATCAATTCCGATATAACGCACGTGTCGTCCATCTCGCAAAATAACAGTATCCCCATCAATTACATAAGTTACCAAAACCTCCTCAAAATTATTCGCAATCGCGTCTGCGCTATTTTGAGTAACGATATTTTTTTCTTTTTGAACAAACGGTTGATTATTCTTAGGCCAAAACAAATTTGCCCAAACCAAAATAACAGCAATAATTAGCGCGACAATAATCGCGACTAACCAAAACTTATACTTACGCATGATATATTTTATCTTAAAGAAGCAATAACTTTTTTAAGTGAACCACGCGCCAGCCCAACAACTTTATCGGCGCCACCGTAATACATCAACAACTCGTCACCACGCAAAACTAATCCTTCGGGGAATACAACACGGGGCACAAGCCCCTCTCTTTCATATTTCTCTACGGGTTCAAATGAAGGTTCGAGACTACGACCCAAAACATGTGATGGATCATTCAAATCCAAAAGTAAAAAACCTGCCCGATAAACATTGTGGTGATCTGAACCGTGATAAGATACCAACCACCCCGCCGGAGTTTTTATCGGTGGCGCACCAGTCCCAATCCTGCGTTCATCCCAAAGCCCTGGTCGAGTATGCGTTACTTTTTCGTGACCATCCCAATCGACAAGATCGTCCGAATATGCGATCCAAATATCGGGTGGTAATCGGTGCAAAATCGCAAATTTTCCTTTTACTCTTTCAGGAAAAAGCACAGCATCCTTATTATCCATTTCCGGCAAAATCACTCCATGTCGCGAAAAACTCTTAAAATCCTTGGTCACCGCCATTGAAACACGTACTCTCCACGGTTGATCAGGACCAAGCCATGGGGGTAACGGCTCATCCGCTTTATATTTTGAAGCTGCCGTATATGTCATGTAAAACTGACCATCCACACAAGACAAACGCGGATCTTCTACACCTTTTTCCTCAAATTCATTATTTTCATCCGATTCAAAAACGGGTTCAATGGAACGATAATCGATATGTTCACCATTCTTTGTTTTTGCATAGCCAAACCGAGAAATACCATCCTTACCAATTGCACGGTAAATAATATGAATAACGCCATTTTTATCTTCCGCTGCCGCAGGATTAAAGACCGCCTCTGATTCCCACCAAAGATCCGTGGGCTTCAAAATTGGGTTGGAATTCGCACGCTTAAACAAATCTGATGATTTAGAAGAAAAAGAACGAAATAAAACCCTCCTTGAACTAATTTCTTTTTCCGCAACAATATCTTTTTGTGGCTCCATTTACTAGTTAAGAATGCCACAAAAAATGCTTTCTGAAAAATGGAAATAAATTTAAATCACGCAATGGCAAATTCCAAGTAGAACAATTTGTATTTATTTAGCTGATTTTCCTGGCCTTCATGTTGGGTAAATACTATTATTGTTATCAATATGAGCGTTAATTACGTATTGCGAAAATATGATATTGCTTTTACTATCGGAATCAAGGTCATTTGCAATATTAAGACACAAATAATAGTGCTATTGACAAAATAAAGGCAATATAATATAATGCTTTGTTATCTTTAATCGAACGTAAATATATGTTTTTATCTAATTATCCTATAGTAGCAAATATTTACAGATACATTCTGTCTGTATTTGTAATTATGGGTGCCTTGATAATGGCTCAATCAGCCCAAGCGACAGATCAAATTTCCTGGTCAATGAATCCAGGAGCAATCAGAGAGGCTGTAAACGCTAAAGGTCATAGTATTCCAAGCAATTCCGCCTTTCACTATGACAACACTACAGCCAGTGCGGTCTGTAGAATTTTAGGTTATAGTAGAGTTGCAAATATGGATACAAAATATCCGGAAAAATATGCTCATTCTGGATACAGAGATGGCTGGTATTCTCCTCACGACAACCAATTGAGTAAGTGGACAAATAGCAATTTTGAAACTGCTCGTGCCAATGCTATGGGCAATATCTGGATCAGCTCACTTACCTGCGCAGACAAAATTGTCACTCCTACTCCTACTCCTACTCCTACTCCTACCGCCAAACAATGTGCCAATGGCACAGATGACGATGGTGATGGAAAAGTAGACGCTCAGGATTCCAGCTGTCACACCGATTTTAATCCTGCAAA
>CAIZMI010000059.1 GCA_903934015.1 uncultured bacterium
CTAATACTTTGCATTATTATCGATATATTTTCCAGTGCTTGACCTTACGACCACCTACGAGGTGGAGCAAGCTTGCTCCACCTCGTAGGTGGTCGTAAGGTCAAGCACTGGAAAATATATCGATAATAATGCAAAGTATTAGACAGGAGAGTGAAATTAGGGGGCCTGTAGCTCAACGGTTAGAGCACGTGACTTATAATCACGCAACGATGGTTCGACTCCATCCAGGCCCACTGATTGAATAACAAAAAAAACGGTTGCCGTAAGCAACCGCTCTGTTTTTTTATTTCACCCTGACAACTACGCAGTAACCGCTGACCACACACTGCGATCTTCCGCGTTGGAGAGATACCAGCGGAGCCAATGAAAACCCAGACCTACGGGAACGCCTACGACGCATCCGAATAGGAGCGCGACCCACAATTCCTGACAGAAACAACAACCGGCCAATGTGCCAATGAATGCCCCCAAAGCGATTGCCAGTCTTGGAGTGAAAAACAGAAGCATGGCAAAGGTAAGCAACAAGTCAATCGCCCCGAAAAAACAAAGCCAAGTGAAGAAAAACACAGAAACCGGCAGACAAAAAATCACCGACAACGCAAAAACACAAATCCTTACCAGCATCGAACCGGGAAACTTATTCAGCCCGCGCTTGAGCTGAAAAGCAAAAAAACGGGACATGATTGGCATACTCCAGGAAACAGATTCAACCTTTCTTGATTCATCGAAAACGACAGTCCTAAATGCTACACCGAAAACAATAGCAACAAAGTACAAAATTAAAACCGTCTGCGAAGTACTGCCCCAAGCACCGGGCAGATGTTGCTCCATAAAAACGGCTAGAGAATAATGAAAAACAATTGACAGTCCAAACGTAAGGACAATCAACGCCAGTGTGCCAAAATCCTTCCGGTAAAAGTAAAAGAATCCACAGCCGGCGCGAAAGACGTCACGAAGAAGCGAAACGGCTTCGCTCGGTCGAAAACAAAACGCGCCAACGAGAGCACCTGTCGTAGCCGTGAGATAGGGATTCACGTGGTAGCGAAAAGCAAGGCAAATTCCAACCAACACGCCAGCAACGATGCACAACGCCATTTCCAGACACAATTTCTTGTTCACTTCAAAGTCTCCCTTGAACAAAAGGTTTTAGAGTTGTCGAAAAAACAAGTAACCATATTATAAGCAAAATAACAAAATTGTAAAGACAAAGACGGGTAACCGCTCGCCGGTTATGGATTTTAAGTAGCAAACACGTCGGAGGTGGTGCATGTTTGCACTTCCTCCGACGTGGACGACGGTTCACGTCGACGCTAACCCACACCACTCCCGAAGAAGTGCCTCGGCACCACTTCGGGAGTGAACACGACGGTTCGAAATTTTTTTAACCTGTGAGTCTATTGAAACAGAAAATCATTTTTAAACGATAATCAAGCACCCTATCCAAAAACCCGGTTTTCCGCTAGCATTGCTTAAATGCCAAGCAAATCAACCGACATTGCTATCCCAACCGAATCTTCGGGCTCACGCCTTGATATTTTTCTTTTAAGCGTCGCTCCCAAGGGTGTCACGCGCGGTATCATTCAAAAAGCAATCAAAGAAGGAAAAATTGCCGTCAACGAGAAAAAAACCACCAAGCCTGGAAACACAATTCATTTTGGCCAAACAATTCGTGTTGACGAAGATGCGTTCGCTGTTGCCCCCCCACCGGTTGTTGAAGCAAACGTCGAGATTCCATTGGTTGTGATTCACGAAGAACCGGAACTGCTGGTAATCAACAAACAAGCCGGCCTTCCCGTTCACGCGGGCGTAAAAAATGAACATCCGACATTGTGTGATGCTTTGCTTGCGCGATATCCCGACCTAAAGGAAGTTGGCGAGGATCCGTTGCGTCCGGGAATTGTGCATCGCTTGGACAAAGACACATCCGGCGTCATGCTCGTCGCCCGTACACCAAAAATGTACGAATTCTTGAAGGAACAATTTCAATTGCGCCATGTCCACAAAACTTATACAGCTTTAGTACTTGGCGTGATGGGTGAACCGGACGGAAAAATTAACCAGCCGATTATGCGTTCTACTCGTAATCCAATGAGAAGAACTGTTGCCGACAAGGGACAAGGTCGCCCTGCCACCACTCTTTTCTTGCGTACGGAAAAGTTTTCCCACTACACATTACTTGAAGTTAAGCCGATTACCGGCCGTACCCACCAAATTCGCGTTCATCTTAGTCACATTGGCTTCCCCATTCTTGGAGACAACTTGTATGGCAAACAAATGCATGACCGCAACATCACGCCAATTCGTCGTCAATTCTTGCACGCTTCAAAAATTTCATACACACGTGAAGACGGAACCATCAAGACTTTTTCCGCTCCTCTTCCTGCCGATCTTCAACAAATTTTAGATGAACTAAGAGCACGCAAAACAGCCCAAAGAGAGCGCGACAAACTGATTACACACAAAGCGTACCGAGTTTCGAAACACTAGGCGGAGTATATAGTATTTAGTATGCGGTATGTTGTATACAGCTCGTCTTTGCGCTTGCCGGCCATAGCCTTGGCGAAGCTGGAAAGAGGCGAAGGATGGAAGCAATCTCTGTTTCGATATACAGAAACAAAAAAAGCTGCAACTTTGCAACTTTGTATCAACGCTGGTACCTACCCTTGAAACGTCCCATTTTGATCGGGGTGTCCCAAAAATTTCCACGACCCACTTTTTGAATGCGGAATGGTAAACCATTCTTCCTCAACACGATCTGCACAGCCTCTTGCTTGCAACCCCTAAAATACGGGATAAATGGACCCTGCCTCAAACGCTTAACGATCTCCCGTAGTTCTTGGCGGGGCCACGGTAATCCCAATATCTTATCCCATTCTTCGTCTGTGATTTCATCGGATGCCACTTGTTGCGGGACTGTCACATCAACCGTAACAATGGGTCGATATTTAAGAACAATAGAAACCTCGACATGAATTGCTTGCCCGGGCGACACCGCAAACTCCCTGCTTACCCATTCGGTAAGATTTGCCTTCAACTCTTCAATTTTCCCCTGAATCAATTCTTCGTTCGTCATATAAAGTCCCCGACTTGAGTGTTTTCAGAAAGAACACGAAGATACACAATATAACATAATTTAACTTTTGTCTAACAACGAGACAGTAACCCCTCACAGGTCGAGAAATTTTGCTTGTATCAGCAAATTTTTCCATCGTGTTGTGATCTTCACGCATTAAGGTCCGACCTTTGCAAAGGTCGGACCTTAATGCGTTGTTTGCCTTAACCTGTGAGCGCTTACACGCGACACCCGTGTAGGGGCAAATTCATGCCCGCCGGCCATAGCTTTCTTGACCCTCGTAGCTTTAGCGAAGTGGGTAGCGACGGCTGGAATTGCCCCTACGTTGACCCACCGCACGTTGACTATTCCTCATCTCCCCATTAAAGTTCGAGGTTCGTCTGTTCATTCTGAAAATTCATCCCAAGGAGATAACCGTGACTGCCAATTTGCTCTTTGTTTTCCAACTTCTTTGCATCATCTTGTTTGGTGGCGGACAAATCTTTCAAATGTTCAAAACCACCGAAGGCGTAAGCGTTTCATGGATTTTGTGCAGTGAGGTATTTTTTCTCATTAATTTCTTTCTGGTACTTCGGGGACATCGACAAAAACAAAACCGTGGCACCTACCAAGCGCTCATCTGTTACGGCACATTGCTAATTGCCGGTGTTTTTGAGTTCCTGTTGGTACTTTGGAATCCTTGCGACTCCTCCTGGAACATCGTTGATCTCTGGACCTTTTGCATAGTCTTTCTGGGATCAATTACGGTGTTTGTTTATGCAAGAATAAATGACCATCCCTTAAGTAACCCGGTGATAAAGGCCCTAATTGCCACACTCATGATCGCCGTGCCCCAATTAACAATGGGATACAACATCTACCGTGAAGGTGGAGCCGGAGTAAGTGTCCTATCAATAGTTGTTGGACACATTTGCGTAAGCACTCGTCTGGGGCAACTTTCGCTTGTTTACACTCAGGCAAGATGCAAATATGTTCTGACAACCATCGCCAGTGAGACGGCCAATTGGGGCAGTTGGATCGTTGTAACAATTATTTGGATAAACCGATAACACAGACCTCTTCGATAGGGGTCTTTTTTATTAGGGATTATCCCGCTAGGACATGTTCCAACAAAACCTTGACCAAATTACCCCCTTCTTGTACGCTACTGCAATAACTATGCCTAATGTAATCGGTAATTACGAAGCGTCAAAAAAGCAAAGAGAGCCATTTCCAGTGCGCCCGGGTCTTGAAGTGCGCGTGCTTTCCAAGATTAAAGAAGGTGCCAAAGAACGCACCCAGGCTTTTGAAGGAATGATTGTCGCCACACACGGTGGTGGCAATGGCAAAACATTCACAGTTCGTCGTGTTATCGGCGGTATCGGTATCGAACGTATTTTTTCCCTCAATTCCCCACTCATTACAGCCGTTGAAGTAATCGGCGCTACAAAAGTTCGTCGTGCCAAACTTTCTTATCTCCGCAAATCCAATGTAAGACGTCGCCGTAAGGAAGATTCAAAGGTTTTGCAGAAGACTTTGGCTGAAAAAGACGAACAACGCAAAGCAATCGATAAAGCCCGACGCGAAGCCGACGAAGCCGAAAAAGAAGGCAAACGTATCGCTCGCGAAAAGGAAGAAGCGGAAAAAGCGGCCAACGAAAAACCAGCCGAAGAAGCAAAATAACATTTTTAACGAAAACTGTCATCCCGCACTTGATGCGGGATCAGTTTATAAAGAAACATTGATTGATATGCTACTTTGAGGCAAAATGCCTACACACGGCCATGTGGTGAAATAGTTAACACGGCGGTCTGCAAAACCGCTACGTGTGGGTGCAATTCCCACCATGGCCTCAATTTGGTATTATGTCTAAGTGATTAACCGAACAAAAATCAAACAAAGTGATTTATGGTATGTAATCGGATTAATAACAACTGATGGTAATTTAAGCATTGACGGACGACATATAAATATTACTTCCAAGGACGTCGAGCATTTAGAAATCGTGAAAAAAGCCTTAGGAATCAACAATAAAATTACAATGAAAACCAGGGGCCACCACATAGAAAAGATTTATGGATTCCTTCAATTTGGCGATGTAGCATTTTATAAGTATCTAATGACCATTGGATTAATGCCAAAAAAATCCTTAATCCTATCTAGCATAAAAGTGCCTAGACAACACTTTAATCATTTCTTAAGAGGAGTAATAGACGGTGACGGAAACATACATCGATGGATTCATCCTCAAAACAAAGGAGAGCAATGGGAACTACGAATCTACTCCGCCTCTCCCCTATTTATCAACTGGTTATATTCTGAAACATGCAAAATATTTAACGTAAGGGGAATTATTGTAACAAATAAAACACGAGCGATGTATGTGGTGAAATTTGGGAAAATGGCCGCACGAGTAGTATTAAAAGGATGCTACACAAATGGTTACATAGCACTTGAAAGAAAATATATTCTTGCAAAAAGTTGCATTTCATCATACAAAGGGTGGAGTCGTTCGGTAACAATTGGTCATTAATTGGCCCGGGTGGTGGAACGGTTTACACGTACGACTTAAAATCGTATGCCTCACGGCATGTGGGTTCGAGTCCCACCCCGGGTACTTATCACTAAAACAATCCCCTAGCGGGATTGTTTTAGTGATACTCAAGTTTGGTGGGACTCGAAGGGCAAGAAAAAACATGAACTGCTTCATGTTTTTTCGCAGCCCCGGCTTTTGCCTGAAAAAATTCCATCGAGCCGAGCGAGCGGAATTTTATTGGGCAAAAGGAGTCCCACCCCGGGGAACAAAAAACGGCGAGGATAAGTTTGCATGCAAACTCGGAAAAATATTCGTAACCGAGTCCCACCTACTTCTATTCTTGTGGGACTCGAAGGGTTACTAAATAATATGAACTGCTTCATGTTTTTAATAACCCCGGCTTTTTATAATAATAATTCCTTCGAGTGAAACGAGCGGAATTATTGTTATAAAAAGGAGTCCCACGGCAACAAAACACCCCCCCCTTCCTCTTCTCTTGTAATCAATTAGTATGTACTTATGCGTACTATCCACAGAGAAATTGTCGCGGCGCTTATCTTTTCAAAAGATGGAAAACTTTTTCAGGGAATGAAAAATCCAAAAGATGGTGGGGTTTATTCGGATTGCTGGCACATCCCGGGAGGCGGGGTCGACAAAAACGAAGACCATCTTTCTACACTTGTCCGTGAAATCAAAGCAGAAACGGGAATAAGTATTGACGCGAATGCGGCGGTCCTTGTGGACGATAAAGGCATCGGTGAAGCGAAAAAAATTCTAAAGGAAACAGGCGAGAATGTTCTCTGCAAAATGAACTTTTACGTCTACAAAATTTTACTGGCGACAAACGCGTCTGAAACCAATATTTCGCTTGACGACGATCTGGTGAAATACCGTTGGTCTAATTTATCTGACTTGGATAATCTAAAACTCACTCCCCCATCAATTGAACTGTTTCATCGTTTGGGATATATCAAATAAACTATGTTTTTATACAAAATCAGCCCCGCCAGGGGCTGATTTTTTCAATTCACAGTTCGTCATTCATCGATCATGAATCATCATTCATATATCACAGTCTTTATTCCACCACAACCATCCTTAAGTGTCTCTTTCCAAACTGCAACGCGGCTCCACGTGATACCATCCAAATATCAGCACGGGAAGAATATTTAGTATTGGTACGATCTTCGATGATATAGACCTTATCGCCAGAATAATCTGGAAATGTCACCAAGGTTCCAAATGGCAAGAAATTTGCCGCTACTGTTCCATCATGCACAGTTGTCCCTGAAGCAGTTGTAAAAGGATCACTATCACATTGATCAACAGTCGAAGAATAGGCCGTAACAGTTAAATCAAATTCCGTACCAACTTGAACACGAAACTTACTGGTACCATAACGAATCGGGTTCGAATTCACAGTTTCAGGGATACCGGATGCAATCAAAGAATTTCCACCCATCACTGAGGCAAGTTCGATCACTTCGAACTTTGGTTTCCCTTCTGCCTTCACGACCGGAATGGCCACTACAGAAGCAATTTTATCGTTTACCCAACTTGGTGTAGGCAAAGAAGCGGCATTGGCTGTAATAGGACTTAAAAGGCCCAAAAACGCCACGCCAGCAACCAAATTCATTATTGTGACTACTCGCTTAAGTGAAATAGTTTTCATAAGTGATATTTAAAAACAGTCCGCAGATAGCAGACTGAAGAGGTGAATATTAGCAGAAATTTTACTTTTTGTCAATGGTTATTTATTGACAATTTTATTGTGCAATACTATTGACTATTTGTCCAGTTTGCATTAAATAGTAGGCTCACAGATTAAGGAAAACGCGAGTAATTAGCTTAAATGGTAAGCAATTTTTTATCAGTGATCGACCCCGGCGTGCGGGGACGGTCACTGATAAACCTTAACCGGTAAGCTCTTACTGCATTAAAAACTACTGGCATTCCACCATAACAATGCCCCCTAATTCCTTATCCTTACTCATCTTAAACGACTTTTTTTAAGAAAGCTTCTTGGTTCCCTCTTTAGCATCCATTCCGGTAAGAGGCAGTGAGCATGAAAACACTGTATCTTCGCCATTCTTCGAAGTAAACCAAACATGCCCACCGACATTTTCCATTATTTTTTTCACTAAATATAGCCCCAAGCCATTACCATCCGGCTCCTGTTCTTGCGCATCACTCGCCCTAAACATCTTGCCAAAGATCTTTGGCTGATCAGCTTCAGGAATTGGATTACCATTGTTGGCTACGCTGCAGGTAAGATTCTTGTCGTCGGCGTGCAAAGTAATAGTTATCCTCCCCTTATCAGGCGTGTATTTAATCGCATTGGAAATAAAATTTTGGAAAATTATTCGCATTAGTTTTGGATCGGCCGGCACATTAGGTAGGTTCTTATCAAAATTTTTCACGATTGTATGCCCTTTTTTAGCACGCCTGGATTCCATTTCACGCAACACTTCTTCGCATAATCCAATATAGTCAGTCGGCACCGGCTCAACAATAAATACTCCTAGCTCAACTCGAGAAATATTAAGAAAATCATTTACCAGCTCGTTCATCCTTCCTCCCAATCCACGCATTTCATCAAGCACCTCTTTTTGTTTTACCCCAAGCTTTCCGTAATCACCCGCAATAAGCATCTCAATGTCCCAGTTAAGTGCGCCCACAGGTGTCTTAAGCTGATGCGCCGCCAAGGAAACGAACTCGGATTTAGCGTCCTCAATCTCCTTTTCCTTAGTAATATCAATTGTCATACTGGAAACACCAATGACTTTATCCTTCGAATCTTTAATTGGGGCAACAGAAATTGAAACTGGCACAAATCTGCCATCCCTTCTCTTCCTAATCGTCTGAAAATGTTCAAGAATTTCGCCGTTGATTATTGACTTATAAATACCATCAATTTCCCCAAATTTATCACCAGGAACAATCATCTTAATTGAATTGCCAACCGCCTCTTTTTCTTTATATCCATAAAGTTTTTCGGCCCCTCTATTCCATGAGATAATTATGCCGTTCAAATTTTGACCCACGATTGATTCTTCAGAATCTTGAATGATCGCCGCCAGGGAAAGAGCCTTGCTTTGCTGTTCCTCCACATCTTCCAAAATATTTAAAATGGCATTTTTCTGATTTTCCACCTCATTATTTTTTTTAATTAATTCACGCGTTTGTTCCTTCACTTTGTTTTGGATATTATGCTGTGACTCTTTAACGACAGTGACCATTTTGTCGAACGATTTTGAAAGTTCGCCAACTTCATCTTTAGTATCAATGTTTGTCTTAAAATCATAATCCCCCTCCTCAATTCTTTTTGTTGCCATAGTCAGAGTCTCAATAGGCTTCGTAACTTTTCGAAAAATTATATGGCCCAAATACAATACAAACATCTCACCGCTAAAAAATACCAATACGTAAATAACTATCAAATTTGTGCGAAAAGCCATCAGGTCCGACCTGTCACCCTTCGAAATAAGGCACCAGCCAGTTTCAGGTATATAGGCATGAGTAGCAACCACGTCGACATTACGGTAGTCTTTACTCTCAACCATTTGTAAACCAAACTTTTCAACCAACCCCTTGTACCCCGCATTCTTCACCTGTGCCACTTCACCGGCGTCAAAACAATCACTCGCGTTCTTCGTCTCAACTTTTTGCTTCATAATTACTCCTTCACCCAAAAATAGAGATGGCGTAATGAAGTATCGATCACTATTTATCAGAAAACTTTCTTCCGATTTTGCCAGCCAATTGTCGTTGTGCGCAATTTGATAAAAAACATCCGTAAAATATCTAATCACCGAAACACCGATAGACTTTCCGTCTTCGTCAAAAACAGGAGAAGCGATGGCGTATGTTTTTTTGGGAGTTGTCGGCATTTCATAAACGTCCTTAATAAATGTCGCCTTTGAACCTTCAATAAAATAATCGTCCTCTGATTCGTCGTTGCCAATTTGCGTCTTGTCGGATGATGCAACTGTTCTCCCGTTTTTGTCGATAATCAATATCTCAAATATTTGAGGGTCAATTTTCAGTGTGCGATCAAGACGCTGATCAATTTTTTCCTTTATATTTGAATAATTTGGACTATCCGTTGGTTCTCTCAAAAAATCACGATAAACCGAAGCAGCCGCAAGCATTTCAGACATTTTTTTTTGATCTTGAACATATGTCCTAATGTGTTCCGCCTTTGAGAGATTACTCGAATACAAGAAAGAGTAGATGTTGCCTTTAACCAAACTCGTTGTATAAACACCCGCAACAACAGCCACCAATGAAGAAATGAGAATATAGATACCGAAAATACTAAGATTGAGCTTATCAGCGATTTTCATACTACCGCCTTCCCGCCACTATTTTTCAGTCTGACTATTTCTTTTTTTAAATCGACCATTTCTAATTCCCTCCCGATCATCAATTTATTGAGTCGTTCTGCGTTTACAAGCGCCTTCTTCAATTGTTTTTCAGCTTTAATATGACTAGTTTGATCTGTCACGACAAAAAGAATATATTTCTTTCCTTGATTTTCAATTATTTCACCGTCACAAAGACCTTCCAGCAGATTTCTTGACTTACTTAACAATTTGACCTCTTTGTCGTGAATTGAGCCATTTTCGCCAATTATTTCACTAAGCTTTTTTTCATTTTCTTCTTCAACAATAAAACCAAGTTTAAATAAATCCTTTCCCACAATCTCTTCTCTGGAAAATTCAACTATATCAATGAAAGCTTTATTAACATCAGTCAATATAAACTTGGGAAAAGTAGCTATAAACATCAAAGCCGGATTATTATTAAAGACCTGATTAAATTTTTGCAACAACTCTTGTTCATCGGTTAATTCCTTATATATTCCATAAGCACAGTCTTGCCCATCCCACTTTCCAAGAAAAACCTTGGTTTCAACCATCAATAAAGAGCCATCCTTCTTTTCCAATGGCAGAGCCTGCAAATTTCTTTTGCCAGAAATTATTTCGTTAAAAAACAGTTCCGCTTCTTTGTGATGCGTCTTTGGATTTAGATCGGAGAGTAACATCTCCCTCAGTTCTTTCGAACTATAACCTAATTTTTTTTGTGCGGACTCATTACAATACCGAATCTTTCCTTTTTGATCACATACCAAAATTACATCATCGACAGTCTCAAAAATGGTACGAAAGTTTTTTTCATTTTTTTTAGTATTTTGATTGCTTTCAATAACTACAAATATGAAAATAAAAAGTAATAGCAATAACACTGTTATTGCTACCGCCTGAAGCACTTTCATAATTGCTTCTCTTTCCCAAACTTCAATAGGATAATCAAAGCCAAAGACCGCAGTAATTTTCCCTGTCTCGGCATTCTTTAGTGGAACCAAAACACTAACCCACCTGCCCCACCGGTCCGTAACCGGTTTGGTTATCAATGGTTTTCCGTCAATAAACGGTACAAAATATTGCGGATCGGCTTCAGTATATTCTTGACCCGGGGGCGAATAGTCACCAGAGGTTACCGGTTCCGAATCGGCAATAAAATACAACTTGTCGGACTTTTCGGTATACAAATACCCGAATCGAATTTTACTATCCATGTTCCGAATACTGACCAGCCTGTTTTTTATGCTCTCATATGCCACCGTCCCCAAATCCTCCGGAACAGCATTTAATTCTTTTAACATTTCGCCATTAAGAGCACTACCCGCAATATTCGCTATTTCTAACGCTTGATTTGAATTATCAGTCAAAGCCTCATTCCAGGAATGCCTTACATAAAATGCCCCAATTATAGCCGGTATTATTAGCAAAAATAGTAGAATAATAATTTTTTTCTTTTTGTTTTCCATTTTTATTATTATATCATGGAACTTCCTGCCAGGAGGAAATCACCATCGGATTAAAACCATTTGTCGTAATATTGATTTTTTTTGTAATATCGCCAACAGTGCCAGAAACAACAATGGAACGTGAATCGCCACCTGTATCGGTTACGGTGTGTGTACAACTATTTCCACTGATTAATAAGCTATCTTCCCCAGAGTAAACATGATATTCGCGTAACGCCTCCAACGCCATTTCCGCGCAAGCATTAACAAGCGCTTTGGCTTGATTGGATTTTTTTGCATCCACACCCCCACGGATCGACCAGACTATCCCCGTCGAAGCGCTAAGCACCGAAGCCAGTGCGATGCCACCAAGAATAATGACAATCAGTAAGGCAGCGAAACCGTTATTTTCTTTATGTTTTAAATATTTAGACATATTATTTACGCGGTCCTCCGCTCCCCTGAAAGGTTACGAAATAGTTACTATTGGTAGCGCTTGTCAGTTTAAATGATACTTTTACCGCATTTACAGTGTCTGGACGCGAAAGATTTGTAATAACAAGATCACTAACCACAACTTTACTATTTGTAAGCGGGATTACTTCTCCACCGCCTTCTTTGATGTTCAAAACGCCATCAACAACAGAAAATATTGTGGGTGAAGTACCAGAAGACGCCGTATCCACACTCAAGCTGTCCGTAGTATTCCCTGCCGATGGTGAATTAACTTGATCAGCATTGCGCAGTGTTTGAGTAATTGTTTTTAATACGGCTTCACCCTGATCATTCACTTCAAACAAGCTTTGACTTTGCATGCGATTGGATACTAAACTCTTCGAAAATGTAGTAAAGGCAACGATCATAACGCCAAAAATAGCAACATAAAGCAAGGTTTCAACCAGCGTGACTCCATTAATATTTGCCCTGGATTTTTGCATACTATTGGGGCCTAACAATTATCAGTTCGGGATCGCTTGGACCAACTAATACCGCACGATCAGTTACCGGATCATAAGCGATTCCGTTATAAGCGACCAAATTAATTTTTCCAACAGATACGGGAGTCGCGGGAATGCCAATATTAATTACTTCGAATTCGGCATTGGAATTTGCAGTTGTAAAAAACAAGTACTGATTTGAATTGGCAAAGTTCAGAGAAATATCGGCGACCGTACCGGCACCATTGTAGTTTGAAATTAAGATAGGGGCAGTAGGAATTGAAACATCGTATGTACGAACATTGGCGCTACGCCCTAAAAATACCAATGATCCATGACCAGAGATTGTAAGTGCGTCAGTACTTCCGCTAATATCATTTGAACCCACAATCGTGGGACTTGCTGGATTAGCAATACTTACAACTTGTAATTCTTGACTATTGTGCCCTGAAGCAATGAATGCATTGTTTCCTGTTACATACACTTCATATCCTGTTGCTACCAGATCCAGACTACCAACTAATGATGGCAAAGCAGGCGAACTAACGTTAATCACGACAAACTCGTTAGAGGTGCTCGTATCCCTCACCAAATAGGCAGTAGTCCCAACCGCGTAAACTCCCCTGGCATTTGCCGTACCACTCGCGTTATACGTTCCCTCAACAAAAGGTATAAGCGGATTAGTGATATTGATTATCTGCAACTCTTGGTTATCATCCTGACTTGCCACATAAGCATAATTACCCGCCACAAAGATATTAGCCGGAACACCGGTCAAGTTTAGCGAACCCCTTAGCGTGGGGCTAGCAGGATTGGAGATATCGATAATCAGGAAGTCCGGTGTTCCATCTGCCCTTACAACATACGCATAGTTTCCTTGCACCTGCACCTTCATACCGTCTTGCGTGCCGGAAAAATTAAGTGATGATTGTTGCGAAGGATTCGCCCAATTACCTAGAATCACAGCAATTTGCTCATTTGTGAGCGTACAATTTTTTGTTTGACCGGGAACGAGAGTTATTGATCCGGAAACATCACAGTCACCACTAAATGTCCTTGTGTAATTTACATCATTTGTTTCCGAAACAGTATATGTTCCCGAATCGTGCACAGTTGTCGCGCCTAACGTTACGGTATCGGCACCAACCTTAAACGGAGCAAAATCCGCCGACACTTTTGTGCCACCGTGATTGATAACCGTTTTATTCACCTTCACATAAGACAGTTTTTCTTCGTTTGTGATTAAGCATTGGACTGTGGGATTACCAGCCATCGTGATTGATCCGGTGGAATCGCAGTCACCGCTAAAAGTCTGATCATAGTTTGGGTCCGATGTTTCTGTAATGTTATAAGGCCCGTCCTCCATCATCGTTGCGACACCCAAACTCATCTCAATCTCATTTGCCATAAACGGACCAAAATCCGTCGCCACCTTCGTCCCGCCATGGTTAATCACACTCTTATTTATCGTCAGGCCGTTTCCAAGAATATAAATGGCGCGCCAATTTGTTAAATAGGAAGTCGCCAAGTGAGAGTTAGTTCCAGAATATTGATCCGCCCAAGAAACGGATGAATCAATCTTTTTTTGGTGCGTGCCGGTTGAGGTGATTGTAACAGCGCGGGTAAAAATCCCCTGTGTATCGGAAGATCCCGAAAGATTCCATTGGTCCCCGGTGGTTGATAACCCATATGTACCATCAGGCAAATTCGCAAAGTCGGCGGAAGAATCACGGAGATTTCTTGACGCCTCGATGCCCTCTTCGGCCAAATTTGCCGCCTGTTGGTTATTGACCGAGTGACGCACATTCATGCCCGTGCTGGCTGTAGCCCCTGTTATTAATACCAAAATTATCGAAAAAATCGCCACGGCAACCAAAATTTCCACTAAAGAAAACCCTTTTGTGGAAGAACGAAACAAACTAATAGGAGAGCGTTCCTTTTGCATTGATTGTAATGTTAGATGTGCCGTATTGATTTGTTAATGTTATCACGCCGGTACTGGTAGTAGTTCCCGTAAGTTTTGAAAAAACTATTTCCGTGAGTCCACTCAACACTACCCCACTGGGCATACTTAACGGTTGATCAAATGCCATGTCTCTCCCAGAATAACTCGCTCCCTTAAAAACCGTTGCTGTGTTTTCTGCAAACTCGATCCCCCACGCCGAATCGCTTTTTCCTTCCCGTGCACTTAGTTGTGCTCGTCGCACTCCCTCCAAAACTCCCGATTGAGCAATCATGAGATTTTCATGTGAGCGAAAGCTTGTGAAACCAACTGTGGTAATTGTAATTAGAATGCCGATTATCCCAACGACAACCATAATCTCCACCAAAGTGAAGCCAAACTTGGCAGACTTAATTGATTTGTTCGGACAATCCATAGATCGGCCCAATGATCGCGATCGCGATAAAACCCACAATAAGACCTACAACAATAAGCACAATCGGTTCCAAAACTGTAGCCAAATCACGTGACATCGCGTCCGTTTTTTCTTCAAAAATGACACCGATGCGAATATACGTCTCTGCCAATTTACCTGATTCTTCAGATGATTTGATTAATTGTTGAATCGGGATGGGAATAAATTTACTCGTTTTTCGATTGTTGGCGAATGCCTCTTTAAAAGATTCTCCGCGCAAAATACTTGCCCGCAAATATTCATAAAACTTACGATATGACGAATACGTACTTCCCTTTCCTACCGAATCCAATGCATCTCCTACCTGAAAACCGGCCTGAAGCAACACCCCGAAAACATATCCAAAACGCGCCAGTTCTACTCCCTGTAAAAGCTCTTTTATCCCCGGAATGGAAAAAAGAATAGCGTCCCCGATAAATTTTGTTTTTTTGAAAATGAAGAAGAAAAAAATTATCAAAGAAAGGATAATAATCGTCGTGGGTACGACAATCACACCATATTGCTCAAAAAATGCTCCCGTCGCCATCAAAAATCTGGTTGAAAGAGGCAAAGTGCCCTTTGCGTCAGAAAATACGGCAACAAGTTTAGGAAGCACGATCCATACTCCACCCAAACCAACAAAAATGGCTAATGTTAATACAACACCGGGGTAAAGAAGCGCTGAACGAAGACGCGATTGAAAAACTTTATCCTTATGTTGTTGCAGGGTAACCAGATTGAGATGGTCGGCTAACCGCCCAGACTCTTCTCCCGAACGAATCAGAGAAATAACGCGCGCCGGCAATAACCTTGTCTCAGTAAACGCTTTCCAGAGTGGCATCCCCGCGTTCACCATCTGTTCAATCAGGGCCGTAATCTTTTTCATTTTCCTCGTCTTCACAGCCTGCGACATTGCCTTAAGCGCCGCCGAGATACCCATCCCTGACGAAATCAACAAACTCAAATTCTCAATAAAATAATCACGCTCATTACCAAAACCGACACTGATATAGGGCCAATCTGCACGATACTCAAAAACGGGTTGCTTGAAACCTTCTTTTTCGTATGACCGTCGAACCTTAATTTCACGCATATTATTTCCTAGACCTTCCCTACAACGCGCAGAACCTCTTCAACCGTCGTTAACCCTGCTTTTATCTTTTCAATACCATCCTCAAACATTGAAATAAAACCATTATTCTTCACTAATTCCATAACATCTTTTGTGGATGGTGTTTTGGCAATCAAATCCTGTAATTCGGGAGAAGTGCTCAAAAGTTCAAAAACTCCGACTCTTCCCTTGTAACCGGTGTGAGAACAAGTTTCACAGCCCTTTCCTCTATAGAGTGTTGAATTAGGCGCAATATGACGAGCGATTTCTTCCGGATACTTTTCCAATTCCGTTTTTGATGGACTAAAACTAACTTTGCAAGATTCACAAATTCTTCTCACGAGACGTTGGGCAACAATCAATTCCAAAGTAGAACCTACCAAGAATGGTTCTACTCCCATCTCGATAAAACGCGGAATTGCCGTTGCCGCATTATTGGCATGAAACGTTGAAAGCAAAAGATGCCCCGTAAGAGCGGCATTAACCGCAATATCCGCCGTCTCAAAATCACGAATTTCACCAACAAGAATTGTGTTAGGATCCTGACGCATGACCGCCCGCAACCCTTTTGCAAAAGTTAGCTGAGTCTGCATATTAACTTGAATTTGATTTACCCCCTGAATTTTGTATTCAACCGGATCTTCAATCGTGGTAACATTCGCTCCCCTGGTATTCAAAATCTTAATAATCGAATACAGTGTTGTTGTTTTACCACTACCGGTTGGCCCGGTAACCAAGATCATTCCGAATGGCTTCTTCGCGCTTTCAACGATCTTTTCTTGCATCCGCGCCGTCAAGCCGATGTCTGACAAGGCTAAATCACGCACATACGACGAAAGCACACGAATGGCGATCTTTTCACCATCGAGTGTTGGAACAATCGAAATACGCAAATCTACCGGCTCCGCATGATTGGCTGATATGTGCCGAATCGCACCATCCTGAGTGGTAAAATGCTCATCGATTCTTAATTTGGCCTGCACTTTTAGACGATTGACGATATTGTCATAATATTCGCGTGGCATTTCCCCCGCGTCATGCAACACGCCATCGATTCTAAAACGAATCATGACCGTTTTTTCACTCGGTTCACAGTGAATATCTGACGCTCTAAGCAATAACGCATCCTCTATAATGTGGTCGATAATTTCAGGGATTGCACGGCCCTTACTTTCCGCTATTTTTGCAAAACTGGCCTCCAACCCTTGATAATAATTGGCAAATACCGCATCCAAATCATCAGGCAATGCAAACGCCAATGTGATTTTCTTACCTGGAAACAGAGACTGTAAGGTGGTGGCAACATCAATTCTTGTCGGATCATCGGTAGCAACCGTAACACTCGTCTTTTTCTGTGCAAAAACCACGACACGCGCCTTTTTGGCGACATCCTGAGGAATCAAGAGCACTTGCTCTTTTGTGGGACCATTAGAATCAAGATCTGCGTATTTTACCCCATACGACTCTGCGATCGCCTGACCCAAAATATCACGCGATAAAAGTCCTTCCGAAAGCAAGTTATCCACCAACGAACTACGGTGTTCTTTCGCATACACTTCCGCCTTATCCAGATCTTTTTGCTCCACATAACTTCCCTCAAGGAGAATCCTTTTTAAAGCCTCATCATTAAATTTCATATTTTTAGTTTATTTTTTTGTTAAAAATTGTTGTATTTTTGAAATTACCTCCGCAATCGGAGAATTAGACTTTGATAAAAAACCTGTCGCACCAAGTGCTAAGGCCTTTTTTTCATCATCTGCTTGACTAAGATTTGAAAGCACAAAAACAGGCACTTTCATGCCCTGCTTTCGAATTTCCTCCAATACCTGAAACCCGTTCATCTTGGGCATGATAATGTCACAAAGCAATAAATCGTAGCGCGTCTTTTTCAGTGTCGATATTACCTCTTCCCCATTAGCGACACTTTCCGCCTCATAGCCGGCATTTTTCAATTTTAAAACCAACGCACGCGAATACGCTTTTTCATCTTCCGCGATCAATATTTTTTTAGGTTTTGATTCGGACATAATTTATACACATAATAACACAACAATCGACAACAATACGAATTGACCGAATTGCTAGATTACTTTTTAAAATTTAGATCCCATAAACCACTGGTGGCTCATTTGGGTCATCTAGATACAACACATTCGGCCTATTGTCGCCCAACTCACGATCTAATTTATAAAGCGGTCCAAAACCTCTTCTTTCATCACCAATCTTGTAAATATACGGCATTGGTTTGTCAGCGTGCTTAGAAGCATACTGCGTTACTGTCCAATCAAACACCAGCTGGCGCGCATAAACACTCACTTCGTGGTAGAAAGTAAAAGGATCGTATCCCATCGAATTTCCCCATTCAGGATGATATTCACCATAACGGGCTCTATCCAGCTCAATTCCGAATTTTCGACTAACAAAAGTGTTAAATTGTATTGGGACAGAAAGACAATCACCAGTACTAGAAGATTCAACGTCATACATATATGTTCCAAATTCCTTTATTGCCGTGACCAAACCGGAAACCTCGCTCTCCGGCAATTCATTTCCTGTTGCTAGTTTCTGCAATGCATCGATACTACGGGAAAAGTCTTTTTCCTTCACACAAACACTTTCCGCCAGAGTTCTCAATGTAGATACATTTACTGTTAATCCAGACAACTTTGAAAAGTCCCGCTCATTACCATCAATTTGAGTTAAAAATCCTGTTTTCTCACGACCAAAAGACGAAACAAACAATGCCTCGTCTCCCATAAATGCCCCCTCAAATTGAAAAGTGTTCGGCGTTGCAAACATCCGACCCCATTCGTTTTCCTTATGAACCTTATTTTTATCAGCCGAAAAGCGCAATTCTAGACGTTTTGGATTTTCTAATGACGCCCGGCTTATCTGCCCATCTCCGTTTTCTCCTCTTTTATCAAATACAAACATCGCTTTTACAAAAACTCTTTCTTTATCTTTTCCCGCCAATAAATTATCACGCCTGAATAACCAACCATTCACTTGTCGTGACTGGCGCATATCCATATCATCCATACTATTTTGAAGACTCCAGTAAAATGCCGAAATTGTTTTGAAATCATTCGCCAATAATTCAGTTTTTCCACTTAATTCTTCCGCAACCTGATCCAAAGAAACCTTGCTGCCAGTTTCCCCACTAAGCAATGTTTCAGAAAAAAGAACTTGCGGTGGTTCCGCGTCTTTTAATCCCTCTGGTACAGGATATGATCTTGCCAACAACCTTCTCCGGTATTCATCATTATTAAAAAGAGGATAGGCAACCAAAAGTTGCTTTGCGCCTTCTTGGTATGAATTTGCAACACATGAATCAAGTTTGGTTGAAACCGCCCTTTTTAAGTCTTCTTGCAATCCAAAGATTTCTACAAAACGTCGAACCCGATCCGGATTTTCGATAAAATCCTTGCTACGGTGATATTCTTCCATTTGAAATAATAAACGGGCCTCTTTTTGCAATTTGTGTGACCGAAGATTCTCCGGCATAAACCCACTTTTATCAATTGCTTCTAGGACTTGCTCAATATCGTAACCAAAACTATCGGCCAGACGAGCACGATCAGCAAGCTTACTTGTTGTTAAACCCGACTCATTTTCAACCAATTCCCCAGTTTCATTCCTCGTAAAATTGCCGTGGGTCAAAAGTCTTGCCCTATGGTACTCCTCATTCCAACGCGCCAATTCAATTCTTTCCCGCTTTTTCATGGTTTCCTCCCACATCGCATCATAAAGACGCCCTTGGTCTCCCGAATCTCTTGCCGATTGCAACTTCTCTTGCCCTTCTTTTTTCGTTTTCTTTATTTCATCCGCCAAATCATCACGATACTGCTTTGGATTGAATTCATGGGGTGTTCCTTCTGGCATTCTTTGATATTAATATAAAATGCCGTTCAACCATAGATCACAATGACAGTGCAGTTCATGTTTTTGAAATACCCTTCAATTCCCACATGCGCCAATGGTAGCTCCAAGACTCGCACCTCTTGGTGCCGAGATCTCTTGCTCTGTCGCTCGGTTTATTTCCATAAACCTCACGCCAGAGTTCTTCGGTCTTTGTGAAAATACATTTTCATGCTCCATGAAAATGTATTTATGTACATAGTATTCTGTTTCGCAAAGCGAAACTCACCTCGAGAGTTCATTGATTTTTGTGCAAAACGACTCAACGGGATGTTGAGTCGTTTTGTGTACATTAGGTAGTTTCGCAAAGCGAAACAAATCTCGAGAGCGGGTAGCGAGAATCGAACTCGCGTCTTCAGGTTGGAAACCTGACATAATACCATTATACTACACCCGCATTTATAACTTTTTTACGCTCGATTCTACTAGGTTGCCAAAAATTCCTATTCTGGTCAATTAAAATAATAATCCCAAGTTTTATACCAATTTATCGACACATTTACCTGAGAAACGATGGAATCGTTGGAGATGGTGTGGCCTGAATTATTACCGTCCTTTTAGGGAAGTTAAACATTTCCATTCCGGAATATTGCGCAATTCCCCAAAAAATTAACATCATCACAACAAAAACCCCTACCCCCACTCCTATTGCTTTTAATAATGCGTTATTGTCCATGTAATTTAGTCTAACACAATTTTATCACATCCAAAGCAAACCAAGCGAAACAAGCGCAAGCATGATACCAACTATTTGAAAAATCGTTAATGACTCATGAAAAACTAGTAAACCGATTACAACAGTTAAAATTGCGGTCATTAGCGCCCAAATTGTCCCCATCACGGCCAATTGATTTTTATGCAACAAAGCCGGTAACCAGAACATCGCTCCAATCGCGTAAACACCTGAAACAAGAAATGCAAACGTCCAACCGGGATTCATTCCCCACTTCTTCGAAAGATACTCACCAAAAGCGCAAAACAAAGTCGAAATCAACAGCCAAACAAATGCAGGAACTTTAAGCATTATGTTCATAACTATAAAATTATATCACTCCTATAGACCGATATCTCCAGCGATCTTCTGCATTGCCACCAAATTAATCTCAATGAATTTTTCAATAGAAATATTCAGGCCATCAGAATTCGAACATTGCGCCACCTCATCACGACGAGTACCCGCGGCAAATTTCGGTTCCTTCAAAAATCTTTTTAATACTGATGACGTCTTTACGTCTGCGAGTTTTTTTGACGGATACACATACGCAACAGCGGTAATCAAACCAGTTAGGCTATCGACGCAAAAAACTGCCCACTGCGCCTTTGTTTTTGGCTGTACACCGGTCAAACTAGGCGCGTGCGCCTTCACAATCATGTCCACCGTATCCGCAATCTCAAGACCGTATTTTGCCAACACTTCCCGAGTTTTACTGGGATGTTCACTTTTGGTTTCCCCGGCATAATCAATATCATGAATCAAACCCGCTAGTTGCCATTCTTCTCTTGTTTCAGCACCTTCTTCAATCGCACCGATTGATTGCAAAAAGTCATAAATAGCCCCCATACAAACTTCGACAGCCAAGGAATGATTGAAAATATTGGTTTCCAGTTCCTCTTTTACGGCAGTTTCAAATTGATCACGATTATGCATGAAATAGCGTCAATTATTGTACTTCCTTTTGTATATATTCCAAATATAACCTTGTTCTCTCTTGCGCGAGTGGATTCTCTGAATTTCTATCATTCATTATTCGCGTCAACATATCATAAATTCGTGTTAGCCGAAAATTTCTTGCTTTGTCAGGATTGCCTTCTGCGACCCTATCGATAATCTGTTTTTCATCAAATATTACCGATGCATCTAGCCACATATTTTCAACATTCCCCTTGATTGGTTCAAATAATTCCGGACGGTTTGCTTGAAGATGCTTTAAGAAAGACGATTTATTCAAAATTTCCGACCAATCGTGATATTGGTTTGAAATTCGCAAACCCTCGAAATCCAACAGTGAAATATCCAACTCGCCATTTTTGCCTTTTTTGATATAAATATTATCACCATGTGCGTCACCGTGAACAAAAACTGACTTTTCTGCCACGAGTAAAGGACGCGCCCCGCTAAATATCTCCTGAAGCGCTTTACAGTTTTCCGCATCAATTCTGCCTTCTTGAGAGAGAATACCAAGAAAGTATTGAGCATCTCGCACGATCTTTTCTCCGTCGTGAATAGGCACCCCACTTTCTCGCGCCTCGTCCGCCACGGGAAGTCGCTGAAGATTATCAATTGTTTTCCCAATGATGTCGACTTTTTGTTCGGGAGTGAGATTTCGTTTTAATTCGGGGTCGTCCTGTATATATTCGGTTGCCAATCCGCACATTTTCTCATTTTCAAAAACATCACCTTCTTGTCGCACAAAATGAATATCGGGTTTTACGTCTAACTCAGAAGAAGCCCTTTCAACAACACGCAAGTTTCTGGCTTCATCTTGAATAGCTTCCTTATCACTACTCTCACCAACTTTAAACACTACCTCCGCATCCCTAACCCGCCCCTTCTGAACAAGAAAGCGCTCCTGTTTACTTGGATTAAATTGTTTAAATGGTTTAATTCCCGAATCCAACCTTCCACCAACTGAATCAATCAAATCATTTGCTCTAGCGATTTTTCCTTCCTGCAAAAGTTCTTGATATTTAAACATCCTCTCATGAGTTTGCGCAATCTCTACATTCATTTTCTCACCCAACAACCTTTTTGTTTCGTCTGATAACTCAAATGCTTCGCCAGCATGAGCAAATTGTTGCCGTATTTCTTTAACAGCAATTTCCAGTTCACGGTCGTTTTTGGGACCCGCACATTGATTCGTCTCATCCCCTCGAGTAACTGTGGGTTCTTTGCGTGTTTCAGACAGCGAATCATTCCGCTCACTTTTATCATCAAAAACCTCGTCTGATTGTCCCACCAAATCATCAGGATTTTGTTCTTGCGCTTCTTCGGTCATCAGTTATTTTTTAAAATATAATAAGTTGCTTTCCCTTTTCCTTGTTTTTCAATCAGACCCAGCTCAATCAGTTTTCTAAAGTCCAGATTACGCGTCGGTTTCGCCCGTTTTGTCAGTTGAGCATAATCACTATCCTTGATAAATCCGTTCTTCTCCGCAAAATCAATAACGTCATAATGATATGACTGTAATTGTGTTGCCGGCGAATTGCCCGATTTCGCCAGCTCACCACCCACGCGCAACAGCTCATCAATAATGCCATCACTAAAATATTCCAACCAGGCGGTAAAATCCACCGCGTCTTTTAGATCATAATAATTACCCACCAAACCGACATTATAAAAATACTTTGTCACATTTTGATTGTAGTAATTCTCAAAACTGAAAAGGTTGAATGTGTTTAATCCCATACCGGCTAACAAAACTTTGGTTGCCAACCTTGTCGTTCTGCCGTTACCATCGATAAACGGATGAATAATGACAAATTGCTTATGAAAAATACCCGCAATAATTAACGGATCCAGTTTAGTCTTATTGCTGTTAACAAAATCCAGCAAACAGTCAACCAGTCCCAAAACATCTTTATGGTCCGGCGGAAAATAAATCGGCTGACGGGTCTGTGGATTATTCACAAATACCGGCTCTTGTCTGATTTTTCCGGAGCGAAATCCATCAATTAATCCAGCAGTCACTATTTTTTGAATATTGAGAATGAGGTCTAAATTAAATTCGTACTTATCCTTCAGTATTAAGACATTGAGATCCGTGAGTGCTCGGTTGTAATTAAGAACCTCTAGCTCGCTGTCTCTGATATGCTCCGGTGTATGCTTCATGATCTTTTTAACCTCTGTCAATGGAAGTGGATTTCCTTCAATACTCGTTGAGGAATGCGCGGATACTTCACGCGCCCGCCGTTCAAAATCTACAAAAACTACTTTGGAAAAATTCTTGCTATTTAGTTCTGTTACCAACTGGGTAATGCGCTTGATGTTCGCCAAAAGACGCGGAGTAATTATGAAATGAGGCTGAAAAGATGATTTGCCCATAGACGTATTATAGACGATTCTTAGACGATTGTAAAGAGAGTGAAAGAGTGGAAGCGGCACTCTGGTGCCAGACTCAAATTAAAAGACTGCCACTGGCAGTCTTTTAATTTTCGTCGGGGCGCCGAGAATCGGCCTCGCCTCTCACTCGTTGATACTCGCTCGGGTTGGCCACCGCCTCCTGTCCGTGCGCGGACAGTCCGGCGTTCGATTCTCGGATTTATCAGACACAAAGAAAATGGGCTACAGATACTAGTGGTATCGGCACTCTGGTGCCGGACTAAATACAAAAAACACCCGCAGGGTGTTCTTCGTATTTAGTCGGGGCGCCGAGAATCGAACTCGGAACCTCTTGGTCCCAAACCAAGCGCGATACCGTTACGCTACGCCCCGTTGCTTATTTTTACGCTTTTCCCAGTGATGTATTCTATGACAGTTTGCGCATAGGACCTCACATTTTTCAACTTCCTTCATTATCTTATCAAAACCTAACCCGCGACGAAAGTATGCTATCGTAAAATTTTTCTTTTCTTCATCTGGATGATGTAAGTCCAACACACGATAATCCACGATTCCACATAAGCCGCATCCTCGCTTTTCTTTGAAATCAATTATCCATTCATGTATTCGCGACGTGAGCACATGTTTTGTGGCACGATAACAATCTCGACATTTTCTTCGCCGATAGATCTTTGCTTCGGTCGATTTTGCCACACCAAAACTCTCTTCGGGATAGAACTTGTTACAGTACCTGCACTGCTTTTCGTTCACAAATCAAATATACTACTTTTGGGACAACAAATCAAATCCCAAAATTGAAGTGCTAATTCTCAGTTCCGAACGTTATCCTTCAGATTCTTCCCCGGACGAAACTTTGGCACTTTCACGGCCGGCACCTGAATCCGCTCCTGAGGATTACGTGGATTAACACCGGCGCGCGCAGTACGAATATTGGCATAAAACTGTCCGAAACCGGCCAAATTCACCACTTCGCCTGCCTTGAGCTGTTCCGTAATAGTCTCCAAGGCACTCAAAATAATCCTTTCCACGTCTGTCCGCGGATAATCTAACCCTCGTGCTATTTTTTCTACCAATTGATCACGATTCATAACTTATATGTTAGACACTTTATCTTATTTAGCAAGTACCATCAGTATGTTGTATGCGGTATCGAGTATGCTGTATGCGCCACCGAAAGTCGACTCGTCGTATACAACATACCGCATACTAAATACAACATACTAAACGACGATTTCTCGAATCCTCTTTATCCCTCGCGCCCTTCCCGTTGATTCATTAATATCCAAATACACAGCATTCACTTCCCATGGTTTCTCCTCAACCACATCCAAAGGCACTTTGATCTGTGTTTTAAATCGTTCCAAGACGGCACCATTGCGAACTCCCAAAGTAGAATCCAGAGCCCCCGTCATGCCTACATCAGTAACATATGCAGTTCCCTCTTTTAAAATCTGCTCGTCAGCGGTTGGCACGTGCGTATGTGTTCCCCACATCGCACTAACTTTTCCATCAAGATAAAAACCCATCGCTCTTTTCTCAGATGTTGCTTCGCCATGAAAATCTACGAGCGTAATTAATGGTTTTACGCGTGGCAATACGGCCAACCACTGATCAACAGCACGGAATGGATCATCATAATCTTCATTGAAAAATACGCGTCCGTTGATATTCAAAACAGCGATTGAAACCATTCCAACTTCAGCTACCACACTTCCCTTGCCCGGCAATGTTGGCATAAAGTTGGCCGGTCGCAATAAATTACTTTCTTTCTGCAAAAGTTCAAATGCCTGTTTAATGTCCCAAACATGATTGCCACTGGTAAATACATTTACCCCGGCATCAGACATTTCACGGAATGTTTCACCGGTAATACCTTTACCATGCGCAAGGTTCTCCCCGTTGATAATAATAAAATCAACCGGATTATCTTTTCTAAACTTTACAATAAATTGTTTAGTTGCTTCCCTGCCACCTTTACCGACAACGTCCCCAAAAACGAGAATATGCATAGGTTAACCATATTGATTAAGATGATGTTTGTCCAGGTTGTAAAAAGCTTTGTCATTCCTGCCCGCGAGCAGGAATCAGCGTTTACTGCAGACGACGGATCCCTGGTCACGGCCAGGGATGACGTTGAGTGTCGTTGATACAAAAAAACCGCCCTAGAGGACGGTATATACGAACGAACAATCTCGACGAGACAGCTGTCTCACACTTGTCTAACAAACATGGGTTCAACTCTTGGTACCAGGATCGGGGCATAATAGACATTTTTGGGAGGTAAATCTGGTATATTGTGGCTATCCTTAGCCCTAAATTAATGATTATCAGCTATGACCCCAAAAAAAGCATAGAAAATGTCCGTTTTGTGAGTCTTTAAATTCGATCAAGTTTGGCAGTGGAGACCATGGTCAAAGATACCTTTGCAAAGATTGCAAAAGACGTTTCAGACTTAAAGATTTCAACAAAGAAAACGAACATTTAGATCTCTGGAACGAGTTTGTTTTCGCAAAACAAACATTAAGAGAATTGTCAGAAATATATTCATATACGATAAAACAACTTCAAAGAATATTTGAGGGAATTGTGCCACCTGAAAAAATTCATCGACCACGCCCCATTCATCTAATTGTTGATGCAACCTATTTCGGAATGAGGGGCACTAAACTTTGGGGCGTACTTGTTTTCCGTATCCAGGAAGATAAGGAAAATCTTTGGTGGAAGTTTATCGATGAAGAAAGAATTAGTTATTACTTAGAAGGAAGAGACTATCTGCTTTCCTTGGGATATACCATTACTTCCGTTACTTGTGATGGTTTTAGTGGGTTACCTGAGCTGTTTTCTCCTATTCCAGTACAGTTCTGTCATTTTCACCAAACGCAGATTGTCCGAAGATATACAACTCTTAATCCGAAGATCGTTGCCGGACACGAGCTCCTGGAACTAGTTAAAACCTTAACTGTTTCGACGGAAGAAGAATTCAAAATATCACTGAGTGATTTCATTGTTAAGTATCGTGATTTTCTCAATGAAAAAACAACAAACTTCATTACCGGAGAATGTTTTTATACGCACAAGAGATTACGTTCTGCTGTTAGAAGTCTACAACTTCACTTGCACATGCTATTCACTTTTGAACGATATCCGCAACTAAAAATACCAACAACTACCAATTCGTTAGAGTCACATTTTTCGCATATCAAAGACATCGTGCGTATTCATAGAGGTTTATCTTTATCACTTAAACAGAAGATGATTCATACCATTCTTTTGAACTCCAGTATTGTACTGAAAGTTGAGAAGAATTAGATGAATTTACCTCCCAAAAATGTCTATTATGCCAGGATCGGCGCAATGAACAAGCAGTTCACCACACCCCAGATAGCGCCGATCAGCAGAATCAATAGCCCCAACGTAATGCTATGGGTAAAGAAAGCTGCCCCGGCGAAAAGCGCAGCGTCGGCCATTGCGATCAAACGGGCTTTAGTGTGAGTGAGCTTGTATAGGTGCCAACCGACAAAGCAGACAAACCGAAGCAAGGAAGGCAACCCTGCGAACAGTCTAATCGCGTAGCGCCAGATCTCCTGAATAAGCAAACACACTAGTAACGGCAAAACAATAAGCACAAAACAAACCGGATTGCCATATTGAAACAAAGTTACTCTCGCATCCCTCATTCTTGGCGCCCTTATGAGTTCATCTGTGAAGGACGATGCTGTACGCACCTTGGGGTCACTTATCGCGAGAAAAATCATACAGGCAAAGATGCTGTGCGATAACCACGCAGCAGACAGAAAGGTTGGTAATAATCGGTCTTCAGGCAACAAAATGCCTTCTTTTTTTGCGAAAAAAGCGCACGCGAACCACGCAACATTGCTCAACAGCACCAACGCCACGGTTCCCCTGTATTTCCAAAAACAAGCACACCTGGGCCACGATGAAGCCGATTTCACGCATTCCCGCCACGCCACGCGCACCGCGTTCGGAAGCTTGGCAAAGAAACTCCAGGGATCGACCAGCACGTACCCAAGCAATCCACCGGTGACAACACACGCCGTCCACGCAACCAGTCCACCCCAACCGGAGGATAATTGTTGAGTCAAATACTGCCCCACCACCCAACCGCAGAACACCCCGCAGAACACCTCGAAAAAGACACTCCACGCCTGTTTTTGCTTCTCTGACATAATCAAACCCTCTCTATTCAAATGTTATAGAACATCCAAAACAAACAACAAGTTATTGTAATTCATCTGTCAAAAAAATCAACATACCCCGTACAAACACGGAATTATGGTAAAGATGAGATACATAGGTAACACTCCGGAAAGCGTTTTTCGTCGTATTTCAGTTGCTAAAAAAGTGTAACCCATGTATCTCATCGAGATAACTTTATTAATCATATGAAAACCATGCTCAAAACAATCGGATATTACCTAATACCAAGAGAGATCGTATTGCTTAATAAATACGTCAGATGGCGCAGAGTAGCTGATATCCTGAAGGTGTCCAAAGAAGCCAAACTGAGACTGGAATGGTTTATCTATTATCAAGAGCAAGGAGTGAAGGTTGCCTCAGTCTGCCGTCACTTCGGAATCAGCCGGAAGACCTTCTATAAGTGGTACCAGTTGTTTGACGAGGATAATCTGTACAGCTTGTTTAAGCTTCAAGATCAACCAAGGGTTCCGAACAAAAGAAGACAAAGAG
>CAIZMI010000060.1 GCA_903934015.1 uncultured bacterium
TCCTCGCGACTTGGCATTCGAAGCACCGTGATGTTGCCTGGTTCTTCTTCTTCAAGCTTGTAATCGGAAGGATATTGACCGACTTTGCCTCGCCTTGTTTGACCACTATAGGAGATCCCATACTGAACCCCACTGTCTTTTGTACGAACTACCATTTCAGCACCATCGGGAGCCATTGTGATACCGATGACAACGGGACTAAAAATCCCCAACAATGCTAACTCAAAATCAACTCCCCTCTCCCCTAAACGCAAACAGTCACAAAGATCAGAAGTAGATGGACCACCTATGATGTCCCAAACTTTATAGAACACACTCTGATCAAATTTGACAGTCATACGACTAACTCCTGTAAAAACGAACACCCTTCTTTTTAGGCAGAAAGGCAAGCCTCTTATCCCTCGCGGAACGACCTGTTTATACAAACAGGAATTAATTACCATGTAACATAATTAACTTTTAGCGTCAATAAAAATTAACCGATAAAAATCTGTAATTTCCTGATCGGTAAATAATTATACACCATCTGACTTCCACCCTTGTTCTACAATTCTCCATCCCACTTGTTCTTGCGGAATTTGAATGGGCCCTGTTGGTGTTTGTTGCATTACATTCATCTGCTGTTTTTTATATTCAATTGTTAATTCAAATTGACTAGAAAGATTGGCACTTTCGATAAACGCGATTTTGTAATCTTTACGATTTTGCATTGCATTTAAACCAAGCTCATTTTCAGGATTCCAATTTGTATTTAACTCCATTTCACTACGATATACTTCATAAAGATCTATCATTGCCTTTGAAAGAGGCTCATCCGAATACTGCACCGACCTTAGCCCAAGATCTTCTCTAGCTTCTTTTCGACCAATAAAATATTGATGCGAATAAAGTTTTTCCGTAAAATAGTCAACCAATTGCTCGATTTCATTCTCAGGCATAACTTTTCGATGACTTGTCAACAAACGCTTCGCCAAAACACGAATAAGATTGTGAATACGATTGACGTTACCAAGCGCCAATGGATGAATTTGCGGATTAGCGTCTACAAATTTATTAAAAATTTGTGCCAACTCAGTTTCATTCTTAATTCCGAATTTATTTTTTGCTAGATCAAAATATGCCATTACATCTTCAACGGAAATCGGAATTCTATTTTGCGGATTTTGCGGGTCCTGCGGATTAAAAACATTTGAGGTGGACGGATCAATAGGTGAAAGTTCGGAAAGATTGCTCATTACCACTTCATCAGCACCCAACGCAATCATCGTGGCGGCACTGTGCGCCTTATACGGAACAATCACGGAAAATTTATCACAATATTCGCGAAACATTGAAACCAAACGCCACGGCACCATTGTGTCACCACCCGAACTATATAAAAAGAGATCGATATTTTGTGTTTTACCTACAGCTTGAAGCTGTTTACTGATTAAGGGAATAATATCCATTGCCACACGTGCATTGACCGGACCCTGACGGTCGCTAGTAAAATAAGTAATAACACGAGACTTTCTTAGACTTTCAATCTGCTGAATGAGTTGTATTTTTGAGGACATGAAAGCATTGTGCGCTTTGGTAATAGATTTTTCAAACGCCAAAAAAAACAACAAAATCAACACTTCTTCCTTCCCCAACAGTAAAATTATAACTAAACAAAGCCTCTCTTTTTTTCCACACTACGAGAAACACACCTTAAAAAGAAGAAAACTGGTCACACACAATAGTGGGATACCAGTAACTGCTCACCCGTTTGAAAGTTTGTAGTTATTATCAAATTACTTGCAAAACCACCACCCCCGTAAAAACGGGGGTCCACGCGCTATTGTTACGACGTGGATTCCCGCTCAAGCGGGAATGGATGATTTAGAGAGGTTTTTATGCATAACTTGTACCAACTTTCATTTGAGTGAGCAGTTACGGATACCAGTATAAACAGAATTGCTACAATACTTTATAGCAAGACGTCGTCGTTACCCTCCTTTTTTCAAAGTTGCACACGCTTCGGCGGTGTTACCCTGATGGGTTAAAGGGCGATGGTGGATTTATTTAAGAAACAAAGATTGTTCTATTTTCACAATCCCTCCCCGCCTCCCTTTGAATAAAGGGAGGAAGCGCTACAACTATCCTACTGACCTTTCCGCATTAGCTTAACCTTTCTCCGTTTCTGTGCGATAATAAGCACATGAAAACACAAACAATTACGAGAGACCGCAGTGCTTTAGAAAAGCGCCGTCTTGAAGCGAGCAAGCTTTTTAAACAAGACAAGA
>CAIZMI010000061.1 GCA_903934015.1 uncultured bacterium
GGTTTTCATATGATTAATAAGGTTATCTCGATGAGATACATGGGTTACACTTTTTTAGCAACTGAAATACGACGAAAAACGCTTTCCGGAGTGTTACCTATGTATCTCATCTTTACCAGCTTCCTTGCTGGAAACAACATAGTTGTATCGTAGTGGAGCACGTCCTCGTGCTCCCCTACGATACTTCTTTACAAATCACTTTTTACACACCACTTCCGCCCAACGCAGACGGGCCAAGAGATACGTCACTATCGATTCCGCGCCACAATTTCCATTTATACGGTCTTCTTGAATGCCATCATAGACAGCACCGTTATCTTTTAACATTGTGCGCCCGATAATATTGTTACCTTCATACCAAGTCAACCAATTTTCTGCGGCTTCTTTATAATGTTCATGACCTGTAACCTTGAAAGCTTCCAAACAAGCCAATACCATTGCGGCCGCATCGACCGGCTGTTGATCAAATAACGCTTTTTGTTTTCCGCGCCCATGCCAACCATGATTTCCAATTAACGATGGATGCCCATTATGCTCCATAACCACAAGTAAAAAACCAAGCGCATCCAGCGCAATGGTCTTAGCCTCTTCCGCTAAACCAGGATCTGTTTTTACCAAAGCTTGTGATGCCCGAAGCAAAGACATCGGAATTGCGCCATTACTATAACTCATCTCCGTTTCAAACCAACGCCAATCACTTGTGCTTTCTTTTTTAAATTGTTCAATTGTCATACCAACCAATTTTTTCATCACCTCATAGCGTTCCGGAATACGTTCGTGAGCTAAAGAAGAAATAATTCCAAGAATCACAAAACAATTGGAACGAACGTGCTCCAGATTAATTAAATAGTTGCTGGCTTTCATAAAAATTACATCCGCTTCATTCCGTTGCTTTTCCGTCACTCCGTTTTTTATCGTATCGCCTAGTGCCCACATTGTGCGACCGTAGGAATCCTCGGAACCATTTTTATCAATAGGTGTTCCTTCAGCTGAATCAAAATTATGAAAACTGCCATCAGCTTCTTGATTATGAGAAATATACCGCAAATACACTTCCGCCAATTGTTCCAGGTTCCTGTGGTCCGTTTCTGATTTATTTAATTCAGGAAAAAGCTGATTTGCCCGATTGACAACAATTAATGCCCGCGCAATGTCGTCGATAGAATAACCCATCGCAAGATCGGGTTCACTGCCTTTGGTGTGCTGCCAAATCCCTTTTTCCGTTGTGATCAATCGCAGATAAGAGAGGTTTGGGGCGCCACAGAGTTCAAACTGTGACTTGGCCATGGCCCCCTAAAGTATCCTTTTCTTCCGGCTCAACACCATGCTCTGTGAGCACCCTCCGAAACAAATCTGCATAACGGCTGGCGACGTGTTGCCAAGTCATCTTACGACTGTAGATATAAATTGCTTCTTCCAAATCACGTTTCTTTTGGGGATTATCCAGAATTTCATTGAGCGCACCGGCAATCGCAACACTGTCACCAAACGGTACCAATATTCCGCGACCTTTGCGCAAAAGAGAGCGCGCATAACGAAATTTCGTAGAAACAATCGCCTTTCCAAACGCCGCCGCATAAGCCACTGTTCCGGATACATACTGTTCAGGATTTAACTGCGGTGCCAAGTAAATGTTTGTTGCGCGCAAAAATAAAATTAGTTGATTGAGAGTCAAGTATTGATTAACGAACTTCACATTATCAATTAATTTGTTTTTCTTAACTATTTTTTGCAACTCTCGGCGATAACGTTCACCAGCTTCTTTACGTACCACCGGGTGAGTGGCACCGACAATCAAATACATTACTTCAGGATGTTTTTTTACCACGTCCGGTAGAGCATTTAGTACATACTCGATGCCTTTACCAGGACTCAAGAAACCAAAACTCATCAACACTTCTCTTCCCTCAAGACCAAAAACGCGCTTAAAATAATCACTGCCATGAAACGGCACATCTGGCGCACCATGATGAATAAAGGCCATTTTTTCTCTTGGGATATTATACACAGGTTCTAATATCCGACGTGAGTTGCGTGCCATCAAGACGATACGATCACTTCTTTGCGCAATTTCTTGAATCGCTTTCAACTGAAATTCGTTCGGTTTCTTAAGAACAGTATGCATTGTAGTCACTACCGGTTTCTTTAAAGCACGCAAAAAATCCAACACCATGCTACCGTCCCAATTATCTTTTCCTGATTCAGTACCGTAAATACCAAACTCATGTTGCAACGAAACAAGCGCAATATCACTGTTGTTAATATATTCAGCGGCTGCTAAATATGACGCTTTATCATGTTGTTCGATAATAAACCTTACTTCTTTTGAATAAGATTTTCCCAAATTTAAGCGAGAATCATTAATTGCAATGATTGTCGGACGCGCAAACACACCAAGCGTATTTATGGCCTGTGAGAGATCGTAGGTAAATGTAGCAATACCGCATTCTCGGGGCGGATAAGTGGTTACATACGCAATGCGTTTACCTCGTGGAAGAGGTCGCAGCAATGAAATACCCGATAGCGTCTTCCTTTTAAGAGACTGTTCCATGCGATTGGCAAACTATACCATACATGATTCTCTCACACAAGAAAGAGTCTTATCCAACGCAAGATTGGTATGAACGTCCCACCTGTTTCCACCACAGAATTGGTCTGAAACCTGTGGATAACAAAGCGCGTGTCGTAGTCTGGGATTATGAACATCACCATGCTA
>CAIZMI010000062.1 GCA_903934015.1 uncultured bacterium
GAAACTGATCCAACGATAAACTCGTTAACGAACTTCTTAAATTTTTCAAACTGGCTTCTAATACTTTGTTGTGTGTTGGCATGATCATTATGTTAGCGATTAATTATTAATGCGCTAGACACAATTTAGTGTACGGTCCCCCGTGCCTGGGCGGGGGTGGGTTTTGTGGTTAATATACGCCAAAAACGGACAACTATTATATTTTAATATTGACAAAAAGTTGTTTTGGGAGTATAATACCCAGTTCTGTATCGAGGTATGTTGTTTCAAAAAACGCAATAAAATCCGTCAGGATAGTCGTATTAGAGAAGGATTGTGATATGAAAAAATTAATTTGCAATCTCGATGTGGCTCCGTTCGTTCCTAGTGGCTGGGAAGTTGTCGAACATCGCACCGGTGGACAATTGGAGTTCGATCCGGCCAAGATCGCTCTGTTTTTCTCCGAGAATCAGAAGGGGAACAAGCTAATAAATGGGGACGATTTGAGGGAGGAGCTCAAAAGTCGTCTGGTTTTCAATGCCAACCTTATCGATTTTCTGCTTGCTCACCCTAATTTGATTCCTGAGGAATGGAAAGAAAAAGTAGTCTTCTTCTGGGGGACGATCTACCGCCGTCCCGATGGCCACCTTTGCGTCCGCTGTCTCGGTTGGAGTGGTAAGTCATGGTTTTCTGGTTACGTCTGGCTTGGTAACGACTGGGACTTCAATCGTCCCGCCGCCGTCCCCGCCTGACATGATTCGAGTCGTCGTCGCGTTAGTTCGCCTCGTGCTCTGTTGCACGAGGCGTTTTTTTTGTGGTGTTCACGTCGGAGGTGGTGCACGTTTGCACTTCCTCCGACGTGGATTACGGTTTGCGTCGACGCTAACCAGATCCACTCCCGAAGAAGTGCCTCGGCACCACTTCGGGAGTGAGCGCGACGATTGTTTTGTGCGATTTTCGATTGCCAAACAGGTCGTTTTTTGCTATAATTATAATATGGAATTCAGGCAATCGCTCTTTTGGGACACCGATCCCAAGAAAATCGATCCGCAAAAAAACGCGCAATATGTTATTGAGCGCGTGGCGGATTTTGGAAACGATAAAGAGGTTCGTTGGGTTTTGGACTTTTATGATAAGTCGTTACTCCAAAATGTAATCATGAAGTCGAGATGTTTAAGGCCGAGAACGAAAAAATTATGGACACTTTTGGTCAACAGCTAGTCTGGCAATATCAAACACTACCCGCTAACACAAAAAAGCGTTAGATTATTTATCCGCGGAAAATTGGCTTAAGGAATCAGAATGGTATTTGGCGGGTGGAACAGCCTTGGCACTTCAAGCAGGGAATCGCAAGTCATTCGATTTAGAATTTTTTACCGTTCAAAAAGATTTCGACGGTAAAAAACTGCTTGCCAATTTCTTGGAAAATGATAATTGGAGGACGGATGTGGAAGATGTAAATACCATTTACGGACAATTATTCGGGGCTAAAATAAGTTTTATCGCCTATCCGTTTTTTATCCCAAAGCAAATGTTTATTCAACATGGTTTTGTGCGGGTGCTTGATAAGATTGACGTTGCAGTGATGAAAATCACGGCTATTTCCCAGCGGGGGAGAAAGAGGGATTTCTTTGATTTGTATTGGTGTGCAAACAACATAGAATCGCTGCAGGAGACGGTTAAGCGTTTAAAAGTTCAGTATCCATTTATTGCCCATAATTATCACCACATTCTTAAAAGTCTAGTGTATTTTGACGATGCGGAAGGAGATCCAGAACCGGAGATTTATTTTGATGCCACTTGGAAAAAAGTAAAAGAATATTTCACAAAAGAAATTCCATTAATTGTTGATGAAATAGTCAGGTAAAAAATCTTTTCATTTTAATCGACGCTGCCGTAACCGGTCGTGAAGATCGTCTGGTGGGTCTAAAAGAAAACGTCATCATCGGCAAACTCATACCGGTCGGTACAGGCTACAAAGGCAAAAAGGATTAACGCGAGGGAGTAGGGATAAACAAAAATTAGGGATTTTCCTTTTGTTTATCCTGAGCCGTGTCGAAGGGCAGGAGAATCCCTAATTTTTTGTTGTGAATGCGGTTGCCGGTCTGAATATGCCTCCGTCATTCGTCAATGGTGTGAACGTAGAGTAGGTTTTTTAATGAGTTGATTAATATTTTCATGTTGTGTTAGTATCATAGGTAGCAAAGTGGATGAATAATCAACAATAATTTTTAGAATATATACTCTCTATTATGAAAATATTACCAAGCAAATCAGCTCTTTTTGTAGCAGTAGTGTTAATTGTTATAGGTTTAGCTGCTTTCTTTTTTGTGCGTTCAAATCTTGAAGTAAAAGCGTTGCGAGTTCAACTTGAGGATTTGAAAATGAATCCACAGAAAGTTTCTCAAGAGGAAGCGAAAGCTCTCACGGATGAAGTTGGTAAGTTTATGGTTTTGCCTGAAGGAGAACAACCAAGCGTGGCAACCGTTGAGGATATTGAAAAACTAAAAGAATTACCTTTTTTCTCTAAAGCTGCCAATGGTGACAAAACCTTGGTCTATGTGAATTCCAGAAAAGCGATTTTATACCGACCGTCAGAGAAGAAGATTATTGAAGTTGCCACATTGAATTTGGCGTCAAAAATTGATCCACAAAAATTTACGGCAAAAATTGTATTAAGAAATTCTACAGGTTCTTCTGGGTTGGCACAGAAAGTTTCAACTATCTTGGGAACAACCCTTCCTAAGGTAGAGGTCGCGGCGACAGATGAAGGAAAAACTACCAGAAAGACAACGATGATCGTTGATTTGGTTGGTACAAATAACGATGACGCGCAAAGACTGGCAAACGCTTTTGGTGGGTTCGTAGGTAATTTGCCGGAAGGTGAATCAAAACCTGAAACTGGAGATTTCCTGGTCATTCTGGGTGAAGATGTTAAGGCATTGGTTGATGCTGCTTCTGCTGTTCCTTCTGCCACACCTGACACAGCTTCTCCGTCTCCGGTACTATAATTTTCTTGGGAGTTTAATGGGGGGGGGTGATGAGGAGTAGAATAATATTCTACGATGTTGAACTGTTTTATATTATCAAAAAAATATAAAGTCAGAATTGACAACACCCCACTTTTTTGATTTTGGTTAATTTATAGATAGAATCACAAGCTAGCATCAAAACATTGATTTTTTGATAATACAATAACAGAGAAGGGTCTGTTGGTAATAATCATAGCGTTTGCTCCTATTACATAAAGTTTTATTCAATATTTGGCTACCTAGTAATTTTTTGGTTAAGCAAGATTAAACAAAAAATCAGATTGTAATAAATAGGAATGCGATAGTAGCGCCGATGGCAACAATTAACGTCGCCATGGCTGTATTAAAGGTAATTGCGACAATGATATACCGTCTCGCAAGAGGGTTACTTCCAATAGCGGTTATCCCATTGCTTGCTATTCGACCAAATGTAAAAAAACCGAAAATCATTGAAATCACCAACACCAGGACAGCCATAATGTATTTAATATCGCGCCATGTTTCATGGGCGGATGTTGGTGGTATTGATTTCATTGTGCCAATTGTCGAATTGATGAGCTGGTCGTTTTGGTAAAAAGTTTGTGGTTGGAAATTTTCCAAAAGAATATAACATTCAATTAAACCGATTTCAGAGTTGTTTTGCGGGTAAAAGTTTTCGAGGGCGGTTGCAATCACTTTCTCGTTTCCTGAGGCTGTTGCTCCAATTCCCGGAATTTTTGAAAAAGAAATTTTAGCCCCCTTCGTGATTGGACCATTAATTTCAGAAACTAATATTTTTACTCCTCCTACGTCAACAATTGGTACAGTCTTTATGTTATTGGAAAAATTAAAAGCTATCGCGGGGACGCTTACAATTATTCCGGCAAACTCGTTGTTTTCATTGGCTTTTGCCAAAAAAAATCGGTCGCCGTTTCGAGAAACAATCATTCCTTCCTTGGCTGTTTGGTCATCAAGGGGGACGTAGTTTGCAATATTTAAGTCATTTATTTGAGCCTGACCCGTATTTGTTGTAGTAAAAAAAATAATATTTAACAATAATGCAAAGAAAAATATGTATATAATTTGCCGATAATGCATGTAAACATTATAGCACAGAATGATTGTAATATTCCCGAATAAATATTTGTATGGGTAAGCCTTTTTTGTGCTATAATGACATCAAACTGCAAATAAAAATGACTGCTTATAAAATAATTTATTTTCGTATTAATTCATTGTTTCAGGGGTGATGATGAAACTATTGAAAAAATCGTCTATAACTGGTTCTGTTTTGATTCCTTTGGTTGGGATAGGCATGTTTGCGGTAGTGGTAGGATTGGTGTTTTTTGGTCTTGGAAAGAATAAAAGTGCTGGTATTGGCGGTATCGGCAGGCCAATTGCTAGTGTTTACGATAATGCAGAATCAAGTGTATTGGGTCTTACAATTGGTGAAGAAAATCGTTTTCTCGAAATTAATCTTCCGACGGTGATTAATGGAAAGCTCAAAAGTAAAGAAGTTGAGATAGAGGGAGCTTTAACTTTAGGAGGAGATGTCACAGGGCTTGGTGTTGATGTCGATTTGGGCAATGGAACAGTTAGGGCTTCTAATTTGGTTAATAGTGTCCAGGGAGTAAGCGGTGTTGTTGCTTTTGATGCAAAAAATGGAGTAAAAGTTAATGGATTAACGATTGAAAATACAGATAAGGGATCAGAACAAAATATTTTTAAGCAGATAAAAAGTGGCGGTGTTACGGCAACAGCTTCAAAAAATAGCGACACATTAATAATTGAGGGTGACGGCCTAGTGGATGTTTCTTTGGATAAAGGTAAAAAAACCTTGTCCATTGGTATTGCTGATCTGGCCTTGGGTACTGATACGTCAGGTGATTACGTTGAGAATTTGTCTGCCGGAGAAGGTATTACTGTTTCTGATAATTCAGGAGAAGGTTCAACACCCTCTGTTGGTTTAAGTGCCACCACTGTCACCGCAGGAAGTTATTCCGCCACCAATCTTACTGTTGACGCTTATGGTCGAATAACCGCAGCAACCAGTGGGTTAAGTGCGTCCGGAAATTATATTACCGATTTAACTGGTGACGTTACCGCAACCGGACCAAGTTCTGCTGTTGCCACAATTGCTTCAGGAGCCGTTTCTTTGAGTAAAATGGCAAATTTGTCCGCTAATTCATTAATTGGCAATAACACCGGATCATCGGCAACACCACTCGCGTTGAGCGTTTCAAGTGTCAGAACCATGCTTTCTATTGGAAATGTTGAAAACACCGCTCTTTCAACTTGGACCGGAACAGCAAATATCAATACATTGGGTACGATTACAACTGGGGCATGGCAGGGGAGTACTATCTCAGCCGAAAAAGGAGGAACCGGTCTGGCGTCTTTTACTCAGTACGGTATTTTATACGCTCCCACAACTACTACCTTGGGTCAATTAGCAGTTGGCGATGCCGGAAAAGTTTTAACTTCAAATGGCGCGGGAAGTGTGCCGACTTGGCAAGATTCCGCCGGTGGTGCCAATCCGGCACTTTCGAATTTAGCTAACGTCGCAGTTAACATTGCTCTTATCCCCGGCAGTGCCGGAGGATTATCCTTTGGTTCAATCACTAAGCCATGGGCGGATATTTACCTCGCCGGAACTTCCGGTACACCGGGAACAAACAACTTTAAAATAACCGGTGCTTCCACATCCGGTACCAAAACCATCACTCTCCCCGACGCCTCCGGTACCGTCGCTGTCTCCGCTTCCGCTCCGCTTGCTCTTTCTGCCACAGGTGCTCTCTCTATCACTCAATCCGCGACAGGTGCTAATGGTTATCTTTCTTCCACCGACTGGAAC
>CAIZMI010000063.1 GCA_903934015.1 uncultured bacterium
TCATCTCCCGGATGCAAACCGGGTGCTCTACCACTAAGCTATGAGCCCTCAATTATTACTTAAACAATGTTACATATTTTTGTTGTCTTGAGAATCGCCCGCCACATCGGCGGGCGCTCGCCGTCGCTGGCGAGCGAACTCCTATCTCCCGGATGCAAACCGGGTGCTCTACGGTGAAATAATGATCCGGCGGAGCCGGCACCTCTCACCGAAAGCCTGCCCTGATTCCGTGGCCTTGCCACGGACAGGCTTACCATTAAGCTACGGGCCCATACAGGGGTGGAAAACCAAGGTTTTCCCCTCCCACACTCCCCCTTTCCTGTTTGTGGTGTCGCGCGTCCCGGGACCGGCTAACCCGTGGCCACGCGACCGACCTACGATTTGATTGCGACGCTAAAACAATATAAGAAATCTTACTTATTAACAAGATCCCACTAAACGATCCTTAAAATCCCAATATCACACAAGCCGAGAAAGTGCCATGATTAATTAGACACAAACTTATTTGTTAAATGTGTCTGAAATAACTCTTTAAGCAACCCGATGTATTCATCATCAGCAAAAAGATAACCAATTTTTTCACCGTTGTTTTTTTCAATTACGATGCGTCTTTTTCTGAGAGAAAGAGTTCTAATATCTCCGAAGGATACTGAATTTGTAGCATACTTAAGCAGATCGTTTATGGGGGCTTTCCCAAGCAGTTCTGTTCCTCTCTGCCTTATTTCTGCACGATTAAAATAAAAATTTGCACGGATATAATCTACATCACCAACAATTTTACCAGAACCTGTCACCGGTACCTGGATCATGATCAATCTCAAATTTGTAACTAGCAAAGTATTTTCAGGATAAAAATCGGGTCACACGCAATTTAACTGGAGTAATCAAGCGTATAGCTTAGCCACGCGAAACAAATGAAATTTCTTATCAACCACACCCCGAACAACCGTCCGGAAGTTCTTCAGTTTGGCATTGAAGGATTCCGCGGCGGCATTAGTGCTGCGATCGGGAAAATAATTGAGAATGGTTTCTTCGTGCAAACGAATAGACTCCGCGGCAACAGCAAGAGAATCATTTTTCTTTTCGGCAACTTTTTTGTACCACTTGTCCAAACTGTTTTTTGCTTCTTGTCGTGTCCGACTATTTTCATAACAACTCCGAAACATCATCGAAAGATCATAGACACTTTTTATTTCCGGAAACTCTTTAAAAAGTATTTTTGATCTTTCGAGTTGATGATCATTCCATTTACTTTTTGGTTTAAACAAAAGATACCGGCTTCGCGCCAGTAGTTGCTTTTTCGTATCACCGTTTTCGTACACAAAAGGATAGTATCGTTCTTTGTTTTCTCTGGCTTGTTTGATCTTTTCGTTTTCTTCTCTAATCGCTTCTTTCCGAAAAACAATCCGTACTTCTTGTACCCCTTCGGAAACCAGTTGCTGAACATGAAACCGGTCATTAATAATCGTGGCGTTGGGAAAAGCAAGACGAACGATTCGTTCCATAGAATCCGCCAGGTCTACCGTGACTTCTTTAACCTTGTTTCTCTCTTCTTGTGGTATTTTGGCTAAGATAAGCGCAACATCCTCTGATTTCGTACCTTTGGCCATTGCCACCAGTGTCTTCTTTTTGCCGTGATATTCCTTGTTGGTCAGTACCGTATAAAGTTCGCCACTAGAAAGATCCACTTCGTCTAAACTTAAATACTTCCCGATATTTTCTGGAAAAAGAATCCAATCCTCGGCGTGTTCCTTTTGCTCCCACTGGTGGAAGCCGCTTAAGTGATCTTTGTATTGTTTTTCAAATTCTTTCTCCGGGAGGTGATGCCATCTTGCGATAGAAGCCAGCGAGCAAGGTTCCTCTTCCGCCATCTTCTTTTAAAAAATCAGCAAACTCTTTTTCCAGCTGGGTGCCGGGAAAAGCGAATTGGATGTCTCTTTTTAATAATTTATTTTGTCCTTCAATTTGCCAATAACGACGTCTAAAAGTCAGAAGAGTACGTCTTCCTCTAAGCGGAAAGTCGGTGATTGTGATGTCAAAAAAACCTTTCGAAAGCACCTGTTTATCTTTATCTTCTTCAGTGACTGGTGGGATATTCTTTTCCTCCAAAACAATACGAATGTCATTCTCGTCTTTGTCGTATTTCACAATATCAAACCACTCCGAAACACCTTCGGGCAGAAATATCTCTGCGAGAGAAATCTTGTCTTTTTCCATACTTTTTTGAATGAGTTAATGGTTATGCTCATTCAAAAGCGTAAGACTACTTTACTAATTACTCCAGACGATTTGCGTGTGATCCTAAAAATCCTTACCCGTACCAAACACAGAAGCACCGGTAATAAGTGGTTTCCATCCTACACCAATCCTCATAATTCCAAAGACTGATCCATCAATTTTTTCATTTTCGTACTCTAGAATATTGGACTGATTCATCGTCGTGTCAGCAGTCCCAAATGTTACCTTAGACAATCGCTTTATTTCGACAGTACCCAACACAACTACAACAAACGTAAGAACCCCGAAAATTGCTGAAATAAAATATGGCAAATCCTCCATAAAGTATGTGACTACGACTACGACAAGCATCACCGGAACTGCTTTGACTAGTCCAATTTTTTTTTGAATCAATTGATATTCCTTATCAGATTGAGCCATATCTTCACTCTCTGACATCCCTCTGACCAGCATGAACTCAGTAAACACAAAAAATAAGGCTATGAACTGATAAAGCAAGAACGCAATAACGACATATTCAAGTTTAAGTACTATTCCCTGTAAATCTAAACTTGGTATTTCACCCCAGAAAAATATATAGGTCAGTAGAACCGCGAATATGCTAGCGCCGAAAACACAAAGACGTCTCACGAGTGCGTAATATTCAACAGTTTTTAAAATTGTTTTATAACTCTTTGCGTTATTTTCGGTCGAGACAACAGATAACGCTTTTATTTTTTTTACTCCTATGAATGTACCTACCGATGCACTTACAATTTCCGCCATACACAGCAAAACAATAATTGGAATAGGCAAACGCAATAGAACCAAAACAAAAATAACCACCAAAACCAGAATAATATGCTTGATGATTCCAACGAAAGCAGTTACTTCATCAAATATATAGATTTTTTTTTGAAATCCCGACAATGTTGATTTTTTTGAAACCAAATTGGGAACGAGATCATTTAACACGTCCATTATATCCATTTGTTTTTATATCCTCCCTTTCACAACATTATGGATTAGTAAAATAAACGTAAGCAGAACATCCCTTTCATTTTATACTGAAAAACCTTCATACACAATTAAATAGACAACAAGGACACTAAAACAATAAGAAAAACAAACATAAAACAAGCTCCGCAACGCCACCTGTCCCCTGACAACCTGTTCCCTATTGCTGTCCCGCACCAAAAAAGGTCCCAAGCACACTCACTAATAGTTGTTGCAGAAGCCCAGTGACATACATAAACGCGGCGAGAATCATGATTATTCCCAAAAGTTTATACAGCATCCAAGAGCCGCCCATTCCCGAACCGAAACCACTGGAAAGATGTTCTTCTGCCCAAGAATTACGCCCAAACATTTCAATCCAGTTGGCTGTTTTCCAAACCATCGTGAAACCGACACCGGCAATAGCAAACGTCACAAACCACTTTGGTGAGAGCCAAAGCAAAAGCATCATAAAAATTATTCCGCCCACCATTGCCAAGACTGATTTCCACGTGAATTCCATATAGATTATTCTAGCACTTCCACAACACAACGAAAATTATTCCCCCGTATCGTCAAAATTAGATATATCTGTATAATCAAAATACGGTGCGGAAAAGGGCCGTAACCCCATTTTTTCTTGATTAATTTGAAGCTTAATGACCGATTTTTCCAAGGTTTCTATAGTGGTTCCAATTTTTAACGAGGAACGCACGATCCGACAAGTAATAGAACGGATCGAGACAGCCGACACTTGTGGCTTAGAAAAAGAGATAATCTTGGTAAATGACGGGAGCTCGGATAAAACTCAAGAGATTTTGAATACTTACAAAAATAGATTTAAGATCTGTTCATATTCAAAAAATTTAGGTAAAGGCGCCGCCCTTAAAGCTGGGTTCGGTCTGATCAGTGGAGATATTGTTATTATTCAGGATGCGGATTTAGAATACTCACCCGAAGAATACAAAATATTAATTGCACCAATATTACATGGCGAAGCGGATGTTGTTTTCGGCTCACGCCTTCTAACCGACCGACCACATCGCGTTTTGTACTTCTGGCACTCCATCTTCAACAAGTGGATTACTGTTTTTTCGAATATGTTAACCAACCTTAATCTATCCGACATGGAAACCGGTTACAAAGTATTCACCAAAAGAATTCTTGACAATGTTTCCCCCAAACTCGAATCAAAAAGATTCGGTTTTGAACCGGAATTTACCGCCAGAATCGCAAAACTCGCAAAAGCGGGAAAATGCAAAATATTTGAAATGGGAATTTCTTATCATGGTCGAACATACAAAGAGGGTAAAAAAATCGGCTTTAAGGATGGAATCGAAACACTGTACTGCATTATTAAATACAACCTATTTAGCACATGAGATCTTCCGCTCACGCTCAAAACCCTGAACCTCAGTTGGAGAAAATACTTCAATTTTTCCGATTCAAGAAAATTGAAAAACACATCAGAAAGAACGCAAAATTATTAGATATCGGCTGTGGTTTTTCTGCACCCCTTCTCACTCGCTTTTCTCCCCAAATAAGGCTTGGCGTAGGAATCGATATTGCCGTAGGGGTGACGAGCGATAAACAAATTTCACTCATCAAATCCGACCTTAATTCTCCACTGCCATTAGAGGACAGTTTCTTTGATATCGTTACATCCCTCGCCACCCTTGAACACCTTGAAAACCCGCAATTATTAATAAATGAAATTTTTCGCGTTCTCAAGCCCCACGGGACGCTCCTACTCACCACACCCACTAAATGGAGTAAGCCCGTGCTGGAAACACTATCATACAAACTTAAACTAATCAGCATTCAAGAAATTTCCGACCATAAACAATATTTTGACTCTTCTTCACTAAAAGAATTATGCGACAATGCCGGATTCTCTGGCTTTAAACATCATTATTTCCAATTTTTCATGAATAATTTTGCTATTGCCAAGAAATAATGAAAATCAATTTTCGCAACATCCTATTGAGATATCGTTTATTTATCGCCATCTTAGTTTTTATTTTACCGGTCCAGTTTTCAATCTTTGATTCGTCAGGAATCAGTTTTGGCGGGGATACCGGTCGCTACATTCAAGGAGCAAAACAAATCCTCTCGGGACAACTTATTCCGACCGGAATGGCAAATGCCTATTTGGGTTATGACTATTATGTGGCATTAATTTATTTATTACACCTAGGAAATACTGGCGTAATTATTGGCCAGGTTCTGCTTTCCGTTATCTGCGCATATTGCCTTTACCGACTCACATTTTTAGTTGGCAAAACTAAATTTGCTGCCACATTTGCCACCCTCTTTTATATTTATGCCACTGATATTCACAAGTGGAATTTTTATATTCTAAGCGATTCCTTATTTACCAGCATGACCGTTATATCCTTGTATTTGGTTGTGAGGACAAAAAACTTGAGACAACTATTATACGTGGTACCAATAGTTTTTTGGACATCAACAATAAGACCTATGGGTTTTGTGCTATTGATATCAGTCCTGCTTTATGGCATCTACAAACTACGAAAACACGATCATTACCGCTTTTTCGCAAACATATTAGTTGCACTGCTAACATTGAGCTTGCCAATTTGGTTTATTGCCATCGACAAAATGGTGGTACACATGACCGTTGTCGACACTTTCCTTAAAGGAAAAATAATTTGGGGCGACGACAAATTAATCGTTTCTCTTCCGAATTCAATCCACCTAGATCCCAATATTAACCGAAACTCACTTTTGGGAATTTATAATTTCATAACACACAACTTCGTTTACGTTGCTAAGTTGGCCCTAGTCAAGCTGTATTACTTTGTTTTACACATTAAACCGTTTTATCTTGCCAATCGAAACTATTGGATAATCTCCACTTATTACCCGATCTACGTGCTTGGTTTTATATGGTTCATGAAATCTAAATTTTCAGCAAACTCTGCCCTACTGTTTATTTATTTACTGGGACAAACAGTAGTAGTAATGATCACATTTGAAGATTGGGATGGACGTTTTCTTAATGATATTATTCCGGTATTTTATGTTTTTGCCGGAATGGGCTTGGCCTACATCATCAATCTTTATAAACCATTAGAACAACTCGAGGGAAAAGTATTCGACGAAATCCGTTGATTAGATTTTGTGGGCGCGGAAGGAATTGAAATCTAAACTCGCGTTGATACGCAAGTTTCTGACCACCGGTTCGCGGTTCTGCGGAACAGCGCTCACCGTTCAAAAATTATTCCGCCCACCATTGCCAATACTGATTTCCAAGTGAATTCCATAACTTCCATTATAAACTATTTTTTCCACCCGCACACGGAACATGCGCTATGGTCTAAGAGTAACAGGTGCTTAGGGCTTTGCAATCCCAAGCACGATAGCGGTTGGTTATCTATTTTTTTTCGGAAGATTACGGCTCAACGCGCAATGACGACCCATTTAGAAATCTTGTTATTGTGATATAAAAATTGCTCCAGACACTGTAAGTATAATCCTCGCACACCGCCATAACCTGAACAGCAGGTAATCCACTAGCAGCAAATCTTTCAGGCACAATATAATCGGCCACATCGGCATCATAGAAATTACCAGCCACCTCCACAACCTTACCAATCTTATTTTCCAATTCCTTAAATGCTTTTGAACCTTCATAAATTGTGAAGGAAGTAATTCTTCCGTTTTCGTTTGTTTCAAAAATTAGCGGATCAGCTCTATTTTTTGAATTTTTACCATACGTTCGATGAAGTACTTTGCCCTTAACTAGAGACAATGGAAAATAGTCTGTTTCTTCCACGCGAAACACTACCGGATCAAACCGATTTAAACCATTAATACGTATGACCCTAAATCTGCCACGCGAACCCAAACTCTGCAAACCAGTGGGACCAGGCTCTAAGATAATTTCCTTTTCTTTTTTTGTTACAAGTGTACGGGCAGGTCTTACGGATCTATCAGTATAATTAGGTCCTCTCGGAATTAATTTACCAGTACCCGTAATCGACACAACGCCAGTTAAAACATATGTATCTAAAGGTAATGTTTGATCGTGAGGGAGTTCCGGTAATGCCATCGCCTTCTCCGCGGTTGTCTTAACAGTACCCGAACCACTACAAACCGCATTATTATAAGTAATAGTGGATTTTGCCCCGTTTGGCGATAACCAAAGCAGGAGCATGAGAAAAATTATCCCGCCCACCATTGCCAATACTGATTTCCAAGTGAATTCCATGGCTTAATACTAGCGCTATTTTAAAAATAAAAAAACCGCCTTGTGGTGACGGTATTTGCTTATGGCTTAAGATCCTCAAATTTCACGCCTCCTTCTGCCAAACGCAAAAAGAAACGATGAAGCTGGTCTGCATGAAGAATATCAGCGGAAGACGCAAAAAATGGAACTATGTCCAATGGCGTATCAAACGTATTGCCAGCCAGAAAATCCCGCAAGCAAATAAATCTTTTCCGCCATGCAAAGCGATTTTTGAAACTATCATCTGCCCCGAGAATCTCCCAAAAAAGACCGCCTATCTTCAGATAACAAAATTTCCCACTGTCCACCCTTGACCACAGCGCGTGTCTTTGCACGCAAAAGTGATCGTACTCCATGAAATATATCAGCACTTCCAAACCGAAAATGATGTCCCGCGAATGCAACACGATTGGTTCTAATTGGTTACTCACAGAAAGGTTCCTCCGTATGAATGAACAGACTACTAATACTAAGTGGGCCGGAAGGAATTGGTTCAACATTTACGCCTGATGTCGCAAACGTTTAGCCACCGGCGAACGGTTTCGCATGGCGAAACAACGTTCGCCGTTCAATTCCTTCACAAGAGCCACGCAGGTGGCTCTCTCGCGCCCTACAAATTAAAACAGATAATGGGCAATATTGGTAGCTCCGAGACTCGCGCCTCTTGGCGCCGAGTTCTCGGAGTTCTTCGATTCTTGTGCAAAACGACTCAACGGGATGTTGAGTCGTTTTGTGTACATTTGATGGTTTCGCTAAACTCCAAAGGTAGCTCGCCGTATTACGCCTCTTGGCGTAATACTTTGAGTTCATTGATTCTTGTGTAAAACAGCCATCACGCGACGTGACGGCTGTTTTATGTACATTTGGATTAGTTTTGCTTCGCAAAACTTAATCAATGAGAGTGGGCGCGGAAGGAATTGAACCTTCGACCCTTACATTATCAGTGTAATGCTCTATCACTGAGCTACGCGCCCTCATCTATTTCCACACGCAAAACGAACAGCGATGAAAGAAGTTAAGCAGGAAATATCATTTTTGGCAACCTCTTAAAAACCACCAATCGCACCAATAGTAAAAAATCAATTACAGATTTTTTCCGAACAACAGATTAACTGTGTCTTGGACGAACATAGACAAATATAAGAAAATCCAGGGTGAAATAAGCATAAAACCCCCAACAACCCTCATCTTGCCCTTTTCTGAAAAAATTAGAAATGCGCCAACAAGGGAAGCTGCCACAAGAAAAATCAGAGCATATTGCCAAATGGAAACAGAGTTACCCCCTAAAGAACTTAGCCCTACCAATATACTATTTCCTATCAAGACAATTACTACACCTAGCAAAATCCAAAAACTATTCGACGTTTTTCGAGCTAAAATATTTGTTTTCATGTTTGTATATTATCACACAAACAAAGCACAACTAAAAAACACCGCTTGCGCCGTGTTTCAATAATGCTTGCCAAGCCGTAGCTTTAGCGAAGGTTGGCCTCAAAACTATTTCCCGAAAGACTCTTCGAGTGATTGCCTGTAGTAAACTATCCAAAAACGAATTTTGTTGAATGAGATTGTCGTGAACTCATAATTTTTGCCGTCCAACTTACGTCGGACAACTGACTGCACCATAAAATCTAGTTTTGCTCCCTAGAAAGGAGGTGATCCATCGACAGCTTCCGCTACCGATGCCTTGTTACGACTTAGTCCTAATCAAGAGTGTCACCTTCGGTCCTGATAAACAGGAACTTCGGGTGCCCCTCTCTCTTCTGACTTGACGGGCGGTGAGTACAAAACCCGAGAACGTATTCACCGTGACGTGCTGATTCACGGTTACTAGCGATTCCATTTTCGTGGAGTCGAGTTGCAGACTCCAGTCCAAACCACGGCCGGGTTTGATGGGATTTGCTTCGCCTTGCGGCTTTGCGTCCCTTTGTCCCGGCCACTGTAACACGAGTGTTGCCCAAGTCTTCAGAGGGCCATGCGGATTTGGCGTCATCCTCGCCTTCCTCCGTCTTGACGACGGCAGTCTCGCGCGACACATATAACGCGCGACGAGGGTTGCGCTCGTTCCCGGACTTAACCGAACAGTTCACACCACGAGCTGACGACAACCATGCAGCACCTGTATCAAAAGCTCCCTTGCGGGCACTTTCGCATTTCTGCAAAATTCTGATGACTTTCAAGACTTGGATAAGGTTTTTCGTTTATCGTCGAATTGAACCTCATGTTCCACCGCTTGTGCGGGTCCCCGTCTATTCCTTTGAGTTTTAGCCTTGCGGCCGTACTACCCAGGCGGCACACTTAACGCGTTAGCTACGACACGGAAATGTCAGTGACTCCCATGCCTAGTGTGCATCGTTTACAGCGTGGACTACCGGGGTATCTAATCCCGTTCGCTCCCCACGCTTTCGTCCCTGACCGTCAGAAAATGACCAGCATACTGCCTTCGCCATTGGTGTTCCCCATGATATCAACGCATTTCACTGCTCCACCATGAGTTCCATATGCCTCTTCATTTCTCTAGCATGGAAGTTTGGACTGCAGCCCAGAAGTTGAGCTTCTGGATTTAACAAACCACTTTCCACGCCGGCTGCGGACGCTTTACGCCCAATAAATCCGGATAACGGTTGGGGTCTCTGTATTACCGCTCCTGCTGGCACAGAGTTAGGAACCCCTTATTCCTATGGTACCGTCAAAATTCTTCCCATAGAAAAGATGTTTACGACCCGAAGGCCTTCATCCATCACGCGGCGTCGCTCGGTCACGCTTTCGCGCATTGCCGAAGATTCTCGACTGCAGCCACCCGTAGGTGTCTGGGCAGTGTCTCAGTCCCAGTATTGGGGGTCGTGCTCCCACACCCCCTATCCGTCGTTGCCTTGGTAAGCCATTACCTTACCAACTAGCTGATAGAGTACGGACCACTCCCTGAGCGTCTTGCGACTTTCCTCAACACTATTTCAAGTGTTGAGCGTACGAGGAATTAGCTCTCCTTTCGGAGAGTTATGCCTCGCTCTGGGGTATGTTATCCGTATATTACTAATCCGTTTGCTACTCCTAGTCCTTGCGGACTAAGCGTTCAACTTGCATGCCTTATCCACGCCGCCACCGTTCATCCTGAGCCAGGATCAAACTCTTAATAAGATGAATTATTTTTACTAGTTCTTGCACCGGGGACGGTGCGAAGAACTTTAGGCAATCACTCGAAAAATCCAAAAATCGTTTTAGCGATTCTTGTCCCGCTTAGCTCCTAACAGCTCAGTGAGACTCTTTCTTGTGATTGTTCGGAGAAAACTTTTTTCTCCATTTGTCTTGAGGCTTATTCAGTTGGGAAATTTGCAGGCAAGACGAACAAAAAAGAGTGAAATTCTAAATGAGGGAATCTCGCTCTTTCCTGTCCGCCAAACGGACTTGCTGATAAAAGGTGCAGATGAGGTTCTTAATAGAACCAATTAACAATCTACGTGGAATGAAGTTTACTAGGGATAGAAACTATGTCAAGTGCATAACAAAACAGCTTTCAAAAAATCAAAAAACACCGCTTAAACGGTGTCGAACGGGTTCAGTTTTGATGCTCGAGAATTATCTCGACTGCCTCGCGAATATTGCTTGCGACAAAGTTTCGTTTGTCTAACAGCAAGCCCGCGAGCTCTGAATCATCCTCTCTCCAATACACCTTGCCGGTTGGTGCATTATGAGGTCCGGGTCGTAGCAAAACGGCTCTGCCTCCCATTGCAATAATCATTTCAGAATCGGCGGGCTTGTCACCAATCCCCCAAGCGCTTTTCCAATCAATTCCACCAAGTTTTTGCTCAATCTGCTGAAGCATTCCGGTTTTAGGTTTTCGACAATCGCAATCAGAAACTTTTGGATGATGAGAGCAGAAAGCAATCGCCGCAACTTTAATACCGCTCGCATGCAATTGCTCAACCAAATAAGCATTGAAAGCATGCATGTCGGCTTCGGTGTATTTTCCTCGCGCAATACCGGATTGGCCGGTAACAATAGAAAGACGCGCGTCTGCGTCACGAAGAGCCTGCAGTGCTTGTACGCAACCCGGTGTAAAAGAAAAATCAGAAACACGAAAAACATAACCCGTATCCACATTTAGTGTCCCATCTCTATCGAGAATCACATCAAACATGATATTTTTCATTAAGTGTTATTTTTGCTAAAGTGCTCATTTCTAGAAAACATACAACAAGTATTAATATCTTCACCTGTATGACAATCTACTCTTAATAAAAAATCGATATAAATATTTTACAACCGTTGATCAAAAATCCAAAGAACAATTGTTAAGAAAATTCCCACAAAAGCCCCCACAATAACCTCAGAAACACGATGACCGATTCGCCCTTCAATATGCGGCATTGTTTTTTGGTCGTCCTCGGGAAGCAACCTCACCAAACGGCGAATCGCAACGCCAAAACGTCCCAAAAATACCCTTAGACGCAAAGCGTCATCAAGAATAAATATCATCAAGCAAATCGCAATCGCGAAACTATTTGAATAAATACCCTCAGTAAGACTTACTAAAGTTGCCAAAGATGTCGCAAATGCCGTGTGCGCCGAAGGCATTCCACCATATTGAGGCAATAAATCGAAACGAGTGTGGTCTGGGTCGGTAACACGATTACTCTTAAAAAATATCTTTAGAAATTGTGTGACAACACCTACAACTATGGGAATTAGGAATGGGGGGAAGAACATGGTTGTATTATACCCGACATTAGATAAAATACACCAAGTTTTATAAACACTCATAGTTAAAATATAATTCCTACACCCAAAATTACTAATATCTAATTTCTAATGCCTAATGAAATTTCCAAATTCCAAAACGCGTATTAGTAATTAGACATTATCGTGTATTCTCTTCTCGCCACTTCTTAATTGCCGCATGATTTCCCGACAATAATACCTCCGGTACTTTCCAACCATTAAAATCTTCCGGTTTAGTGTAACAAGGATACTCCCCACTTCGCCCTTCGGGCTTCGCGGGGCAGGCACTTGAATGATGATTTATGATTGATGATTTATGAATATTGCTTGAACCCAACGAAAACGTTTCCTCATTTAAAGATTCTGCGTTTCCTAAAACTCCCGGAATATACCTAGACACCGCTTCTACTACCACCATTGCCGGGACTTCGCCGCCTGACATTACGTATGGCCCAATAGATAATTCTTCATCAACAAGGTGTTCGGTCACACGGTAATCGACACCTTCGTAACGACCACAAATTAAAGTCAGTTCATCAATTTTTGCGTATTCCTCAACAACACTCTGCGAAAACTGTCGGCCACGCGGTGACATGAGAGCTACTTTGCTTTTACCATTCCCGCCCCTCGACCATGTGCTTCCTTCGACTGCGAGCTCAGGATTGTCGAGCAGCGGGGTCGAATGCCTTCGACAGGAATCCACGCTTGGATCCCCGATCTCGGTCGGGGATGACGCTTCTGTTGTAGGGGCGGACCTCTGCGTTCGCCCTAAATTTTCCGACGCGGGAGCACACAGAGGTGCTCCCCTACTTTTTTCTCCATTATTTTCTAGCGCCTTCAATGCTCGAAAAATCGGCTCAATCTTCATCACCATCCCCGGCCCCCCGCCGTAAGGCGAATCATCCGTGGTGTGGTGCTTATCCGTAGTATAAGCGCGAATATCGACAACATTAATTTCCAAGAGCTTTGCTTGGAGAGCTTTCTTAATCAGCGTCTCGGAAAGGAAACTATCAAACAGCTTTGGAAAGATAGTAAGTATATTGATTTTCATGACTTGCCATCATAATAGCAAACAACGAACAAAGCAAGAAAAAACCCTTTCAAAGAGGGTTTTCACAAATTCTTAAACTGTAACGGCTAGAGATCAAAATCAATCTCTGTCCACTGTTGTAACGAGTAGTCAATTCCCTCAACAAGCCGTCTTGGAGCACTTTTTGGGTGGTTCGAATTGCCATGCGGGATAAAGCGCCTGATCTGACCTGACAATTTCTGCCAATTTTCGCCCCCGTTCTCTACAACTTAGCAGTCTGGCTCTTCGACCACGATCGTCTCGTCTGGCCAAAATAGTAGCCACTCTTCTCATTTCTTTCTCAGTTCTCATGTCTGTCCTACCTCCCTCCGAGAAATTATCACCAATGAACAACCACCTCGTGACACATTACAATATCAAATACATCCATGCAAACCAAAAACACCCCGCGTGTGCGGGGTGTTTCATTTTTAATTTCTTATATATTCAAGTCGTCGATGGCTTCATCCAAAGCTTTTTCCTTGTTTTGCTCTTCCGTTAAATCTTCATCGCTAATACCCAACGTGTTTAATATCCATATGTGCCGTTCATTGGCCGGATCATATTTTCCCACACTAAAACGCATCATTTCTTCCGGCCTGTCTCTAATCACATCCCAGACAACCATGTTTCCCTCCCGATATACGATATCTTTGGTAAAACAGACACCAGTCGTTTTACAATCCGTCCCACGAAATGTCCTTACCGCCATATTCCAAGCATTGGTTTTTGCAGACAACAAAGCGGCACCCTGTTCTTTTCCGCCAAGCAACCCCTTAAGCTGAAAATATTTTTCCAATACAGAATAAACTGTCCGAAAATTTCTCGGGTTCCCGTCGAGACCAACTGCCAAGCCAATCGCAAAATGCGGTTCAAGCCCGGCAAATTCTTCAACTTTTCCTGCTATCGCCTGCTCTCTCATTGTGGCAATACCTTCCTCCCCTCTTTCATAACGGTCAAGCCCCAGACCCAAAATCATCAATCTGCTTCTTTCTCCATTAACTCTGCGTGTAACATGTGTCCCCAACTCGTGCGCAATAAGTGCGCGCAACTTATCACGACCCAATTTTCGCTCCGATGGTATTTTTACTTTTTTCTCTTCCTGATCAACACTGATTCTTGTCTTACTACTTGTATCAATCACCGCTTCCCAACCTTCAGCTTTAAGCGATTCCAACGATTCCGCAAACACTTGTTTAATTTCCTCTGCCTGAAATCTTACTTGGTCAGGAACATTTGTTATATGATTTACTTCCCTATTTGTCGCCTCACCCGCCCTTCTTATCACATCAGCGGAAGGAAGTTCTGTTTTTTCCGGCTCGGATAAATTTTCAGGTAATAGTAAAGACAATTCCCTCCCCGTTTGCAAAATCGCATCATTTTCGGATTCCAGTGCCGCCTTCGTAATTTCCTTAATACCAGCAACGGTATACGAAAAAACATCGGACGACGGTCAGCCGTAAACGAATCGGCAATATCGTTTGAATTTTCTCATATCACCGTTTGCGGTAGCTTTTAACATCCTAACCTCGGCAATTTTTTCGTTTAATCTCCATCTGTATACTTGCTTTACCGTTTCATTAGATTCTCCTGTCAATACATCCGCTTTAATTTCCATTAATTCTATTTCATAACGATCCAATTTTTCAATATCCAATTTTGGGTAATCCAAAACAGGATTCTCTTTTTCTCCCGAAATAAACTGGTCCTTTTGTCGCTCACGAATTGATTTGTCCCCATCCAGATATTCATAAGCTTGAAACGATCCGACACGCTCAAACCTTTCATACCAACCAGCATCCAGTGGCCTGTTTTCGTCGTTATCTCCTTGTGTCTGAAAATCCTCCCCTTGAGATTCTGGTGGATCTTCTTCAAACAACTGCCCACTTGGTGCTTGTTCTGTCATGCGATATTATTAACACATTTAATATAAAATTTTAAGATGAGCAAGAAAAAACCCTGCAGATCAGGATTTGGCCCAGCCATGAAATTGTTTGATTCAGAGATCAACCTCGAACCCTGACCAATACTAATAGCTACTCAATTCACCTTCGCTAGCATCAACCTCTGATTGCCCTTGTCCATAAAGAACAACTATAAGTTCAGCCACCCCTTCAATCAAGCGAACATCCCCACGTACAAGCGCTTCGTATGGCGCCACCGACCCATCGGCAAGCCGTTTAACCGCATCTCTAAGTTTGTCGTGCCAAGAATTCATACATCACCCCGTATATAAGATATTCGCCCACAAAAAAGAACAACCTTTTTCATATATATCATAGTCGGAATCATTTTTTTTGCAAACCAAAAAACACCCCGCATCTGCCAGTTGGCGGAGCGGGGTGTTTCATTTTCAATTTCTTATATATTCAAGTCGTCGATGGCTTCATCCAACGCGGTTTCCTTGTCCGCGCTCTTTTCTTTTGGAGCTGACGGAGTTGCGTCTTTGTTGGCGCCACGGGTTGAACCTTCCGGTTCGACAATCTTCAAATTCACGCGAGCATTGTTTCTCGCACCAATCACGCGCAATAATGTGCGGACTGATTTGGCGGTTGCACCGGAACGGCCGATTACTTGGCCCATATCTTCCGGATTCACGACCAACGAAATTAACACACCCATTTCATCAACGGTGCGATCCACTTTTACGTCGTCTGGATGATCGACGATACTCTTTATGACGTATTCAACGAATTCTACGTCTTGTGACTTACGCTCTGCCATAGGTATATGCAGGATTACGGATGAACAGTGATGCGTAAACTCTAATTTCCTCCGTTATTGTTAACCTTTTGGCTCCAATGAGGCGGGGGAATGAGCCTTAAAACATCTATATCAATATAGCATTTATTTCCTTGACAGTCAAATGATATTACTGTACTATGTTCACCTTGCTATAAGTAGTAACTTTCTTTGTGTTATTTTGCGCCAAGAAAGTTGCTACGTGAGCAATAGATGTTGTTTCAAAACTCAAAACAGGAGAGTGTCCATGAAGAGATGTTCTAAAACACAACTGCTTCGCTATCTACGTGTTGAACAGCTCGAAAAAAGGCACATGTTGTCCAGCATCGATGTATTTTTTCCACCCTTAGCGGGAAGACAACAGCCAGATTTTGCGGACATTGCGTTTGAAACCGAAGTAGTCAAAAAACCATCCGCGTGGCGACTCGATGCCAACAACGACGACACTTTGTCGCCCAGCGACGCACTTACGCGCATTAACCTTCTGAATACTCTTAGTCAACCGATCTACGTTGATAAGAGTTTCGAGCAGGGTCTGTGGGATGCCACCGGTGATGGCCAGCTGGCTCCAGACGATGTTCTGGCAACAATCACTGCCCTAAATATCGATCTTTTGTGGGGCTCAATTGAAAATACCCATGATATTTCGGTGACTCTTACCGAAAAAGCGACGACCGATATATCGGTCGGCGTCGGAACAATCGGTGTCATTATGTCGCAAGTAGACATTATGCCGAGCGATTTTGTGTTTGTTGATATTGCCGAATCATTTTCGCGCTATGTCAGTGGCGATATCAATCGGGTGGGCACACTACGCCTAACAGCTGATTACAACCATGACGGGGCAGAAGAGTTGTTAGGCTTGGCAACCAACTTGAAGACCAACGATCACTTTGTGCCAACCACGGATTCGCTGATTCCGTTGGAACCAAACCTCGTTACAACATTTTTCGTCCGCGGAGACGTGATAAATGCCTATAATCCAACCACCGCAAAGATAGGCATTTTTCAGCCAATGATGGTAACTTATTCCGGTGGCAATATCACCAGCACATCGATTGGCACCCCCCACACTGTCACATTCGTCAATCCAAAACCGACGATCACTGATACAAACCCGATTGAGGTGCGTCTGGGGGATACCGACGTTTTGATGGCTTCGGCAGTCTATGCGGGCTCGTCGGCCACCAATATGATCCAGTTTTTTAGGATCCACGTTACGGGAGGGACCGATTGGCTTACTCAGGATTTTCGGGGAAAATTCTGGTCGCAACCGACACTTTACGATGCGACAAACGATATTGCCTACGTAAGCCAGTACATGTGGAGCAGAACACACTGGAACGATACCGAGTTTTACGACGCGTACCTCGTAACACTCGCAAAAGTTGGTGATTTATCCTCCTGGGAAGTACGGGGCACATTTGCCGATAATGCAACGTACTCATTATTCGTGGGCCACCAATGGCGCGTCGAATTATTGGACATGAACAATCGCCCGTTTTCGGTAGGCCCATGGAACACCTTTGTGTAGAAAAGTTCAGTCACACCGATCTCTCCAACGAGATCGGTTTTTTATTATTTATTACACTTCTTATAAAATTGACTATGATTCCCCTAACCAAAACTCAGCGCTTTTGGCGCTGAGCTGAATTATACTGCTGGTTTTTCTTCTGGTTTAGCTTCTGCTACCGGAGTAACTGGTGTGGCCGGAGTTACCGCCTTAACCGCGTCCTCTGGTTTCACTTCCTTCTTCGGGGCCTTCCAGGATTGAACTTTTTTACCTTCAATGATTTTTTGATCGATCAACAGGTTGTTCACGGTTGGGGAAAGCGCTGCACCTTTAGACATCCAATATTTGATACGATCAGCTTTAACCGTAAGTTTAGTTCCATCGGCGCCGTGTGGGTTATAGGAGCCAACCAATTCCATCGCCTTACCTTTTACAGGGTTGGTGTGTTCAGTAACCACAACACGAAAACTCGCGTGGCGGTTCTTTCCTGTTCTGGTAAGACGTATTTTTAACATGAAGAAAGCTTAATTTAAGCCTCGCAATATGTCAACGTTACACATTTAGGGATAAAAAAAATCCCCTTTGATGGGGATCAAACTTCATCTAAGAGGACGGCGCGGTTTCCGCCACCTCCTTGCTGACATAGGGACCATGGGTCAACATACCCTTGTGGCAATCATCGCCGACATCGACTGCGGAAAGCATCTTTCTGGCTTCTTCTTTTGTTTCAGCTTCGACCACCACGCGACCACACCCCATCGATACTTCTCCGCTACCGTGATCCTTAACGACGCAAAAATACCACGCCATAGAAAGTCCTCCAAAAAAATCCAACCAAAAAGGAACATTTGATAATACTTCTGTTCTTCTCACATGTCAACTTACAATAAATTTTTTCATAAAAACAGACGTAGGGGTGCCTAGGGATAATACGCTATTAGTCTGGAGCCAATAGATGATCACAAGAAAAAAGTAGGCCGATATTCTCGAATCCTTACGTATCTTTGCGAGCCATTGATCATCCATGAGGATGAGTAAGGCGTGGCAATCTCAAGTATTAATAAGATGAATTACCATTTTTTTAACAGGAGATTGCTTCAACACGCGACAAGTCGCGTATTTCGCAAAGACGATGTTTTAAGATATTAAATTGTCTTAAGATAAAACTGTTTCCAGATGATTTGCGTATGATCCATGCCTAGTCACCAAGGACTGTTTGATGTGTCAATTCAGTTGTTGCAAAAAATGCAATATGCTTTTTTTGCACATTGCTTTTTTACTGCTTACCTACAAATTCCTCCGGTACTTCTGACAATTTTACTGACAACAACTGCGACATGCCCTCTTCTTGCATTGTCACACCATAAAGTGCGCTGGCGGATTCCATTGTCGCGCGATTATGCGTGATCACTAAGAATTGTGTTTTATTGGAAAGCTCTTTCAGCATGCGCGCGAAACGCCGTGAGTTGGACTCATCCAACGCCGCATCCACTTCATCGAGAACAATGAAAGGAGAATTGCGTTGAGAAATTATCGCAAACAAAAGTGCAACGGATGTTAAGGCTTTTTCTCCGCCGGATAATTGCGCAATCGAACCTAGTTTCTTTCCTGGCGGATTGGCTTTGATTTCCACACCGGCTGGAAGCTCGTGGATGTGTTCTTCGACGACTGACTCAAACCCCTCTCCGTCTCCCCTTGTCAGGGGAGATACGGACGCGTCACCCTCTTCCACCACTTCATGCACAATTGGTTGTGGTTTTACCACCGACAAACTGGCACGACCGCCACCAAACACTTGGCGAAAATATGTGTTGAATGTTTCGTTAATATTTTTCATTCCCTCCGTAAATTGACTGTGGATGTGTTTTTCCAACTCTTTCATTCCGATCTTTAAATCCGCACTGGCTTTGTCCAAATCATCAAGTTGTAAAGTCAATTCATTGACGCGTGTTTCCACTTCCGTTTCTTCTGTAATCACATTTGGATCAATGCCACCGATCTGCTCAATCTTTTTGCGTAGACCATGAATAATTTGTTCAACACTTGATAATTGATCTTGCTCTGGATTTACCAACTCACCACTTCTCAATCTTTCCAAGAAATCGCCATTTAAGCGCTCGGAAATTTCTCTTTCCAAATCTTCTTTGCGCGCGCGTGTCCCGGCAACATTCACTTCAATGCCATAGCGTTCTTGTTCTGACAAATGTTGTTGCTGACGCACTTCCTCCAATTCTGATAGTTGTTTTTGTCGCTCTAAGTGCGATGCAAACAAAACTTTCTCAAGCATTTCAACTTCCTTGGCGATGCCAAGTCTTTGCGCGCGAACTTCCTCGAGACGATTCCTTAGTGAGGCATTATCACTACTTTCGTTTTTGTTAGCGGTTTCGTTATTTAATTCCACCAATCGTTCATCGACAGAACGTAACTGTGTTTCCAGTTTTGCCAGACTAATGCGCCCTTCTGTAATTTTCATTTCCAGCTGATCACGTTGCGACGTGAGCAATCTCAACTGTTGTTGTAATTCGGCATGGTTAGAGTTTGCACCTTCGCTATTATCGTCTAAAGCCCCATCAAGAGTTTGCAGTAGCACTCTTACCTTTTCCGCGTCTTCTTGCAGTGCATTTAATTCCTCCATATTTTCGACACTATTTAACCGTTCGATCAACGCTTCCTGCAAAACGATCACTTCTTTGATTTCTTTCTTGATTTTGGTAGCGTCAAAACCACCAGTCGTTTTATTGGAAGACAAAAGCGAATCTTGGGCGTTGCGAAGTGCCTCGCGGACATTATGTAACAGCGATTCTTGTTGTTTAATATTCTCCATCGCCTCATCAAGCAACCCATTCAATCGTTGTTGTTCTTTTTCCTTCGCAATTTTTTCTTCCGCCTTGCGATCAACAATGTCTTCGGACATGTAGCCTTGTTGTGCCAACTTAATAATATAATCCTGTTCTTCTTGTCTTAGTTTTTCCAGACCAGCCCGTAATTCCGGAAGACGCGCTGTGACGTCTTCCGCGCCATCTTGCGGTTGAAGCTTTTTTATTTGCTCGTTTATTTTGTTGATCTTGTCCTTTAAGACAAAAAGTTTATCGTCCGCTTCCTGCAATGTTTTGTTGTAGCTCAACCAAAGATGCGCGAACCAAACCTCCTCGTGCCCGCGCAACTCCTTTTCCACTTCTTCGCGCTGTCTTGCGCGTCCGGCTTGGCGTTTCAATGATCGTAAGCGCGGTTCTAGTTCCGCCAAATGATCCTTCGCACGTGTAAGATTTTCTTTTGTTTGTTCCAGTCTTCTTTCTGTTTGTTCTTTTTTAATCAAAAGTGGGGTAACACCGGTGGCGTCTTCAAACATTCCTCGTCGTTCTTGCGGAGTAGCATTCACAAACGAGTCTGCCATACCTTGCCCAATTACCGTATAAGTTTTTTGCGCAAAACCTGCCTTGGCCAAAATCTCTCCCACATCCAACAAGCGCACTGGTCGATTGTTCACCAAATAAGCACTTTCACCGGAGCGATACAGACGACGTGTGATGACAATTTCTGGTGCATCTAAAAACAGAGATTCGTCGCCTTCATTTTCAAGAGTCAAAGAAACCTCCGCCATTCCAAGTCGGCCCTTACTTGTCCCGCCGGCATAAATAACATCTTCCAATTTCTTTCCACGCAAGGTTTTCATACTCTGCTCACCCAAAACCCACCGAATCGCATCGGCAATATTACTTTTCCCTGAACCGTTCGGTCCAACAATCGCAGTATTCCCACTTTGAAACTTTAAACTAGAATGTTTAGCAAAAGATTTAAATCCGGTAATGTCGAGGGCGGTAAGTCTCATTCGGAAAGTATAACATAGCTTAGATACATGTGATTGACACCAGAAAATATTGGGATTATAAAGAGAAGTCTCTTTCGAGACGTGTTCTTTGACAGCAGTCGGTATGTTCCGATTGCACGAGTTCACTATTGGACACCGTTCTGGCCGTAGAAAATCCTACCGCACAGAGCACAGCCCAAGGAGAAAGGTTATGTCGAGTTTAGCTGAAGGACGTCGCGTTCTGATTGCGTTGCTCAGGGACCAAGCAAGGTTGTTCAATGAAGCCGTGAAAATGATCACCGCTCTGGGCATCGAACACGGAGCCCAACTGGTTTCTGGCGTCTTCGACAACGTGATCGATCGCTGTGGCAACGAACATCGATCGGCTCAGACCGGAAAGAACGGATTGCCAAATTTCCTTGTAAGAATCGGTCTGGGACCAGAAAAAATCATCTGTACGTACTGCCCAAGAGACCTTTATACCCCCATCGCAAACCGTTTCACGGCTACCCCAGCAAACCAGCATTCGGAGCCAGAACAAGTCATGGGAATTGGCTACGCTCTGAAAGAAGACGGTCCGCACTTTGCCGAACTTAGACTACGAAGCAAGCTACTGCGCCATGTCTTGGTCGCGGCCTTGTATTACGACATCTTCCCTCTGACTGGAATCTGGGGGCCATCCGCAAGCGCTCATCGCGGTCGCACCGATACACGTCGTAAGGTGCTCAACAAGATCGTTGACGAACTTCTCAAGTGTGGGATGACGCTGGAAGAAATTCAGCAACATTTCATCAAGTGCCTGAAGTTCAAGAGCAAAGACCGGCCAATCGATTTCGTTCTCAAACTGGCATGCGCGAAGTGTTTCCCCGAAAACCAGACACACCACGAACTGTCGGAAGTATTGCGTCAGCGCTACTTCGAACGATTCTGGCACGGAATCGTCTACGAGCCTCAAAAGCACGATTGGGAACTTGTCTCTTTCGGGTACTTGGCTAAGACTGGTATGGTCACGGACGTTGAGCTGAATTCAATCCGCTCCGACTTGAAATATCTAATGGCCCACGGTCATCTGCGCCAGGCATACGAAATCGTTGAAATGATCGGCGATTTGTTGGGTCTTTACGACGTCCAACGGCACCCTCGATTTTGCAGGACAATGGGTCCAATCGCGTGCCTACGTGACTGCGTGACGACAACGCTGACTCAACTCGCCCCCGTGGCATACTCCCATGCGAGAAACGCGAGTGAGTACGGAAACGCGGCAGCATTGGTCCATGCGTTTGGAGCTTCGTCACTCTGTGACGGATATGCCAAAGATGTGATCACGATGGCACATGAAGCGCAACAGCCAGTTCCTATGGAACTTTGTCGATACTACCAATACATCTAGTATTGGCCCCGAGTGCAACCTGCACTCGGTTTTTTATTGCGACAACAAACACTGATTCCTGCTTGCGGCAGGAATGACGACACATATTACTTTTAATACACAAAACTATTTCTTCTTTTTTGTTTTTTCCATTTTTGCCAAGGCTGCACGCGCGGCGGCTTGCTCAGCTTCTTGTTTGCTCGTGCCTTTTCCTTCGCCCCATAATTGCGAACCTAAGTATGCACCTACCAAAAATTCCTTGGCGTGATCGGGACCGACTTCGGAAACAATTTTGTAAACCGGTGTTTCGCGATATTTGTCTTGTGAAAGTTCTTGAAAATGACTCTTCGCGTCCACATGTAAACCTTTTTGCATCACTTCCGGCAACTGCGAAATTACATCACGTGTTACCAATTTAGATGCGGCGTCATAACCTTGATCCAAATATATGGCACCAATCACCGCCTCAACCGCGTTGGCTAAAATATATTGACGCGCTTTTCCGACATCGCGCCGTTCGCCTTTGGACAAACGCAAGAAGTTATCCAATTCCCATTTGTGAGCAATTTTGCTCAACATTTCCCCACGCACTATCGCCGCTCGCAAATTTGTAAGGTCACCTTCCGGCATATTGTAAGTCTTGTATAAATGTTCTGTAACAACTAATTCCAAAACTGCGTCACCCAAAAACTCCAACCGTTCATTGTGTGGTAATTTTGTATCCGGATTCTCGTTCAAATACGAACGATGCGTCAAGGCCGTTTCCAAAAAATTTATATCATTAAATTTCGAGTCTAAAATCTTCTCTAAATCATTGAGCCCCAATGTTTCAGCCATTTTTATTCTTCCTTCCTTGGTTCCCCCATTTGTTTATAAATCGCACCCAATATTCCATTCACAAACTTTCCGGAACTGGCGCCACCAAATGTTTTCGCCAGTTCAATCGCTTCGTTAATTGCTACTTTCGGTGGTACATCGGGAGCGTTGCTATATTTTAATTCATAAACACCCAACCGCAAAATATTTCTATCCACCGTGGTAATCGATTCTAACGGCCACTCCGGCGCCATCTCTTGAATAAGTTTATCAATCTCACCGGCGCGTTCCGCCACCCCTTGCGTAAGATCGTAAATAAACGAGGCATCATCCATCCCCGGGGCAAACTCATCAATATTATGCTTAATCATTTCCTTGATAGCATTTTTGGGACAACCATGAAAATCCCACTCAAACAGTGACTGCATCGCGATACTACGGGAAAGGTGACGGTTGGCCATAAAGGTACAGACTTAGGTTAATTGGTTTATATCAGAGATAATACGAATAATTTTGCTTTTGCGCAATACCTTCCTACAATAAAACATCAAATTATTAATTATTTCCATCTTTAATTACATGGTTCAACCCCATAATTAGGGTAAATTTCTTCACATACAAAACATCCGCTATTTCTAGCGGATGTAATTTAGTTCGATCTTATTCTCTGCCCTGTTCTGCTGCGGCGCGTTTCTTGGCTTTTTCTTTTTTCAATTTCTTAGCATCCAGAGCGGCGATATCAATAACTGTGCGACCTCGATAAGTACCACAAACCGGGCATGCCGTATGATTTGGAATCGTGCTTTTGCATTGCGGACAAGTCGTTACCGAAGCCACAACCACATGAATATGCGCGCGACGTTGGTTACGACGACTATTCGGTTTTCTTTTCTTTGGTAGTGCACCTGACATATGACGAATACCTTAACCGATATTCGAAATTAATGCAAGATGTGTGCACAAGGATTAAAAAAAACGGCTTCTTTCGAAACCGGACTACTCAAGAACAAAACGACTCCATTACTCGCCAATCCGTTTGTAGGAAACTCGACGAATTAAATCATCCAACCCGACTTTATCTGTCGATCGGTAACGACACCCCCAAACTAAACCCATGTTATCCCGTTCAACTCGCACCACGCGACGTTTTAGCGCTTCAATGACCGCGAGTCCCCAGCCGGCCGGCACGTACACTACGGGAGCAACAACATTGCCCACTACCAATCCCACTTCTCCTGGTCGATTCGCGTAATACAGGTCATTACCATCACACCAGATAAATTTCTTACCGGAATGCAGAAACCAATAATTTCCCAGAAGAGACAACTTATCGTATTGGGGACCTTGCCATTCTCGCATCAAACTATTCACACAGCCACACAACTCTTCGAGCTCATGCCATCCATAGTTAATGGGAGTGTTATGTAGTCCAACAGAGATAAGAAACGGCCGAAAAATTGCCGGCACGACTTTTCTGAAACCAAGAGCCATTATGTCCTCCTTGCCACCTTAGGGCGACTGCATCAGGAAGAAACCAACCAGTGTCAGCCCACGCAGGCCGACTGTCAAAGAACAACTTGATAATATATATTAACTCACGAAAAAGTCAACCACATGTACACGATGAGTACATAGGTGACAAATCAGGATGATTAAGCGGTGGCTGGTTATTAAGCGAGTTATGCGGTCTTTTGAAGTTGTATTCAATCAGCCATTCAACCAGTTCTTTGTTAAAAATTTCAGGGTCGGGATTGAA
>CAIZMI010000064.1 GCA_903934015.1 uncultured bacterium
GGCTTCAATCCTGACCCTGAAATTTTTAACAAAGAACTGGTTGAATGGCTGATTGAATACAACTTCAAAAGACCGCATAACTCGCTTAATAACCAGCCACCGCTTAATCATCCTGATTTGTCACCTATGTACTCATCGTGTACAAATTATTGACAAATATTGTAATAAATTATATAATATGCGGTTACCTTGTCTTTCCGGTTCTTTTCGCACCTCGCTTCACAAGAGGGGATCTTACATGGACGTAGGAGAAATTTGTGCGACGGCGTTATTCAACGTCATCAAACAAACCACCGTGAGCGCTTCTTGTTTCATTGCGCTTTTTCTTTTCGGAGCATTAGCTATGCTTGTGTTCTCGAGAAGACTACACTCCTAAAACACGCAGAGACTGATTGTCTCTGTTTTTTTATTTTTCAACCTACCACACACTATTCCTATCCTAATTCTAAACCGTCTTTCTTAGCATTCGATTGAGATCGTGTGGTGTTGGTACTTTGTAAAGTTTACCGTCGATAGCAAGCGATACCGTACCTCGTTCTTCAGAAACAACAATTGCTACCGCGTCACTGCTTTCACTGATTCCCAACGCTGCGCGATGTCTGGTGCCCAATCGCCCGGATGTTTCTCCATCCGCCAGTGGTAATGTGCAAGCCGCCGAAACAATATATCCTTCTCTAATAATCACTGCCCCATCATGCAAAGACGATCCGGGATAAAAAATCGTTGTTAAGAGCTCAACACCAGCTTTCGCATCAATTTCAACACCGTTATCTATAAATTCCGAAAGACCAGTTTGTTTTTCCAAGACAATCAAAGCGCCATGTTTACGGCTCTGTAATCCTTCAACCGCTTCTTCAAGTATTCGGATAGTTTCTTCATCAACCTCATGCACATTAGACCGCCAAAAAGGCCCCTTGCGTCCCAAGCGTTCCAAACCGCGTCGCAGCTCCGGTTGAAACAAAAATGGAATGGCAAATAGAAGCAAGACAAAAAATACCGTTAAAACAAGATTCATCGTTGTGAAATTAAGCAAACGCGCAATGACTATACCAATGCCAACAAAAATAAAACCAATCAAAATATTTGTCGCCCGCGTCTTTCTTAAAAACCGAAATAAGACCGTTAATAAAATGGTCACTAGCAATATATCAATGATCGCCGAAACGCGCGCTCCCATTCCGTAGGTCGTAAACGACAACGGTTGTAAAATTCCACCCTGCAAAAAACTAAGGATTTTTTCTAGCATTATTAATACCAGATTACCGTAATTAATAACGCTTAACAATCGCTCTCCCATCCTGTGCCACTCCTACACGGTTTTTTTAAAAAAAATAACCCTCGTTGAAGGTTATTGAAGACTATTGAACCCGTTACTTGAGAAGGAAGCTTGCCCGGCTATTTCCCATTCCGGTTGCCTGCAAAGCAAGCCCACAACAGATGGCAAATTGTCCCGGATCATCGCAAAATGGCGATTTATTCAACACTGTGAGATTATGCAACGTGTCGAGAAAAGCAACGCCTCCTTTCAACCCGAAACTTTTTTCCAAACATTCACGTAACCCAAGTGTTTTCGCCCCTCCACCAACAAGGAAAAGCTTATTCACTCTTGTTTTGTGCGTTGCCTGAAATATTCCGATTATCTTTTTCACTTCTATCATGAAGTCGTTCAACGGTTTAGTTAGAACGCCCATGACCGCATACTGAGACTGAACATCCATACGGCACTTTAACTGCTCGGCGTAGGCCATCGGCAGGCTAAATCCTTTTGCCAGCGCCTTCGTAAAGCATTCTCCGCCCATAGGTATACTTCGAACCAAAAGAGTATCGGCACTGCGAATCACCAACTCGGAAGATGCTAGACCAACACTAAGGACTGCGATGACGTTACTCTGTTCACTAAAACTCACTATGGTCTCGGTGTATCCCATTGAGATAAGGTTGGAAAGCGCCAAACAAAAAGGAAGTGCAAGACACACTTTTAATCCTTGATCCTTAAAAATCTTAAGGTGTGGATTGAGTGCCATATTTTCCACCGCAACAACACCAATTTGCGCTCCCAACAATCCTTGCCTGACATCCAAACTCCCTTCGGTTAACTGTCTGTACAAAACATCTCCTCCCCCTACAGTCGCACAAACACTGGGTATCGCCACAGCCACCAGGTCGGCAATTTCGATCTTAACCGTTTCCAAAAACCGCCCAATAGCACCACTGCCGTTTGCTCTATCACCTCCCCAACGAGGGAAAAGATAGGATTTTTCCAGCACCAAACAATTTCCACCGCCGGCAAAACAATTACAACGAAACACTTTCAAGGCATATTTACCCAGATCAATCACCCAAATCGTCTTATCCATGACCAATCCATCCTAAAAAGGCGTTTTGTTACAGAACAAACTCCGAAAACATCATGCTCTATCCCATCAATTTGTCAATCCTGTCAAATCAAGAAAAGCTGAATTCAAGTTTCTAACGCAACGTCTCCGCCTCTAATATAAGGAGGCATATGAATAATTATCTTCGCTTAAACCAAGAGGAACGAGAGGAAATAAGCCGTGGTATTTGGGCTCAAGAAAGCTTCGCAACTATCGCACGACGTATAAAACGTTCAACCAGTACAGTCAGTCGTGAAGTCTGGAATAAAACAAAGCGCAAGGGTTGTTATCGTGCGGAAAAAGCCCATATGAAATATCTAGAACAAAAAATACGTTATCGTGTCGTTAAATTGGAGTCCAATACACTGCTGCGAGAATATGTATACGCCAAACTCCAACTGGAATGGTCACCCGAAGAAATTGCGCATCGGGTTAAGCTTGATTATCGTGATGACAATACCATGCGAATTTCTCATGAGACAATCTATCAGCATCTCTATTGTCTTCCGCGGGGGCAACTTAAAGCAGAATTAATGCGCGGTTTAAGGAGAGAAAGGAAACATCGTCTATCACGACAGGCAATTCATTATCGAAGACAAAGAATCCAGGATATTATTAGTATTTCTGAACGACCAAGAGAGGTCCGTGATCGCCTTGTACCCGGGCACTGGGAGGGTGATCTAATAGTCGGCAAGGGGCATACAAGTGCTCTTGGAACTCTCGTTGAACGTACTACTCGTCTCACCTTGTTGGTTCCATTGCAAAAGAAGGACGCTTTCACAGTACGCCAAGCTTTTGCTAAAGCTTTCAAACGTATTCCCCATCAATTTAAAAAGTCACTCACGTATGATCGTGGAAGCGAAATGTCAGAGCACAAACTTTTCACCGAAGATACAAAAATTCAAGTTTATTTTGCAGACCCGTCTTGTCCGTGGCAACGTGGAACTAATGAAAATACTAACGGATTGATCAGGCAGTATTTTCCAAAGGGCACCGATTTTCAGACAGTACCCGTTACTGCTATCAAAGAAGCAGAAAGACGACTCAATACTCGTCCAAGAAAAACACTCAAATTTAGCACGCCACAAGAAAAATTTTATCAACTAATCATGAAGCGGAAGATTGCGTTGGTTGCTTGAACTCGCGAAATTATCCTTCTTACACAATCCGCCAACCGGATTCGTCTTTGACTAATGTTCCCACCACTTCAAAACCCAAAAATACTAATGCTTAACAATTCTCATTACATAAAAATAATACGAATACAACCCAAAATATCCGTTTGGCACATCCTTCTTTCTCATACTACAATATCCGCATGAATGAGGGATATACATCGCGCGATAATGGTGGGATCAACGAGCAAATAAAGTTTCCAAGTAGAACTACCATTGCTCCAGGAGAACTACCCCCGGAAACCGACTCAGATGATGCCTCTTCATACGATGGCGGAACAATTGAAATTTCAGACAACTGCACCGTTTTTATCAATGGCTTTGGACGAACAGAACCTTCTGAATTCGCCCCACCACAACCGGATGAAAATTATTATATCTACGAAAATGGACAAAACAAAAAACGACAACCACCACGTTTTCCGCTCAACTCAGAAAAATTAGAGACCTTTAAAAAATACCCTCCAAATGCCATCGAAGATGTCGTAAATATGCACTTCTATTTCGAGGGAGGAAGTATTCTTGAAGAAATGTTGGATGCCGTCCCAGAAACAAATTCCGATCTAAGAAATAAAATACTAATTATTACAAAGGGTTTTCGAAATTGGAACAACGGAGTTGCGTTAATTAACGAAAGACCCGACCTAAAAACAGCAATTATTTTAGACACTTTTAGGGACTATGTAATACAGGCGGGGCATTGCAAATCAGAACTCGTAATTCCATTTTTATTATCACACCCGGAAGAAATGGAAATAATTCCCGAAAATTACAAGCAATCTGTTTCAGGATTATTTTTTCTTTGGTGGCACAGGAGTGTCCATACCAGATATGATTTAAGCAAGGTATGGAACAAATACGAGGAAAAGGTGATCCGTGGCAAGGAAAATGAATGGAAAATCGTACTCAGTAAAATGAAACAAGATTTTTTTGACGACGCCTCCAAACTAAATATCGACCCAAATATTCCGGGTTTGAAAGCCGGACTAAAGAGTCTTGGTTTCAACTTTGACATTTTGAACTAACGCCCGGAATTGCTTCAGTCACATGAGTGTGGCTTCGCAAAGACGAGCGTTTTTCAGTCTGTCCCCTGTCTTCTTTGCACTGTATCCTTCTTATACAATCCGCCAACCGGATTCGTCTTTGACTAATGTTCCAACAACCTCAAAACCCGAGGCGAGTTTGTGCCCACCGCCACCAAACATTTTGGCAATCTGAGAAACATCTACTTCCTTTTCCGGCTCACTTCTTAAACTTCCTTTTAATTTTCCTTTTTCGTATTCGGTTAGCAAAAATGAAAAACTGGTTTCAGGAATTGAATTCAACAAATTAACCACTCCCGCCAGATCATCCACGGTAGCCTCACATTCTTCTAAATCTTGATGCGTAATCACAGAAATAACGGCGCCAGTTTTTGGATTCGCTTGCACGCGTTCGAGCGCTCTGCCGGTTATCCGCAAAGCCGACAAAGAACGCCCGCCATACATTGAACGCATAATCGCCCGCAAGTTGGCACCCTGTTCCATTAATTTTGAGGAAGTTTGCATTACGTGCGCGCTAACATTGGAATGCTGGAACGAACCGGTATCACCGACAATTCCGGAAAGTAGCGCCGTAGCGATATCCGCGTCCAAACTAATTCCCAAGGCTGGGATAATTTCCGCAATCATTTCACAAGTCGCCGCGGCATCAGAAATCACCAAGGCGACAGCCCCATATCTGTCAGAGGTAATATGGTGATCAATTGCGATCATTGGTTTACCACTCGCCTTGATTTCATCGGCCAAACCGGTGCGTTTTAATTCGGAATGATCAACGGCAATAACCAAATCAAATTCTATAACGTCCAATTTGCCTATTTTGATTCCGTCAAAACCGACCAAAAATTTTAAGAATTCCGCCGGTTCGTCCGGGGTATGAGTTGTCACTGTTTTACCAATCTTTGTCAAAGCGAGTTTAAGCGCCAAAATCGAACCAACAGCATCACTATCCGGACGGGAATGCGTTGTAATCAGAATATTTTGAGACTTGGCAACCAATCCCTTGATCCCTTCGATTTCTTTACCGTAGGAAGCGAGAAATTTTGGCAACGCAATCATTTCCTTATTCATCGATTTTCTTTAACAATTCTTCAATATGCTCGGAATAAGCCGGTCCCGCGTCCATTTTCACACTTAACCGTGGAATCGGACGTGTTTGCACCTTACGATTAACTTCCCCCTGAACAAAATAGAGATTATGACGAATAATTTTCGCGCATTCTGGGCCAAAAGCATCCGGCAAAACGGAAACCCAAATCAGACCATGACGACGGTCTTTTGATAATTCAACTTTTGTTACCGTAACTAACGTCTCCAAGGGAAATTCTATATTCTTCAAAAAAAACTCCGCCACGGTTTTTTGCAGATAGTGTTCTAATTGTTCTTCTCGATGCATAGCAATATTTCCCCTGAATACCTTATTCCACCTTCACGCGATTGCTCCCCAGCTTCCGCTTCTGCACTTCCTCATGATAAACCATCAGCGAATCCCCTTCTTTTGCTTTTCCATTACCTTCAAAAGTAATTCCACATTCTGATCCGGCTTTTACAGTTTCGGCTTCGTTTTTATTCTGCTGTAATTCGGTAATTTTGCCAGTCGCAATCAACTGGTCGCCACGCATAATCTGCACCAATTCTTTCTTTTTAGCGATTCCATTAACAACGCGTCCACCAACAATTTGTCTTCCACGGATTGAGAAAAATACTTTTAACACAGCAACCTTACCAAGATCCTCACGCACAATAACCGGAGGCAGTAAATCTTCCAAACGCTGTCGCACTTCTTCAGCCAATTCATAAATAATTTTGAAAGACTTAATTGTAACCCCTCCGTTATCAGCCATTCTTACAGCGGCAGAAGCAGTATTAACGTTAAAACCAAGAATAATTGCCTTCGAAGGTTCGGCGGTCATGATATCGTTTTCAGTAATATTTCCGACTCCAGCGGACAAAATCTGCGGGACAACCTCAACATCCCCCATCGCCATCACCGTTTGCCTAATCGCTTCCAACGAGCCCTGTGTATCGGCTTTCAAAACGATGTTTAATTTTTTGATCTTATCCTTTGGTTCTTCTTTTGGTTGTTCATTGCGATTACCTGGAGATCTTAATTCAACAGGCTTTTTTACAACAGGAGCAGAAACCGGATGGCGCGTAATCTGTTTTATCGTACGCACTCGTGCGGCTTTTTCTCGTGCTTCGGTTTGCTCTTCCACTGCCTGTAAAATATCGCCCGCGTCCGGCAAATCTTGAATACCAACAATTGTGACCGGCATTGAGGGCAAAGCCTCTTTCAATGAACGTCCATCATAACTAATTATACGACGAACTTTACCGGCGGTTTTTCCCACCACAAGATTATCACCTAAATGTAATGTTCCTGCGTGAATCAAAACCACAGCCAACACACCAACCGATGAATCACGGCGTGATTCAATAACCGTAGCGAGTGCGGCACGATTTGTAATTGCCTTCGGTTCATTAATTTCCGCAACCAATAAAATCGTGTCCAATAAGTCATCCAACCCCGTTCCCTTTACGGCAGAAACCGGCACGACTGGTGTCTTTCCTCCATACTCTTCCGGCACTAATTCCAGTTCCGATAATTGACGTTTCACTTTTTCCGCGTCTGCGCCCGGTTTATCCATTTTTGTAATTGCCACAATAATCGGCACATCCACGGCTTTGGCATGACGAATCGCTTCTTTTGTTTGTTCTTTAATACCATCGTCAGCCGCGACAACCAAAATCGCCACATCAGCCAATGAGGCTCCGCGCTTGCGCATAAATTCAAATGCTTCGTGACCGGGCGTATCAATAAAGGTAATTAGTTTGCCCTTTTTCTTGGCTTGATAACTAGTGATTTTCTGGGTAATCCCACCCGCTTCACCCGCTGCCACATTGGCCTCTCGAATCGTATCCAACAAAGTAGTTTTTCCATGATCAACATGACCCATAATCGTTACCACCGGTGGACGAGACACCTGATGCTCCACATCTTCCTTCGTCAAAATTTCCGCCAGTTTTTCCGGTGTCAAAACGTCTTGCTCTAATTCGGTAACATTTTCTTCTGTTTGATAACCCAAATCTTGTGCGATAATAGCCGCTGTTTCGTAATCCAAATCTTCGTTTACCGTTGCTGCCACGCCGTTTTTTAAAAGCTGTTTAATAATTTCCGTAACCGGCAACTCTATCTTCAACGCAAAGTCGCGCACCGACACGATTGATGGCAAACGAACAAGTTCCTTCTTTTTTGCTTCGCGACGACGACTGTCACGCACCAAACCCTTAATCCTATAAGCATCTTTGTCCTGCAAACGTTTTACTCCCTCATCGATACGAACGCCTGCCAAGCCCATATAACGACTCAATTCCGAGTCGCTCAATTTCAATTCCTGCTGTAAATCTTGGATTTTGATACCCATATAACATAGGAATGCTACTCTAAAACCCTCGAGAAAGCAAGCTTAACTGAGACGAAATTTCCAATTACTAGCAACTAATAACTAATTTCTAATGAAATTTTCGATACGCAATAAACGGCTTGGAAATTAAACCTTTCATTAGATATTAGAAATTTGTCATTTCGCATTTTTCCAAGAAAAATGATTATGCCCCCTTAACCATTGTCGCATTCTTGAGAACCCGTTGTTCCTCTTCTGATAATGTTTGTAATGCATTCCCTGTCTTGATGGCCTTCGCATAAACCCGCGTGGTGTCTCGATTATGCATCGAGGTGATCACTACTCCGGAATTAAATGCGTCTAATAAGACAAGAGTAAAACTCTGATTTCCACCCACGCCAGGATAAGGATTATAGCGCTCAAAAGCGACCTTTCGTAAAGAAGTTTGAATCGCGTGATGCAGATACTCCGATGCTTTTAACAGTTCATCTAAGTTGGCACCAACCTTCTTTAATTCTTCTCCGTGTTCAATTAAGACATTCTCTAAATCCTTACCATCTTTCCCAGACATAAAAGACCGCAATCTTTTTTCGGTTTTGCGATGTTGAAGAAAGACAAACGATGAGAACACTAAAGCAATAACCGCAATAGCGGTAGCAGTAATTGAGAAAATTGATTGATAGTCCATAGACATAGATTAGCTTGTTGATCTAAAAATAACCACCCATTTAATTGAAAAGATAAAACCCCCTAATCAAACATGAATTATCGCAACGCTAGCTTTTTTTAAGTTATTCATCAGGCAAACAAAAAACAAATTCGGAAGTTTGGTGCCACTTTGCTTGTCTGGACGCCCAGTCACCATCAAGAATCATGCTATTCCCTCTTCGTTCACAACAAAAAATAAAAACTTGCTCTTCATCATCAACAAATTCCTTCATTCCAACATTGATCGATTCCCCAAACGCTTTTCCATTGAACTCTATACACAATCTGGGCGCAACTTCTTCAGGACAAAGCCCCATTCCCCATTCTTGTACCTTATTATTAATTTCTGTTATTGTTCGCAAACCCGATAAAGAGATATTTCCTATCTTGAAATAAAAAAGAATAATGTTCCTTTCATCTGGTTGAACACTAAAATCATCTCTATTAAATACCCGTCGAGCATTATCGCCAATAAAAATATTTTTTTGGATAAGTGTTTGCCGAAGTTCTTCTTTTGTCTTATTCCCTATCAATATCTTCATAATCTTTATTTTTCGACCCAATTCAATTTCATCTAGACCACTCTCAATTCGATCGGCATTAATGTTCTTTAATATTTTCTGAATTTGTTTTTCTTGTTTTCTTGTGACCTCTATTCCGGCGCATTCGGTTAATTCGTTATCATATATTGCTCTTTCTTCCGCGGTGGCAAATTGGTTGGCGTCTAGCGAATTCTCTTCACTATTCGTCTCCGCCAGCCGGCTAACCTCCCCTTCACCATTCCCCGTCTCCCCGATTCCAGCCGCTTTTAGTTCATCTTCTGTTGCACCGGCAAACTGTTCGAGAAATGATTTCTCATTTTTATCAAGGCCGTCTTGGTCGGGACGAAAGGGGTTTATTGGGGTTGTTTCGGACATGAATCTATATTACAACGCGAAACACTTGGTGACGACCCGGGAGAAAAACTACCCCACCCCATTCCCGTGCCAACGGGAATCCACGTCGATACAGCGTGTGGACCCCCGATGCCTCGGGGGTGGTGATTTCAAAAAATTTGACTTGTCTAATCAATAATTACGCAAACTTGGTAATGATTTTTTGCGACCGAACGGTTCGGATGTCAATTCTTTCAAACTGGAACGGTAATTTTTCGACTAGTGGTGTTTCATTAATCACCTTCACTGTTACCTTGCGAATGTTTTCATTTTTTACAAATCCGCGCACCAGTGAAATGTGTGGTTTGTGCGCATACAGATCGCGCGCTAATAAAAATTTCGGATGGTTGATTAATTTTTCTGCCGCACCTGCCGGCAAGATCCCCTTCTGTTCCCAAGCTTTCACCCCGTTTTTTACAAACTCCTGCAGTTTCAATTGAAACGCAGTTTCCTTTGTTCGCAAAACAGTGACGTAATAACCTTGCGCAGACATAAAAATCTCGTAACAAACTGGTTCATCGGTTGTAACTTCACGTTCTTCCAGTTTCATCTCAACTAGGCCCAACAGATCATTATAGGTAATGGTCGCATCGATACCGGCAAGCTTTAATGCGCGATTCCAATTAAAAGCCGAGTCCAAAAACAGTTCCGTCTTGTGAAAATCGCCGCGTGACACTAATTTGTGCTTCACGCCCAGTTTTTCGAACTTCTTGTCTAAATAGACCTTGTGTTTCATAATCAGGTCTTTTGCTTCTTCGGTCGGTTCGGCCCGAAGGTAAATTTGCGCCTTTTGGTCGCCAGTCGTTTGAGTTTGTTGCATAATAGAAAGGTAGACATAAAACGTGTTTTACGCTAGTATTGGTCGAACAGTTCGTTAATACGCATCGAAAATATCGTGGTATACTGGATGAGTGCCTGAGCAATATCGGAGAAATCCAAATACAAAATGTTTCGCTTGTTCTAAGCCCATATACAGACGGCCCTCTGAAATTACAGAGAATAACGGAAGAGTGTTTTGTTGTTTGGCTTGCTATGGAATTGTATCAAGAAAAGAAAAGCCCTGCGCAGTCTGCCAGAAGCCCATTATGTCTAGTTTGAACAAAAAGACTTGCAGTAGAAGTTGTTCAAACATCCATCGGGCAGGTCTTAAATACAAGGGCGGACGACCGCGAGACAAGGTTGTATCACAAAGACACCTGAAGCTAAGATTATTGGAAAGTCGCGGAAAGAAATGCGAGTTATGCAATTACCAAAAGTATGAAATACTGCAGGTTCACCACAAAGACGGAAATCACGGGAACAATGAGCTAAGTAACCTGGAACTCATTTGCCCCAACTGCCATTTCGAAAAACATTTTCTAGAGAAAAGTTGGCTCAAAAAGTATCAGTTTGGAGAGGTCGGATAGCCCGGTTTATTCCGCCGCACTTGAAATGCGGTATCCCGCAAGGGATCGCGAGTTCGAATCTCGCCCTCTCCGCCAGAAAACGAAATCGGGTTCGGAAGCAAAAATATGGTCGGCACGAAGTGCCGTCTGTTCTGAATTCCCCCCAAAAAGTCCTGAATCTGAAAGGGTTCGCCACGCAGAGCGTGGCTCAAAAAGTACGGTTCGATCTTTAATTAAAAAGTTCGAACCGACTTTTTTAAACAAATGAAGATTTTCTTCATTTGTTTTCTCGTTAGCCAATTCCACCATATGAATATTGGCTTTTAGAAAATTTTCGGTAAGTTCGAACCGATTATTGGATTTTTTCTCAAAAGCCGATAATTTCTCTTTTAAAAGTTGTTTTTGATTCACCAGCTTATTTTTAGATTCTCGATATTCTTCCAAAGACAAAACATTTTCTAAATATAAGTTCATCAACTTTTCAACTTTTGAATCCAAAAGAGAAATTTCATCTTTTATTTTTTGAGAAAAAATCTCACTCGATTGGATTTCGGATGATTGGTCTTTTCTATTTTCTTCAATCATCCAATTTGCCCAATCGAGTGGCAAAGAAACTTTTTTGATTTCTTCCTTTATTTGAGAAGTGATGATTTCTTCGCGAACATATTTTTGCAAACAAGGATTTTTCCGTTTCGTGCATCGCAAATAGTTATGACCTTTTTGTTGTTCGGTAGTTATAAAGCAACCACACTCTCCGCAACGGAAAAATCCTCTATACAAAAATGGTTTCAATCCTTTGCTATGAGGTTTAGATTTTCTCATCATCACTTCTTGAACGGAATCAAAAAGTTTCTTTGTGATAATCGGTTTGTGCTTTCCTTCGTAGATTTCACCACCATATCTCATTAAGCCCGTGAATATCGGATTTCTCAAAATTTGTTGGTAATTAGAAACGGAAAGCACCTTTCCATTCTTTCTACTCAATCCAAGAGCGTTAAACTTATCGTGAAGTTGTCGCAAAGTGAAATTTCCAGTTGCATAGGCCTCAAATGTTTTCTTGATTAACGGAGCGATATTTTCATCGGGTACTATTCCTGCACCTTTTACATTTACATAGCCCAGAGGCGACATTTGAGGCCATATACCGTCTTTCACTTTGTTTCTGTGTCCACGCTTAATATTCTCCGATAAGTTATCCACATAATACTTGGATTGTGAGAAAGCAATGGAAAGCATGAACTTACCTTGTGGCGTTGTATCACACCAGAAAGTTGGAAATTTCAGCTCGGCAATTTTTCCCGTATCGAGCAAATAAATAATTTTTCCACCATCAACACTATTTCTCGCTAATCTGTCGGGATGCCACGCTAAAATTCCATTTGCCTCATTTGCTTCGATACGGAGAAGCATTTCATTAAATACTGGCCGACCCGGAGCTTTAGCGGTTTGTTTTTCAACGAAAATATCCACAACTTCAATTTGTTCTTTAACCGCTAACTCTTTGAGTTCGGCCAGTTGATCCGAAATGCTTCTAACTTGCCGATCTTCTGTATCGGTAGACTTTCTGGTGTAGATGAAAAATTTTCTAGTTTGATTATTCATATTGTTGCATTGGCTAACGAGGAGCCACGCTCTGCGTGGCGAACCCTTTCAGATTCAGGACTTTTTGGGGGGAATTCAGAACAGACGGCACTTCGTGCCGACCATATTTTTGCTTCCGAACCCGATTTCGTTTTCTGGCGGTATGTTCTGGACAAAGTTCGA